>CAZICW010000043.1:0-14423 GCA_964537995.1 uncultured Oscillospiraceae bacterium
ACAAGGGGGATTACTCCCATTAATATAAAGGCTCCGGCGACCCTCACGCCGGAGCTTTGATTTTTCTATGCTTTCCGGCAAGCGGGAAACTGTTATGAGGAATAACAAAAAAATCCGAGGTTCAGTCTCGGATTTTTGAATGAGCCGTTTATTTTATTGCGTCGTCTATGGCTTGAAGCTCGTCGGCGGTGAAGGGCTTATCGTTAAGTACTTTGACGTTTTCTTCAAGCTGCTGCGGGCGGCTTGCGCCGACAAGCACGGTTGTTACGCGGCGGAGAGCCCATTGAAGCGCGAGCCTTGCGAGAGACTGCCCCCGTCCGGCGGCGATGGCATTGAGCCTTTCGACTTTGGCAAGCAGCTCGGGAGTAAGGCTGTCTTCGCGGAGGAACTGATTTCTTGCGGCGCGGCTGTCCTTGGGAACGCCGCGTAAATATTTGTCGGTCAGCACACCCTGCGCCAAGGGACTGAAGCAAATGCTGCCGGCGCCCGCTTCGTCAAGCACGGAGAAAAGCCCGTCGGCCTCGACATGGCGGTCAAGAAGATTATAGCGCGGCTGATGTATCAGCAGCGGGGTTTTGTTCTCGGCGAGAATTTTCGCCGCGGCGCGTGTCTGCTCGGCGTTATAGTTGGAAAGCCCCACATACAGCGCCTTCCCCTGACGGACAATGTCGCTGAGAGCGTTCATTGTCTCCTCAACGGGAGTATCGGGGTCGGGACGGTGATGGTAGAAAATATCAACGTAATCCAGCTTCATGCGCTTAAGACTTTGGTCAAGGCTTGCCATGAGATATTTGCGTGAGCCGAAATTCCCGTACGGCCCCTGCCACATACCGTATCCGGCCTTGGTGGAAATTATCAGCTCATCCCGATAGGGACGAAGCTCTCCGGAAATTACGCGCCCGAAATTTTCTTCGGCGCTGCCGCCAACGGGGCCGTAGTTGTTGGCAAGGTCGAAATGCGTTATGCCCAAATCGAACGCCTTTAAAAGCATTGCCTTCGCGTTTTCGAAGCTGTCAACGCTGCCGAAATTGTGCCACAGACCGAGCGCGACGCGCGGAAGGAGAAGCCCGCTCCTGCCGCAGCGTTTATATTCCATTGTATTGTAGCGGTTATCGTCGGCAGTGTACATTGTTATTCCTCTTTGCCTTCCTCGTCCTCGGCGTCCTCAACATCCATACCGTGTTCGTGCGCAAGAGAGCAGGCGCTGCATTCGCCGTCGCAGGCCGCGCCCTCGCGCTGTATTCCCTGACGGCTGTAGTAGTCGTCAATCGCCGCCTTGATTGCGTCCTCGGCAAGCACGCTGCAATGTATTTTGGCGGGCGGAAGCCCTTTGAGAGCCGTTATTACCGCCTTGTTGCTAAGCTTCAGGGCTTCTTCGATTGTTTTTCCCTTCACAAGCTCCGTAGCCATCGAGCTTGTGGCAATTGCCGCGCCGCAGCCGAAGGTCTTGAATTTGACGTCCTTGATTATGCCGTCCTCAATCTTCATATACATTTTCATAATGTCGCCGCACTTCGCGTTGCCGACGGTGCCGACGGCATTCGCGTCCTCGATTTCACCGACGTTTCTGGGATGGGCAAAATGATCCATAACCTCGTCGCTGTATGTTTTTCCGTTGCTCATTTATTTTCAACTCCTTCGAATAATGGTGACATTGCTCTGAGCCGCTTTACAATCGGAGGCAGCTCGCGGAGGAAGGAGTCAACCTCCTCCATTGTATTTTCGTCGCTGAGACTTACACGCATCGAACCGTGGGCAATTTCGTGCGGCAGACCGATCCCGAGAAGCACATGGGACGGGTCGAGAGAACCCGATGTACAGGCGCTTCCGCTTGAAACGACAAAGCCCTTCATGTCAAGGCTGAGCAGCAGCGACTCGCCCTCAATATAGCGAAAACAGATGCTGACGTTGTTGGGCAGCCTCTTTGTGCGGTGACCGTTAAGACGGACATAAGGCACCTCGGCAAGAATTGTGTCAATTATTTTGTCGCGCATGGCGGTAATCTTTTCGGTTTTTTCATCCATACTGTCAACCGCCAGCTTCAGCGCGGCCGCAAGTCCGACAGCTCCGGGTACATTTTCCGTACCGGCTCTTTTGCCGCTTTCCTGCGCGCCGCCGTGGATGAGATTGTCGAGCCGCAGACCCTTTTTGATGTAAAGCGCGCCTATACCCTTCGGGCCGTGGAATTTGTGTCCCGACATGGAAAGCATATCAATATTCATGTCCTTAACGTCAATCGGTACCGCTCCGACCGCCTGAACCGCGTCGGTATGGAACGCAATTCCCTTGGAACGGCAGAGCGCGCCGATTTCCTTTATCGGATTTATCGTTCCGATTTCATTGTTCGCGAACATCACCGAGACAAGAATCGTTTTGTCGGTGATTGCTCTCTCAATGTCATCGACGTGTACCATGCCTTCGCTGTCAACGGGAACATATGTTACCTCAAAGCCGTGCTTTTCGAGAAATTCACAGGTGTGCAGCACGGCGTGATGCTCGACGGTTGTGGTTATTATATGATTTCCCCTGGCCGAATTTTTCAAAGCATAGCCCTTGATTGCCCAGTTGTCCGATTCGCTTCCGCCGCCCGTAAAATAGATTTCTCTTTCATCGGCGTTTATTGCGGCGGCAACCGTGCTTCGCGCGTCGGACAGCGCGCCGCGCGCGTCCTGACCGGGAGTTGTGTATGTTGAGGACGCATTGCCGAAATTTTCCGTAAAGATAGGAAGCATCGCATCCAGTACCTCTTTTTTTACCCTTGTGGTCGCCGCATTGTCAAAATAAACCATTTATAAGACGCCCCTTTCCGTACCCTTAAGGATAACACAAATTTTTCCGTAATGCAACAGCTTTAATAAAAAATTTCAAATTTTTCGCCGTGCAGAGCTTTGTTTATTCCTCCGCGCAGAACCTCCGACACGCGGTCGGCAAGAGTGTCAACATCCTTCGGAGTTACGAACATATTTGCCGACAGAGGCTCCAATGCATCGTAAAGGACACTGTAGCGGTCATTTTCTTCCATTTTTCCGAGAAGTCCCGCGACCTCGCCGTCGGCGGCATCCTCTTTCAGTTTTCCTATGAGAATTCGTATTGCGTCGGAGGCTACCGTTGCGGCGTCAACGACCATCGGAACTCCGACCGCGATAACGGGAATACCGAGCGTTTTTTCGGAAAGCTCACGGCGGCTGTTCCCGACTCCGCTTCCCGGGCTTATGCCCGTATCCGTGAGCTGGAGAGTCCGCCCGATGCGCTCCATGCTTCGGGACGCGAGAGCGTCTATTGCGATAATCAGCGTCGGAGAAATTTTTTCCGCCACGCCGAGTACGGTTTCGCCGGTTTCGATTCCCGTAAGTCCCAAAACTCCGGGCGTAATTGCGCTGACCTCGCGGGCGGAGCCGAATTCCTCGGGAATATACCGACGAAGATGACGCGTAACGAAAATCTGCTCCGCCGCCGTAGCGCCTATGCTGTCGGGAGTTATATGAGCGTTTCCAAGACCGACGACAAGCACATGACGGCAATCTTTTCCCTTCATCATGAGCTTAAGCTCGCCCGCCAGAATATCGGAGGCAGTCTTCCGTCCGCCCGAATTTTCGAGATTTTCAACCTCGACCGTAACATAAACACCCATGGGCTTGCCCATTTTTTCAGCGCCCTCGGGAGAGGTTATTTCAACGATTGTGACCTCGGCGCCGCTGCGCTTCTCGGTGCGGCTGACAACGCCGGAAATACCGTCTCCGTGCATTTCCCGCACCTCTACCGCCAAGTCGGTTCTTACCATAATTATTATCCTCCGAAAAAATATATTTTCATCAATATTTTTCCGAATGAAAAAATAATTATGCCCGCTATTGAAATATTTATTTGGCTGTGGTATAATTATAACAGATGCTTTTCAAAAATGCAAGAACGCACTTTAAAGTAATATACTATCAAAAAAGAAACTATAAAAATATTAAAAAAGGAAGATTTTTATGTCTATGCCGACCGCAAACTGCTGCGAATGCGGGGAATATAACTGCCCGATCGAACACACAATCAAAATGATAGGAGGAAAATATAAGGCAATAATTCTTTGGCACCTCATCGGAGGGACGCTGCGATTCAGTGAGCTTCAAAGGCTTATTCCTCAGTCAACCGCGAAAATGCTTACACAACAGCTCCGTGAGCTGGAAAGCGACAATCTTATCGAGCGGAAGGTTTACCCCGTTGTCCCGCCGAAAACGGAGTATTCGCTGACAGATAAAGGAAGAAGCCTTTCTCCGATTATGCTTGACCTTTGCCGCTGGGGAAGGGAGCATATGGACGACTGACAAAAAAAACAACCGACCCTCGCCGACCGGTTGTTTTCTTATGTAATGGCAAGAAATACTCGCCAAACATCGCATAATTATAATACTATGAATTCCGACAAATGTCAAGAGCTGTTGAGCAAAAATTTTTGTTAAAATTTTGTGTCATGTAATTTGACAGGGTAAAAAATATTGTTTAAAAAATGCTGTTTAAATTTATTCACGGCTTGAAATTATTGAGAAAAATTGATATAATAAATGCGTGAACCGAAAAATCATAATATTGAAAGGAATAGGGGTGCTGCGGAATGAAAAACGGGAAAATACGCTTTGTTCACAGCGCGGATCTGCACTTGGGAACCGTATTCGGCGGCATTGACCCTCGACGGGCGGAGCTGCTGAAAAAAAGCTTGGCGGCGGAGCTTGACGCTTTAATCGAATACTGCGTGGAATTCGGAGCGGATTTGCTTTTTCTCAGCGGAGATATTTTTGATTCTCCGTCGCCGTCGGCAGCCGATATCGAGCTTTTGAAAAACGGAATAGAGCGTCTTGAAAATACGAGGGTATTTCTGGCTCTCGGCAATCATGATTTTGGCATAGCCGGCATGGAATGCAAAAATGCGCATATATTTTCGTCGGACAAGGCGGAGAAAATTTACATACCGGAGCTGAATGCCAATGTTTACGGACAAAGCTTTTCCTCCCGTTTTCAGGAGACACCGCTTATGGAGGGAATTGTTGCCGAGGAGGGGAAAATCAATTTCCTTTGCCTTCACGCCAATCTCCGAGGGAACGACTGCAATCCCGTGACTGCGCGGCAGCTTGAAAAAAGCGGCTTTGACTATGCGGCTCTCGGTCATATCCACAGCCATAGCTGTGAGCGCATAGGAAAAACAACCGTATGCTACAGCGGCTGCCTTATGGGGAGGGGCTTTGACGAAATCGGGGAAAAGGGCTTTGTGAGCGGCGAAATCGACCGCAATGCGGAAATAAGCTTTATCCGTTCCAATGCTCCCCGCTTTGAGGAAATCCGCGTATACGCTTCGGACTATTCCGACGAAAACGAAATGATAAGCGCCATAGAGGAAAGACTGGACAGCCGTAATCTGTACAGAATCATAATCTGCGGCGGCGAACTTCCTCTCGGATATGTTGAAGCGCGGCTGGAGAAGAAGGCGTTTTACATTGAGGTAAGGCGAGAGGCTGCCGCCGAAACGGACAGTCCGTTTATGAGAATTTTGCGCGATGAACTGAAGGACAAGCCGCGCGCCCTTGAAGCGGCGGTAAAGGCGCTGACCGGAAGAGGTGGAGAGCTTTGAAAATTAAAAAAATAAATCTTATCTCCTTCGGAAAATTCAGCGGAAGGGAAATTGAACTCGGCGATAAAACGGTGATTTTCGGAAAAAATGAAGCGGGAAAAAGTACGGTTGCGGCGTTTATACGACTCATGCTTTTCGGCGCGCGCCGCGCGTCGGGGGATAGAAAGCGTTATATTCCGTGGGAAGGCGGAGCCGTCGAGGGCGAAATGACGGTAGAGCGCGACGGCAAGGAATATCTTCTCCGCCGCAGCATAGGAGCCTCGGCGAAAAGCGACAAGGTGAGCGTGCTTTGCTCTTCGACGGGCGAGGTCACAGACAGACTGCCCGGTCTTGCCGACGAGGACGTATACGAGCGTACCGCCTTTATGGAACAGCAATCGGCGGCCTTCGACAGGGGCGCCGACCTCGCCGCCGCTCTGCGTGAGGCGGCATTCGGCAGCGACGGCGCAAGAGTGGACGAGGCGCTGAAGGAGCTTGGCGACAAACGAAGACTGATAACGAATCCGCGCGGGAAATACAAGGGAGAATTGGATATGGCGCGGGAAAGGTTAAATTCCCTGCTGCTGAAAAGAGACGCCGCGGAAGCTGACAGAAGTCTGCTTCCTCAGCTCAACGAAAAGCTTTCGCGGCTTACGGAGGAATACAATGCCGCCGCGGATAAGCTTGCGGAAACGGGGAAAAAGGACTATACCGAGGAAATAAGCCAAAAGGAGAAGGCTCTTAGCGAATTGGACGAACAGCTCGCCGCCGCGAAGGAAAGCCTGTCAAGAGCGACGCAGAGGGAACAGAAGGCAAAGATCGCGGCTGATGTCGCTCCGCTGAGCTTTGCCATGAAATGGATTTGCGCGGCGCTTGCGCTTGCTTTTGCGGTAATCGCCGCGGCGCTGTTGCTTAGCCGTGAATTTATAACGGCGATTGCGCCTTTGTGCTTTGCCGTGATGTTTGCGGCGTTTATCCGGCTCGGAATAAATCAATGCAAGCGCTTTAAAGAAAACGGGATAAATTCCTACCGTGAAGCCAAGGCATTGATAAACGATACGGATGCCGGAGAAGCGGAGCGCGCCGAAAATGAGCTTACGCGGCTGACAAATGAGTATAGTGAGCTTTCGGCTGTCATTTCCTACCTGAAAACGGAGGAGCGAACCGATAAAAACAAAGCCGAGGCCGCGCGCAAAAGGCTTGACGGAACCGCGGACGCGCTGTGGCGCGTAAAGGCGGAAACGGAAAGGGCGGCCGCCGCGAATCCCAATGCCTACGACGCCGATATTGCCGAAGCGAAACGGGAAATTTCCGAGCAGGAGCAGCGCCTTTGCGACATAAACGACGCCGAAGAGGGCATAAAAAGCGCTCTCCGTCGGCTGAGTGAAATCTGGCTGCCGCGTATGTCGAATGATATTTCCCGCAGAGCGGCGGAAATAATGGGTCGGGAGGTAAACATTTTCGCCGACGAGGGACTTAATCTTACGGTCTATGAAAACGGTTCCCATGAGCTTGACCGATATTCCGGCGGAACGCGCGACCAGCTTTATCTGGCGCTCAGACTTTCCGCCGCCGAAGCGTTGTTTCCCGATGACGCGCCGCCGCTGATTTTAGACGATCCGTTCGCGCAGTATGATGAGGAGCGGCAAGGCCGCGCAATTGATATTTTGCTTAAATATGCCGATAAAAATCAAATAATAATATTTACCTGCAAAAATCCCGCACTTTTTTTCGAGAAGGGCTTCAATGTATTGACAATATAATTGAATTTGGGTATAATAAAAAATAGAAATTGAAAAATAAATAAATATACAGAAATCGGAGGCGCAGACATGGCAGGCATTTTTGAAAACGAATACGGAAGCATAACCATAAGCAGCAGCGTCATTTCCGCGATTGCCGGAAGCGTGGCGACAAAGTGCTACGGCGTTGTCGGAATGGCGTTCAAAAACACAAAGGACGGTATTGTAAATCTTCTTAAATCGGGCAACATAAGCAAGGGTATTCAGGTGAGCTTCGACGAAAACGATGCGTTAAATCTGAATCTCCATATAATTGTGCAGTACGGCGTGAACATAAACGCAATCTGCGAAAGCATAATGCACAATGTAAGATATCAGGTCACGGCTATAACAGGGCTTGAGGTAGGAAGCATAAACGTTTATGTTGAGAGCGTTCGGGCCGCAAACGATTAAGGAGGGAAATCCATGATTAATCAAATTGACGCGGCTCTGTTCAAAAACATGATTCTTTCCGCCGCAAACAAGCTGAATGAAAATCGGGAAGCCGTTGACGCGCTCAATGTTTTTCCCGTGCCGGACGGAGATACGGGGACAAATATGGGGCTGACATTTATGAACGCGGCAAAGGAAATTGACGCGAACAGCTATTCTTCGGTTTCCGACGCGGCGTCAGCCGTGGCGAAGGCGACTCTTCGCGGCGCGCGCGGCAATTCGGGAGTTATACTTTCTCAGATTTTCCGCGGAATAAGCAAGGGACTTAAAGGGCATGAAACCGTAACGACCGCAGAGCTTGCGGCGGCGCTGCGTTTCGGCTCGGATACGGCGTACAGCGCTGTGATGAAGCCCACCGAGGGAACAATATTGACCGTCGTCCGCAAGTGCGCTCAGGCGGCGGAGGAGTTTGCGGGAGAGGATTTTGCGGAATTTTTTGACGCCGTTATAAGCACAGGCAATAAAACTCTCGCGAAAACCACGCAGCTTCTGCCTCAGCTTCGGCAGGCCGGCGTCGTTGACGCGGGCGGGCAGGGACTTATGTTCGTGCTTCAGGGCTTTTCCGAAGCTCTGGACGGTAAAGCCGTCGAGCTTAAGGCGGTTGACTCCGCGGCCAAGACGGAAGCTCCCCGAAATCCGCAGCAATCCGTAAAGACCGAGGAAATAAAGTATGCTTACTGTACGGAATTTATAGTAAATAAGGCGGTTCCGTCTTCCTCTGCCGATGCTTTCCGAAGCGCTATCGAGGGCAAGGGCGACTGTATGCTCATAATTGACGAGGAGGATATTGTTAAGGTACATATCCACACAAACAATCCGGGATATGTGCTTGAACAGGCTGTCAGGCTCGGCGAAATGGTGAATATAAAAATTGACAATATGAAGCAGCAGCACAGCCGTCTTGCCGGCGGCGCGCAGCAGTCAGACGCCGCTCCCGAACCCGAGGAAGCTCCCAAACCGGAAAAGGAGCTGGCAATTATTGCCGTTGCCGCCGGCGAGGGACTTGCGAAGAGCTTCGCGGAGCTTGGCGTTGAGGAAATTATCGAAGGCGGACAGACTATGAATCCCTCGACGGAGGATATTCTTGCCGCCGCCAACAAGACCAACGCAAAAAATGTTATAATTCTTCCGAACAATAAAAACATTATCCTTTCCGCCGAGCAGGCGCAGTATCTGACCGACAGAAAAATATTTGTCGTTCCGTCGCGTTCCGTTCCCGAGGGAATTGCCGCAGCCATGGCATTTGTGCCGGACGCTTCTCCCGAAGAGCTTTTTGAGCTTATGAAGACTGCCGTCGGCACGGTAAAAAGCGGCAGCGTGACATTTGCCGTCCGCGACACCAGCATTGACGGCGTTGACATTGCCAAGGGAAATTATCTCGGTCTTTCCGGCAGCAAAATTGTTTCCGTCGGCGAAAGGCTTGAGGATACGGCGGCGGAGCTTGTCGGAGGTATTGCCGACAGCGGCAGCGAGGTTATTTCCGTATATTACGGCGCGGATGTGACCGAGGAGGAGGCGGCCGCGCTTGCGGAGAGGCTGGAGGCGGCCTTCCCCGACGCGGATGTGCTTGTGTACAGCGGCGGTCAGCCCGTGTACTATTATATAATTTCCGTGGAATAAGCAGGGGGCTTGCGCTTCCTTAATTCCCGTTTATGCTCGTGCGGAGCAAGAAATGGAGGTTCTTACGGTGAAAAGAGTGATTGCCTGCTACGCGGCGACCGTGTTGCTTTTTCTTGCCGCTGTAATCTTTCCGCTTTTTCATTCGATAACGGGAGATGAGTTCGGCTTTTGCGTAATCTGCTATTATATCGTATTCCCGCTTGCCGCGTTTACGGCGGAGCTTGTGATGTGGAACGCGAGGCTGAGCTTTAGACTGATTTATGTTGCCGCGGCGGCATTGATGGGGCTTTTTCTGCCGCTGACGACATTCGGCAGCGTATGGAAGGAAGTAGGAATACTTGCCGGCGGCTTTGCCGCGGTCGGGCTGCTGCTGGTGCAGGCCGTCAGGCATACATACGAAATAATGAAAAAAAGCAATAACAGCAATTAAAATTCCTGATTTTTACGGAGGCTGTAATGTCTGTTCCGCTTTCCGCTCCGCTCAGCGTTATAAAGGGCATAGGCGGAGCAACCGAGAAAAAATTCAATAAACTGGGGATTTACACCGTTTGGGACTTGCTTACATTTTATCCGATGCGGCTGGAGGACAGGCGCGCGGAAAAGAAAATCGCCGACCTTTGCGACGGCGAAACCGTTTGCATAACCGCAACGGTGTTTACGCCCGTTTCGTCCCGTCCGACAAGCGGGGGCAAAACAATTTACCGCGCCACTCTCCGTGATGAGAGCGGCTTTTTGCCCGTTACCTTTTTCAATAACCGATTCGTAAAGGATATGCTCGTTCAGGGACAGAGCTATACGTTTTACGGAAAAATTTCCGCCGTCATGGGGCGGACGGAAATGGTGTCGCCGGAGTTTGAGCCTGCGGGACGCGAGCTGTTTAACAAGGCGGTTGTACCGGTATATCATTCTACGTCGGGATTGACGCAGCGAACCGTAAGAAAGGCTGTGCTTAACGCGCTGAAGCTGACGGAGGGCGCGCTCCCCGAAACTCTGCCCAAATCCGTCCGCGCGGAAAACAATCTCTGCTCTCTGGAGTTTGCAATCAACGAAATACATTTTCCGGAAAATTTTGAAAATGCGGAAATTGCGCGCAGGAGACTTGTGTTTGAGGAATTTTTCATCCTTCAGACCGCGCTCGGCAGCAAACGGCTTTTAAGCCGCCGCGCGTCGCCGTATGTTTTTACGGATACGGATTATTCGGAATTTACCGCGCTGCTGCCTTATCCGCTGACACAAGCGCAGCAAAGAGTTCTCGGAGATATAGTCTCCGATCTGTCGGGCGGCTGTCCGATGAGCCGTATGGTTCAGGGCGATGTCGGCTGCGGGAAAACAATAATTGCCGCGATTGCCATGTATCTTGCCGCAAAAAACGGCTTTCAGGCGGCAATGATGGCTCCGACGGAAATACTTGCGTATCAGCATTACGAGGGACTATCGCCGCTGTTTGACGCGCTGGGTATAAAATCAAGGGCGATAACGGGCGCTATGACGAAGAAGCAAAAGCGGGAATTGACCGAAGAACTGCAAAGCGGCGAGATACGGATTCTTTTCGGCACACACGCGATAATAGAGAATGACGTTGTGTTCCGTAATCTTGCTCTCGCCGTCACCGACGAGCAGCACCGCTTCGGTGTAAGACAGCGCGGGGCGCTCACCGAAAAGGGAACGCTGCCGCATCTTCTGGCGATGACGGCAACGCCGATTCCCCGTTCTTTGGCGCTTATAATGTACGGCGATATGGACGTTTCGATTGTTGACGAGCTGCCTCCCGGACGGCAAAAAGTCGATACCTTCTGCGTTGATGAGAGCATGAGAGCGCGGATAAACGCCTTTATTGCGCGGGAGGTTTCGGCGGGACATCAGGCGTACATAGTGTGTCCCGCGATTGACGAGAATCCGTCGGCGGAGCTGAAAGCGGCGTCGGCATATGCGGAAAGACTGAAAAACGCCCTCCCAGAGCTGAGCGTCGGACTGCTGCACGGACGAATGAAGGCCGCGGAAAAGGACGCCGTTATGGATGCCTTTTCAAAAAACGAAATTTCGGTTCTGGTTTCGACCACGGTTATCGAGGTGGGAGTAAATGTCCCGAACGCGACAATGATGATAATCGAAAACGCGGAACGCTTCGGGCTGAGCCAGCTTCATCAGCTTCGCGGCAGGGTCGGACGCGGAGAGAGCAAGAGCTACTGTATTCTCTTTACGGAAAATTATTCCGAGTCCGTAATCGAGCGCATGAAAATCATGGTCGAAAGCAACGACGGACTTAAAATTGCCGAAAAGGATCTTGCGCTGCGCGGACCCGGCGAATTTTTCGGAAATCGGCAGCACGGCTTGCCGGAGCTGAGAATTGCCAGTCTTGCGACCGATATGGACGTCCTCAAGGAAAGCGGAGCCGCCGCCGCGCGCACTCTTGAAGCGGATCCCTTTCTTGAAAAAGAGGAAAATTTTTATCTGAAAAAAAGGATTGAAGAATTTTTTAAAGAAAAAAAGGCTTTCATGGCATGAATTGTCTGATTATAAAGGCTCATATCCGCACAAAATAGTTTCGTCTCCGGAAGAGGCAAAGCCGAATCCGAAGATAATAAATCGAAAATTAAAAATTGTGAAGAAACTGTTTTGGAAGGAGAAACAAAAAATGAGCAAAAACAAAAACAGACAGCTTGTCCCCGAAGCAAGGGAGGCTATGGATAAATTCAAGATGGAGGCTGCCGGCGAGGTCGGTGTTAATCTTAAGCAGGGATATAACGGTGACCTCACAAGCCGCGAAGCGGGCAGCGTCGGAGGACAGATGGTTAAGAGCATGATTAAGTCCTACGAGCAGTCGCTTGCGAACACAACAAAGTAAGAAGGCTAAAATTTCGCATAACGCTCCGTCAAGCTTGCTTGACGGAGCGTTGTCTCTTTAATAATAATCAATAATATAATATACGTCCCCCGCTTCGCAAGGCCCCGTACAACGGGCATTTGAAAAGCTTAAAGGAGCGCATATTTAAGCCGCGAAGGGTCACGGCTCGCGCTCATTTGCTTTCCGCGGGTTGATAAATTCGCCGAAGCCGCCCACGTTCCCGTTTACAATCGCCGTAAACAAACGTTTTTTTATGCCATGGTTTTCGCTTTCAAGTCGGGCGATAAGCTGTTTTATATATTCGCGCTTGGATTTTCCGTCGGCGGGGCAGGAATTTTTCACTACGGGCAGACAAAGCCGTTTTGCCAGACCGGAGACATAGCGCTCGGGCATATACACCAGCGGTCGAATCAGAGTTATTCCCTTCCTGTCGAGAAAGGAAACGGGCGAAAAGCAGTTTATCCTCCCCTCGTATATCAGGCTCAGCAAAAAGGTTTCAATCACATCGTCGTTATGATGCCCGAGAGCAACGGTACGGCTTCCTATTTCCAGCGCCGCGTCATGCAGCGCGCCGCGCCGCATTTTTGCGCATAAAGAGCATGGATTGCTTTCTTTGCGTATATCGAACACGATTTCCTTTATATCGGTCTTTTTTATATGATAATCCACATTGATGCTCTTGCACAGCTCCGCTATCGGCGAAAAATCCATATCACCGTATCCGAGGTCAAGCGTTACGGCGGAAAGCTTGTAGGGCTTTGGATAGAATCTGCGCAGCTCCGCCAAAATCACAAGCAGGGCAAGGCTGTCCTTTCCGCCCGAAACTCCGACGGTTATCCGGTCGTTTTCATTTATCATGCCGTAGTCGTCCACGGCACGGCGAGTGTAGCTCAGAGCTTTTTGCATTTTCGTTCCCTCCGCGGTAATTAATGCGAATAAATTCAAATAAATTATACCACGGATAAGATACGCTTGCAAGAATTTTTTGGAATTATATATTGACATTCTTTACAAAGAATGATACACTGATCTATGCGGCGGGGGAATTGCCGCGGTTAAAAATCGAATATCTTCGGGGCAGGGTGAAATTCCCGACTGGCGGTATAGTCCGCGAGCGTGTTGACGCAGGATTTGACGGTTGTTCAAATCGGGATTTGGTGAAATTCCAAAACCAACGGTACAGTCCGGATGAGAGGAGAGAGGTGTTTTTTGTGTACGGCTGTTCTTAAGCTCCGATTTTTCTTTCGGAGCTTTTTATTTTTTTAAGAAAGGGAGCTTTATCCGTGAATGATTTTTTGAATGTTCTTAAAGACAATCTCGTATTTGTGGCGGAATGTCTTGCGGTCGCGGCGGCTGTGACGGGCATATCCGTACTGGCGGAAAAAACTTTTCTGAAAAAGAAAATTGTAAAAATGCGCCCCACGCGTCGCATTGCTACCTGTGCTATGCTGGCGGCCGCGGCGGGACTTTTGATGTTTTTTGAATTTCCCGTTCCGTTTATAGCGCCGTCGTTTTACGAAATGGATTTAAGCGAGCTGCCGGTGCTTATCGGCGCGTTTTCGATGGGCCCGACGGCGGGGATTGTGATTGAGCTGGTAAAGGTGCTTGTGAAGCTTGCGCTGAAGGGTACGACCACAGCGTTTGTCGGCGACTTCGCAAATTTTTTCATCGGATGCACAATGATTGTGCCGGCTTCGATAATTTACCATTTGAAAAAAAGCCGCAAAAACGCGGTTGTCTCTCTTTTGACCGGAACGGCTGCCATGACGGTATTCGGCAGCGCTTTCAACGCGGTTTATCTTATACCTAAATACGCACAGCTTTTCGGTATGCCGCTGGAAAGCATAATCGCCGCCGGAGCCGCCGTAAATCCTCATATCACAAGCTGCGCGTCAATGGCGATATGGGCTGTCGCTCCGTTCAATATAATCAAGGGCGCGGCGGTTTCGCTCATAACCATGTTCGTGTATAAGCCGCTTTCGGGAATCATAAAAGGAAAGAACGCATAAAAAGCGGAGAGTATATAAAATTCATTTTGTTCTGCCGAACCTTCCATCAGAGGGTTCGGTTTTTTATACAAGTATAAAAAATCATACTATGTTTAAAATTTCTGCGTACTTGATTTCTTTTTTGT
>CAZICW010000044.1:0-14020 GCA_964537995.1 uncultured Oscillospiraceae bacterium
AGAAAAATATTTTCCCTTGAAATAAAACGCTTGATTTTTATACGGATTTGTGTTATAGTTTAAATTAGCGCAGAAGTAATTCCATGCAAGGAGGAAAATGTTATGGAAAAGCAAACTCAGCAGGAACAAAAATATTTTACGGTAAACGGAATCCCGATGGTTCGTCGGGGAGATGTAATTTACTACGGCGATATGAAGGAAAAATATATTGTCATCTTCACAATCAATTCCAAGAAAAAGGTCGGCAACAGTGAAATTGCCGATTCGGTGAGCATTGAATTGTCCACAAATAACGGAACCGGCAAGGAAAAGGTAATCCGCAAGGCAAAGCGAGAGGGGCTTTACGCCGCGTTTGACATAGGCGAATTTTGGCTGCGCGACACGCTTGAAAACGCGTAAAAATCGGAAAGAAGGAGCTGTCAATGGAAAAAAAGACTGCGATAAAAACCAACTGGCGTGAAGAAGAAAACTATACCATGCTTGCTGATTTTTACGAATTTACAATGGCAAACGGCTATTTTGAAAACGGTATGGGCGACAAAATATGCTATTTTGACCTGTATTTCAGGAACATTCCCGACGGCGGCGGCTTTGCCGTAATGGCAGGAATAGAACAGGTAATCGACTATCTTAACCGCCTTCATTTTACCGACGAGGACATTGAATATTTCCGCGGCAAGAAAATCTTCGGTGAAAATTTCCTCGATTATTTAAGAAATTTTAAATTTTGCTGCGACGTATGGGCAATCCCCGAGGGTACGCCCGTGTTTCCCCATGAACCGCTGCTGACGGTGCGCGGCCCGGCTATTCAGGCGCAGATGGTGGAAACAATGCTTTTGCTGACAATTAATCACCAGACCCTTATTGCCACAAAGTCGAACCGCATAGTTCGCGCCGCGCAGGGGCGTTCCGTAATGGAGTTCGGTTCCCGCCGCGCGCACGGCTATTCCAGCGCGATTCTGGGTGCGCGCGCGGCCTATATTGCCGGTTGCTCCGGTACCGCCTGCACAATAAGCGACAGATATTTCGGAATCCCCGCTCTCGGAACAATGGCTCACAGCTGGGTTCAGATGTTCCCCTCCGAATATGAGGCGTTCAAGGCGTATGCCGAGCTTTATCCCGACGCCTGCACTCTTTTGGTTGACACCTATAACGTCGTAAAGAGCGGCATTCCCAATGCAATAAAGGTTTTCGACGAGGTTCTCAAGCCCCTCGGCAAGCGTCCAAAGGGAGTTCGTATAGACAGCGGCGACATAACATATCTTTCCAAAAAAGCCCGTAAAATGCTTGACGCGGCAGGTTATCCCGACTGTTCAATAGTCGCGTCAAATTCGCTTGACGAATATATTATCCGCGATACGATAAGTCAGGGCGCGTGCATTGATTCCTTCGGCGTGGGCGAAAGACTGATAACCGCAAAAAGCTCTCCCGTATTCGGCGGAGTATATAAGCTTGTCGCCGTTGAGGAAGAGGGCAAAATTGTACCCAAGATTAAAATCAGCGAAAATATCCAAAAGATAACAATTCCTGATTTTAAACAGGTTTACCGTCTTTATGACCGCGAAACCAATCACGCCATAGCCGATGTGATAACCAAACATGACGAGGAAATAGACGACGGCAAGCCGTATGAAATTTTTGACCCCGAAAATACATGGAAGCGCAAAACCGTCGAAAATTTTACGGCGCGCAAGCTCCTTGTGAAAATATTTGACGGCGGGAAGCAGGTTTACGACAGTCCTCCGCTTGACGAAATACGCAGCTACTGCGCCGAACAGATTGACACAATATGGGATGAGGTAAAGCGCTTTGAAAATCCGCACAGATATTATGTGGATCTTTCCTCTCAGCTCTGGATAATCCGTCACGGACTTTTGGAAAAGTACGCGGCAAGCTATAATTCCTGAAACTGAATATAAAAGCCCTTGGCTTTCGGTTGATTTCAATCCGAAGCCAAGGGCTTTTTTTGGCGGCTACCTGTCCTTGCTGCTCTCATCATTATCGGAAATATTATCTATGCTGTATTCGCAGCACTGTATAACCAAATTGTTCAAGGAAACGCCGTTGCTCTGCGCCAATCGTTCAAGCTTTTTTACCAAAGGTACGGGCATACGGAAGGTTTTGTTCGTGTATTCTATTTTATTTATCTTAAACATACTATTCACCTCAACTATATTTTACAATATAATTTTATCGTTTTATACACCGAAATTATACATTATAATTTATAGTGCAATATACACTTGACAAAAGAAGCGCATTATGTTATATTTAAAATGCGGATAGGAGAGGTATGCTTATGGGGTCGGAAGAAATCGAAAAGTCGGACGTTCTGTTTGAAAAATTTTATAACAAGCATAAAAAAACGGTTTACGGATTAATCAGCGAAAGCGAGGCTGACGTACAGCTCCGCGAGGACATCATGCAGGATATTTTTTCGGAATTGTATTTCCGGCATATAAAAGACGAAAAAACAGCAGAAGAATGCCTTACGGATATAGTAAACAATGAAATCTCAAAGCATAATCAAAACGAGTGCATATATAAAAAATGCTGTCGTATAGACAAAAAGCATACCGAGGAAATTGACGAAAGACCCGATCTGACGAAAAACGAGCCTCTTGACGCCGCGATAAGACATGAAATGGAAAAAACCGTGTGCGAGAAAATACACCTGTTAAAGCCCGTGTATAGAAAGGTAATCGTTCTCAGATATTACTTTGATTTTACGGTAAAAGAAATATCGGAAATTATCGGCTGTCCCATGAATACGGTATATTTTCGTCTGCGCAGCGCCGAACGTCTTCTCCACAATGAATTGTACGGCTATATTCGCGGCGAAAAATCGTCGGGGGGGGGTATAGACGTATCATTGCAAGCGTAAAATACACAAAATAAACAGGTGCGAATCCGTGAATTCGCACCTGTTTTAATTTGCTTTAGTAAAAGGTCTTACTTTCCCGTGCTGCCGAAGCCGCCGTCACGCACCGCATTGACGCTGTCATCAACGGTTATGCCGTATTCAAAGAAAATTCCCTGCGCAAAGGCGTCGCCCGCCTTTAAGGAAACTGGCGTTCCGTTTTTGCCGTCGTTGGTTATTTTGATGAAAATGTGTCCCTCGTTCGAGCTGTTATAGTAATCACTGTCGATAATTCCGACAGTGTTGTTCAGTTGAAGCCGGAATTTAAAGCCCAAACCGCTGCGCGGATATATGTTGAGAACCCAGCCGTCTTCAATTTTGACGCGGATTCCCGTAGGAAGCTTCAGCTCTTCTCCGCATTCGAGAGTGAAATCCGCCGTGGAACGGAAATCATAGCCCGCGCTGCCGGAGGTTGCGCGTTGCGGCAAGGATATTGCCTCGTACACGGCTTCTATGTTTTCCGCGTCGGGAAAGCAATCCTTGTAATCCTTTTCAAACTGAGGATAAGACACCTTTTCAAATTTCGCTATTTTCCGCATCATTTATTCTCCAATAATTTTTCCGCGCTGACAAGCTTAACGCAGGTAACAAAAATCTCAATCGCGGTCTTAAGCTCGTCTGTTGTCGGGTATGTGGGCGCTATACGGATATTGCTGTCATGGGGATCCTTTCCGTAAGGGAAGGTCGCTCCGGCTTCCGTCATCTTTACGCCCGCTTCGCCCGCCTTTTGCACGATTTTCTTTGCGCAGCCGTCCATGGAATCGAAGCTGATAAAGTAACCGCCCTTGGGATTGTACCAGCTTCCTATGCCCAAACCGCCAAGCTCGCGTTCGAGACATTCGATAACCGCCTGAAATTTTGGCCGAATTATTTCGGCGTGCTTTCTCATATGCTCGTGTATGCCGTCAAGATTTTTGAAAAACCGGACATGGCGGAGCTGATTGAGCTTGTCGTGACCGATAGTCTGAATCGAAAGCAAGGCTGTGATTTCCTTTATATTTGCTTCGGATGCGGCAATGGCGGCAAGACCGCTGCCCGGAAAGCTGATTTTTGAGGTGGAACTGAATTTATATACAATGTCGGGGTTTCCGGCATCCTTGCACGCCTGAAGAATTTCTATCAAAACATCCTGATCGTCGTCGTAAAGATGATGAACGCAATAGGCGTTGTCCCAGTATATGCGGAAATCGGGAGCCGCGGGATGAAGCCCTGCGAAGCGAAGCACGGTTTCATCGGAATAGGTTATGCCCTGAGGATTGGAATATTTCGGCACACACCAAATTCCCTTTACGGCAGGGTCGTTGTTTACATATTCCTCAACCATGTCCATATCGGGGCCGTCGGAAGTCATGGGAATATTTATCATTTCAATGTTGAACGCTTCCGTTATTGCGAAATGGCGGTCATAACCGGGAACGGGACAGAGGAACTTAACCCTGTCGAGCTTGCTCCACGGGGTATTGCCCATAACGCCGTGAATATATGAGCGCGCAACGGTATCGAACATGACATTTAGGCTGGAGTTGCCGTATATTATAATCTCCTGCGGCTCAACCTCCATCATATCGGCAAGCAGTCTTTTTGCTTCTCCGATGCCGGTAAGCACCCCGTAATTGCGGCAATCCACGCCTTCCTCGCAGCGCAGATCCGCACCACTGTTGAGAACGTCCATCATTCCCATTGATAGGTCAAGCTGCTCAAGCCCCGGCTTACCGCGGGACATATCAAGGGAAAGCCCCTTTGCCCTGTAAGCCTCATACTCCGTTTCAAGCCGTTCCCTGAGGGTAAGAAGCTCTTCGCGGGACATTTCGGCATATGTCTTCATAGAAATAACCTCCTGTCGGTATAGCGATTGTCATTTGTCATTTCTAATAATACGCCTTTGCGGCCTTGAAGTCAATAACATTTTTTGCTGAAAAACTATTTGTAATTCATTGCTTTTTCAGCAGATTTTCGCCGATTTTGTAAATATCCCCCGCGCCCATGGTTATAATCAGGGTGTCGGCTTTAGCCTTTGAGCGCAGATATTCCTCAATTTCGTCGAAGGACGGAAAATACAGTGCGCCGTCGATGTCGGCGGCAAGCTGTGATGAGCTGACAAGACCCGTGTCGGCTTCCCTTGCGGCAAAAATATCGGCAAGAATGAGCTGAATGCTTTTTCGTGAAAATACACGCACAAATTCGTCGTAAAGTGTGTATGTTCGACTGTAGGTATGGGGCTGGAAGACAACGTAAATTTTTTCATATCCCATTTCTTCGGCGGCGGAAAGAGTGGCGTCAATTTCCGTGGGATGATGAGCGTAATCATCGACAATGACCGCTCCGTTCAGTTCGCCCTTGCGCTCGAAGCGACGGTGAGCGCCGGAGTAATCTCCCAAGGAAGCCGCAATCTTTTTTGTGTCCAAAGCAAAAACGTCGGCAACCGCAACGGCGGCAAGCGAATTATATACGTTGTATTTTCCCGGTACTCCGAGAGTTATACGACCGCGGCTTTTGCCTCCGGTTACAAGAGTGTACGAGTAAAAGTCGTTGTCGTCATGGGAAAGCTCCGCGGCAGTGTAATCGGCGGCAGAGTTCAATCCGAAGGAGATGACTTTGCACTCTGCGCCTTTGATTGCTTTAAGGACATTGGCGTCGTCCGTGTTGGCAATGACACAGCCGTTTTCGGGAGTAAGCTCGACAAGACCGCGGAAGGTTTCGATTATTTGTTTTATGTCGCGGAAATAATCCAGATGGTCGGCTTCAATGTTAAGAATAACCGATACCTTGGGGAAAAAGCTGAGAAAGCTGGAATGGTACTCGCACGCTTCGGCGATAAAATATTCGTTCCCGCCTATGCGCAGATTTCCGCCTATTGCGTCAAGATTTCCTCCGACCGTGACCGTCGGGTCGCAGCCGCCGTCAAGAAAAATTTTGGCAATCATGCCCGTAGTGGTTGTTTTTCCGTGAGTTCCGCTTATGCAGATAGGACTGTTATAGCCCTTCATAATGCGTCCGAGCATTTCCGCGCGTTCAATCTGAGGTATGCCGAGCTCCTTGGCACGCACCCTTTCGGGATTATCCTCATGAATGGCAGCCGAGTAAACTACGAGCTGCTGCTCGGTGATGTTTTCCGCCCGCTGGCCGATAAAAATTTCGGCGCCGAGGGCTTTCAGGCGCTCAGTCGCGGCGGAAGATTCTTTGTCCGACCCCGAAATCGTACAGCCTTCGTTTATAAGCAGTTCGGCGATGGCGCTCATGCTCACCCCTCCGATACCGATTAAATGTATTTTTGTTAGATTTCCCTCAATATTTTTGTTCAAAAGTATCAACTCCCATAAAAGTAAAAAATTTTTAAAAATTTTTAAAAATATGTGTTGAAAAATTCCGCATAATTTGATATTATAAAAAAAGGGTAGAATTGTCAAGTGGAAAATCCAAAAAAAATAAAAAATTTAACCAGGAGGAAACAACGATGCGTATTACCGACATCCGAATCAGGAAGGTAAGCGCGGATGGCAAAATGAAAGCAGTTGTTTCTGTCACGTTTGACGACGAACTGGTAATTCACGACATCAAGATTATTGAGGGCCGTGAAAAGCTATTTATAGCTATGCCAAGTAGAAGGACAGCAGAGGGTGAGTTCAAGGATATTGCTCATCCTATTACAGGTACTATGCGTGAAACACTGCAAAACGCTATTCTCGCGAAGTACGAAGAGTTCTTGAAGCAAGACGCAACAACAGACTCTAAAGAATGACCTTCCCCGACGGGGCGGTCAGCTATTCCGTCTCTTCGGGCGTACAGACAAAATTTGAAAGGAAGGCGCATATGGACGAAGTGGTGCTTATTGTTCTGGCAGCGGGGCAAGGAAAAAGAATGAAGTCGGAAAAAAGCAAGGTTATCCACAGGGTGTGCGGCAAAGAAATGGTAAACTGCGTGCTGGACGCGGGTCGCAAGGCGGGCTGCGCGACTGCCGCTGTGGTGGTCGGTCATAAGAAGGAACAGGTTATTGACGCAGTCGGTGACGCCGCGAAAATTGTCGTTCAGGAGCGGCAGCTCGGAACGGGACACGCGGTTATGCAGGCAAAGGATATAATCTCAGACAGCGAAAACACCCTCATCATTTCCGGCGACACTCCGCTGATAACCGCCGAAACTCTCTGCGCGGCTCTTGAAAGCCACCGCGGAAGCGGCAATGCGGCGACGGTTCTGACAACTGTCATTCCGTGTGCGGACGGATATGGCAGAATTGTCCGCGGCCGGGACAACAGCGTGAAAAAAATTGTTGAACATAAAGACGCAAACGATGAGGAAAGAAAAATAAAAGAAATAAACAGCGGGATATATTGCTTTAAAAGCGACGCCCTATTGAATGCGCTCTCTCACTTGACAAACAATAATGCGCAGGGCGAGTATTATCTCACTGACACTCTTGAAATCCTTAGGGGCATGGGCGAAAGAATCGGCGCATACGAAGTAAGCGACAGCGCCGAGGTTCTCGGCGTGAACGACCGGGTGCAGCTTGCCGAGGTTGAAAAGCTCATGCGCCGAAGGATAAATCTTCGCCATATGCTCGGCGGAGTGACCTTGATTGACCCCGACAACACCTATATCGGCGCCGATGCTTGTATAGGAAATGACACTGTAGTCTACCCCGGCGCAATTATAGAAGGAAAGACAGTAATAGGCAGAAATGTCGTTATAGGACAAAACTGCCGCCTTGTCAATGCCTGCGTGGGTGACGGAACCGATATATGGACGTCAACGATTATCGACAGTTCCGTCGGCGAAAGCACTCACGTGGGGCCATATGCCTACATTCGTCCGGGTACAACCGTCGGCAACGGCTGCAAAGTGGGAGACTTTGTCGAGCTGAAAAAGGCGTCCGTTGGCGACGGAACCAAGCTCAGTCATTTGACGTATGTCGGCGACGCCGAAGTTGGTAAAAATGTCAATTTCGGCTGCGGAACGGTTGTTGTCAATTATGACGGCAAAACCAAGCACAAAACCGTGATAGGCGATAATGCCTTTATCGGCTGCAACACAAATCTGGTATCTCCGGTGACAGTAAGCAACGGGGCATATATAGCTGCAGGAAGCACCATAACCGATGAGGTTCCCGAAAATGCGCTGGCAATTGCCCGCGCAAGACAGGTGAACAAAACAGATTGGAAGGATAAACGTAGATAACGCGGCGGACAGCAGATAAAATGAGAGGAGATAAACTATGATTTCCCACGGCAAAAATATCAAAATTTTTACGGCAAATTCCAATCCCGCTTTGGCAAAGGCAATAGCGGAGCATCTTGACAAGCCCATATGCAAATCCTATGTCGGGAAATTTTCCGACGGCGAGGTCTATGTTAATATTGACGAAACGGTTCGAGGCAGCGATGTGTTTTTGGTGCAGTCCACGAACAATCCCGTGAACGACAACCTTATGGAGCTGCTGATAATGATTGATGCTCTGAAGCGCGCCAGCGCGGGACGGATAACTGCTGTAATCCCGTATTTCGGTTACGCGCGTCAGGACAGGAAGGCAAAGGCGCGCGATCCCATCAGCGCGAAGCTGGTCGCGGATATAATAACCAAGGCGGGTGCGAACAGAGTTCTGACAATGGATCTTCATTGCGCGCAGATTCAAGGTTTTTTCGATATTCCCGTGGATCATCTTCTCGGCGTTCCGATTTTGACTCCGTATTACGCGGAAAAATTCAAGGACGACATGGAAGATATTGTTGTGGTTTCTCCGGATTTCGGCAGTGTAACGAGGGCAAGAAATGTCGCGCGCAGGCTTAACGCTCCTATTGCGATAATTGACAAACGCCGTCCGAAACCTAATGTAAGCGAGGTTATGAATATAATCGGCGACATAAAGGATAAGCGCGTCATTCTCGTTGACGATATGATTGACACCGCGGGGACAATAACTCACGGTGCGCAGGCTCTTATCGACAAAGGCGCGAAGGAGGTTTTCGCCTGCTGCACCCATCCTGTGCTGAGCGGACCGGCAATCGAACGCCTTAAAGCAAGCCCCATAAAGGAGCTTGTCGTTCTTGATACCATTGCGCTCCCCGAAGAAAAAAAGCTCGATAAAATAAAAATTCTCAGCGTAGCTCCCGTTTTTGCGGAGGCAATTGAAAGAATTTATGAAGAGGTGTCCATAAGCACACTTTTTATGTAGATATACCCCGTCTCTAAGGCGGCGGGTTCCATTTCAAGCAAGTTTAAAAGCAGTCCGGGGCGGATGAAAATCCGCCCGATTGTCGTGCGTAAATGTCAGAAAGTTGCGGGAGGGACATAATGTATCTTATAGCAGGCTTGGGAAATCCCGGCAGGGAATACGCTCAAACCCGCCACAATGTCGGATTTGTTGCGGCGGATTATTTGGCGCAATGTTACAATATTACGATCAATCGCCTGAAGTTCAAGGGAGCTTATGGCGAAGGCGAAATAGCGGGGGAGAAGTGTATTATCCTCAAGCCGCACACCTTTATGAATTTGAGCGGAGAAAGCGTTCGCGACTGCGCTGAGTTTTATAAGCTTCCGACAGAGAATATAATAGTCATGTATGACGACACGGCCCTCGCCGCAGGCGCTTTGCGCATACGCCCCGGAGGCAGCGCGGGAGGACATAACGGCATGAAAAGCATAATATATCAGCTCAATTCCGACCGATTCCCGCGTGTACGGTTCGGCATCGGAGCGCCGGAATATGATATGGCGGACTATGTTCTCGGCAAATTCTCCTATGACGAAGGCGTCGCGGTTACGGCGGCAATTAAGGAAATAGAAAACATAATTCCGATGATTATAAAGGACGGCGTGCAGGCCGCGATGAATAAATTCAATAAAAAAATAAGCGGAGGTATGAAAGATGCTTGAGTTTAAATTTGACACTCAGCTTCTCATTGAAGGCGAGAGCCTTGACGAGGACGAAATAAACAACTATATCAAAACAAACATAGAGGGCGACAGTCTTTTGTCGGTCGGTGACGAAGAGCTTATAAAAATTCATTATCACACCAACACGCCGTGGAAGGTACTGGAATATTGCGCCTCCCTCGGAGAAATATACGATGTTGTGGTAGAAAATATGGAGCGTCAGGCGAACGGACTTCAAGGGTAGGTTAATAAATGGCAGCCTTAAACACAATCCTGTACGCTTCGGCGGAATACGGGGAAATAGACGCGGCAATAAAGGACGATCGCTTCCCTATAGGAATATGCGGAAGCGTGGACGCTCAAAAGGCACATCTGATAAGTACAATCTGTACGGGAAGCCGCGCTCTTGTAGTTACCTACAATGAGTCTTCGGCACAGCGGCTCTGCGATGATTTGAATTTCTTTCTTTCGGACGGAGCGGTATATATTCCGCCGAAGCCCTTGCTTCTGCACAAGGTCGAGGCGGCGAATCATGACGTCGAAAATCGGCGTACAGCGGCTCTCAAGTCCTTGGACGAGGGCCTTTTTGGCGTTGCTTCGATTGAAAGCCTTATGCAGTATGTTCCCGACGTAAACGATTTCCGTTCATCCTCGATTTGCCTTAAGGTCGGCGACACGCTTGACCTTGATAAATTTACATCAAATCTCTCGGCAATGGGCTATACGCGCATGGAAACCGTGGACGGGAAGGGACAGTTTGCCGTTCGCGGCGGGATTATCGACGTATATTCGCCGAACATGAATATGCCTGTTCGTATGGAGCTTTTCGGAGACGAAATAGATTTGCTGCGCAGCTTTGATTTGCTTTCCCAGCTCTCGGTTGACCATACGGCGGAGGCTGAAATAATTCCTGTTTCCGCCCCGGACGAAAACGGCTGTCTTCTGGACTATATGAGGAAGGACGACTTTATTTTTTTTGACGAGCCTCAGAGAATAAGCGAAGCAGTCAAGGCAGTGGAATTTGAGCTGAGCGAAAATCTCAGCGTTCTGAACGGCGAGAACGAAGATAACCGCCGTTATATAAACGATTACGCCGACATAATAAAAACGGCAAACCGCCGCAGAACTGTCTGCCTTTCGGCTCTTAGCCGGAAATTTGCCGAAATTCACACAAAAGCGGTTTTTAATCTTACAACAAAGGGACTGGGTAACTACGGCGGAAACATTGATTTTCTCATAGATGACATTGAATTGTGGCACCGTTCACGCAGCCGTATTGTAATCCTCGGCGGCAGCACGGCTCGCGCGGGGAAGTTGGCGGAAGCTCTCGAAGAAAAGGGGATAGCTGTTTCCATGCTTGAGCCGGAGGGAGAAATTCCCGAAGGCATCGTCGCTATAATGCGCGGAAGCATAACCAAGGGCTTTGAATATCCCCTGATAAACACCGTCATTGTCAGCGACCGTGAAATTTTTGCCGAGGAGAAAAAGAAGCGCGCTTACCGCAGAAGTGAAAACGAGAAACAAATCAAAAATATCGACAAGCTTGAAATCGGCGATTATGTCGTCCATAAGGTTCACGGAATAGGACGTTATCTCGGCATTGTCCGCATGACGGTAAACAAGGTGGTTCGGGACTATATAAAGCTCGAATATCGCGGAGCGGATAATCTTTTTATTCCCGTCGGGCAGCTTGATAATATAAGCAAATATGTCGGAGCGGGAGATGAAACCGCAGTCCGGCTCAACCGTCTTGGCAGCAATGAATGGGCGAACACCAAACGTAAGGTTAAGCAGTCTGTCAGGGATTTGGCGGATAGGCTTACAAAGCTCTACGCCGAGCGCGAAAAGTCCCAAGGCTACGCCTTTTCCCCCGATACTCCATGGCAGCATCAATTCGAGTCGGAATTTATTTATGAGGAAACCGAGGATCAGCTCCGCAGCGCCGATGAGGTCAAGAGAGATATGGAACGGCAGCGCCCGATGGATAGGCTGCTCTGCGGCGATGTCGGCTTCGGAAAAACCGAGGTCGCCATGCGCGGCGCCTTCAAAGCCGTAATGGACGGGAAGCAAGTGGCGTATCTTGTGCCGACAACGATTCTCGCTTCACAGCACTACAATACCTTCACTCAGCGCATGAGCAGCTATCCCATAACAATCCGTATGCTCAGCCGTTTCTGTACGCCGAAGCAGACAAAGGAAACTCTGCGTATGCTCGAAACGGGAGAGTGCGACATAGTTATCGGTACACATAAGCTGCTTCAAAAAAATGTGCATTTCAAAGACCTTGGACTGCTCATAGTGGATGAGGAGCAGCGCTTCGGGGTGGCGCACAAGGAGAAAATCAAGGAGCTGAAAAAGAATGTGGACGTTCTTACGCTAAGCGCCACACCTATTCCGCGCACTCTGCATATGGCGATGATAGGCATAAGGGATATGTCCATCCTGACAAAACCGCCGAGCGACCGCTATCCCGTTCAGACCTACGTCATGGAGTATAATCCCCCTGTCATACAGAACGCAATCCACCGCGAGCTTGGACGCGGCGGGCAGGTATATTACCTCTGTAACCGCATCGCCGCCCTTGACAGAATTGCAAGACAGCTTTCCGAAATGGCTCCCGACGCTCATATAGCCATAGCTCACGGAAGAATGGGCGAGGCGGAGCTTGAAGAAACCATGATGCGCGTTATGGAGGGCGAAATTGACATATTAATCTGCACGACGATAATCGAAACGGGGCTTGATATTCCGAATGTCAACACAATAATAATTGAAAATGCCGATTGCATGGGACTCAGTCAGCTTTACCAGCTCCGCGGGCGCGTAGGCCGCAGCAGCCGTCTTGCCTATGCCTACCTGACATACCGCCGTGACAAAAGCCTTGACGAGGTTGCCGAAAAGCGCCTGCGCGCAATAAAGGAATTTACGGAATTCGGCAGCGGCTTCAGAATTGCCATGCGCGACCTTGAAATACGCGGCGCGGGAAACGTCCTCGGTCCCGAGCAGCACGGCTTTATGGCGACGGTAGGCTATGATATGTACTGCACGCTTCTGGAAGAAGCCGTAAATGAGGCAATGGGCAAGCCGCCGGAGGTCAAAAAAGAGGAAACCGTTGTTGACATAAATGTCAGCGCGTATATTCCCGAAGCATATATTTCCTCGTCCGAGCTTCGCATTGAGGCTTATGAGCGCATAGCCGCTATCCAAAGCCGCTATGACCGCGACCGCGCCGAGGAGGAATTTGAGGATCGTTACGGAGAAATTCCCGCGCCGGTGCTTTTGCTGCTTGACATAGCTATGCTCCGCACAAAGGCCTCCGAAACAGGTATAACCGAAATTTCGCACAGTGAAAGCGGCCTTGTCTTCAAGCTCAGCAGCATCAATCCGCCGCCGATTGAGAATATAATGTCGCTCGCCGCGTCAAATAAGGGGAAAATTCTCTACGGAGCGGGAGATAATCCTTATATTCTCTACAGAACGAAGGATACAAACGAAAAAAATATAATAAAAAACATTGAAAATTTGTTAAACGAACTTACAGTTCGGAGCAGCAGTAAGCAATAAATCGTAAAATACAAAAATCCACGGCATCCCTAAAACACGATGCCGTGGATTTTTCTTTGGCGGACAGGGTGGGATTCGAACCCACGAGCCGCTTGCGCGACTACCTGATTTCGAGTCAGGGCCGTTATGACCGCTTCGATACCTGTCCATATTCATTTGCGCATATTTTGAAAAAATTCATTCAGCAAAGCTTCGCATTCACGCTGCATTATTCCGCCGTATACCGCAGTTTTTCCGCCAAAGCAATGCTTGGCGAAAATGTCAAGCCGTCCGCCAGCGCAGCCGTATTCAGGGTCATACGCGCCGAAAATCAGCTTGCCGAGCCGTGCGTTCATAATCGCTCCGCCGCACATAAGACAAGGCTCCAGCGTGACATACAGCTCGCAGTCGCCGAGACGCCAATCGCCGATCGCCGCGGAGGCTTGCTGTATTGCCTCAATTTCCGCATGAAGAGTTGCGCATCGGCGGCTTTCGCAAAGATTATGCCCGCGCCCGACAATTTCTCCGTTCCGCACAATAACCGCGCCCACGGGAATTTCCCCCGCAGCCAGCGCAGCTTTGGCCTCTTTGATTGCTTCTGACATGAATTTGTTTTCCATAGCTTTTGTATTATAACATAAAATCGCATAACCGTCAAGTGCTTTTTTCAAATTTTTTTCGACTGCGGCG
>CAZICW010000045.1:0-8469 GCA_964537995.1 uncultured Oscillospiraceae bacterium
CCCGTCATATACCAATACCAGCCCGCGCTCCACTCGTTGTCCGTCACAAACGATATATCCGCCGTCTCGCCGCGAAAGGCTATAAACCCGTCCACTTGCGTCCGCATCGCGCTCACTTCTTCGATTAGGGTCGTCAGTATCGGGAGCCTGTCGTCGTCCGTTACGTTGCTTTCGTCCATCTCGTCCGAAACAACGCCCTCTATCTCCGTCGCCGTTATGACGCTTCCGTCCGCGATGACGCGGATTCTCATGCGCCACTCTCCCGCGACGGCGAGCGCGGAAGCGGGCAGTACGCAATACGCCGTAGCCCCGTCGGTGCTGCCGCTCATTTGAACGGTCGCGCCGTCCGCCCTCTGCACAATCCCCTCTACGTCCGCTTCCGACACGTCCATTGCGCAGCGGAGTACGATTCTGTAGCCGCAGTCCCCCGCGTACAGACTTTCGGTCAGATACTGCTTGTTGTAATCCTTGCTGTAAATCAATATGTCTCTTGTCATTCGCTTGCCTCCTCACTGTAAACCGATGAATACAATGTATATTCGTGCGCGGCAGGGGCTTGATAAAGCCATTTGCACAGCAGCCTCCCGTACTCGTCGCGGCGGAAGCCCGTTATGTACGCAAAATATATGTTGCTTGCCCCGATGTACAATTGTATAGTGGTAGACTTTGACGATAGCTTCGAGGTCACAACGTTAAATTCCCCGTCTTCCGTTTCGGTAACCACTGCCAAATCATCACTGCTTACAAACACCAAAAAATTTATCCTGTCTCCGCCTACGTCGAGCTCAATTTCCTCTGTGCGGCTTATATTGGTGTTGCTGTTGTACGGCGTATACATCGTCTGCACCTTTGTCCCGTTCCAATCGCTCGGAGCCTGAAGCTTTCCGCGCGCGTATTTGCGCATATCGGTAACCGCGCCGTCCTCAACAACGCACAGCGGCACAACATAAAGCGAATCTTCCGCGTCGCTCGGGAATCCGTCACCCGACACGCACGGAGCCGCCGTGTTCTGTATCACGTCGTGCTTCAAATATACATACTGCGTCTCTCCCGTCTCAATTTCGAGCGTCTCGCTCCCCGTCACCTTAAAATTTACGCCGCTTGCGAATACCGCGCTCCCCTCGGCAATTGTAACCGTATTGCCCGACAGCGTACACATAAGCGAACCTTCGCTTTCGGGAACAACGCCCGCCGTTTCTACCGCGTCCTTTGTCACGTCGTTCATCTTGCTTAACATATAGCTCTCCGCCGCGTTAAAGTCCGTCGTCACAACTCCCGCGCCGATAAGGTTTGACACTATGGAGTTGAAATCGTCAACCCCTACAACCTGATTGTCTAAAAAACTCGCCTTGTAACTCATACAACCGCCTCCATAACCGGCTCTTCGCCGCTTTCGTTTTCTTCTTCCCAGATATGCACGCCCGTCACGCGGCACCGCGTTGTCCTTCGGAAGTCTCCGCGCTCCATCTGAACCGACACAATATCGCCCAGATTGTAGTCCTTGCCGAATTTCAGCCTCCGTATTTTCCCTTCCGCGTTGCGGATCCAACTCTTTGCCGCAAGCTCCGTTTGCGCGTTGGCAGCCGATTCCGCGTCAAGGATTGCCTCGCTTCGGTAAACTCCCTCCGCCTCGTCCTTGACAACTTCTTCCCATGTGGATTCAAGCGTGCTTCCGTCTTTGTCCGTATGCTCCTGACAGTAATATCCGCAGCTGTAATACTCGATTAAGCTGTCGTCATATGTCAGCTCGCTTGCCGTCCTTGCCGCCTCCGAGATTAAAATGTTCTTCTCCTCGCCCTCGTAAATGCGGAAAATCCACTCCGTGCCGCCGTCTCCGCCCCTCGAAAAGAGAACCTCATGTCCTAAGTTGCTCTCATCGAAAAGCGTCTTTATAAGGTCGCTGACGGGCTCGGGAGCCGTCGCTTCAAACGTCTGCTCCGCGCCGCCCGCACAGTCGTTTTGAAACGTCATGTAATCGGGGCATAGACTTTCGGCGGTCTTTGTCACGTCCTCTGTCTTCTCCTCAAACGGCAGCGCAACGCGCCGCGACAGAAGCCAGTTGCAAGTCCGCCCGTAAATCCCCAAATCGCTGCCCGATATCTGCTTTTCAACTATTATCGCCGCGTACTTTCCCTGCACCGCCGTCAAATAGTCATGCTCAAGTATGCTTTTCGCCTGCGGCTCTTTCATCGAAATATGCAGTTCAAACGTCCCGATATCGTTGTAGTATATCATCCAGTTCACGCTCTGCTTGTGCGCCACAATGGCAATCAGCCCGTGCTCGTAATCGTAAAAACGTATGTCCATCAGTCGGTCGCCTCCGCGTATCTTCGCCTGTATGTATATTCCGCCGTGAGGGTAAATTCTCCCGTCCCGTCATGAACAAATGTCAGCACGTTTTCCCCGACCCTCATGTAAAAATCGGAAAGATAGCTTTCGTCGGACAGTATTCCCAAACAGTCGTTCCCGTTTTCGTCCGTGATTGTCCTTTCCTCAAAGTCTACCAGATATGTGTTCCCCGCGTAAATGTGCAGCTTCAGCTCCGCTCCCGTTGAAACGTTCGCCAAATATACGTCCGCTTCGCCGCTTCCGCCCGCCGCAAGCTTCATCACGCCCTCGCATATCTCGTCGCCGTCGTTGACTACCGTTCCGCCCGACGTTCTCCGCGTAAGGACCACTCCGTCCCCAATCACAAAATTGTCGTAGAGTAAATCTTCACGCTTGTAAAGCGCCGTCACCGTGTCCTTTGCGTCCGTAAAATACGGACTGTCGCAGACAAACTGTATCGCGTATGTCCGAAAGTTCCCGTATCTTGAACCCTCCTGCATATCGTTCAAACGGCACTTTGCGCTCCGTTCCCGAAACGTCCTCACCGTCAGCTCACCCTCGCGCGACAAAATCCTCATGGCTCGCGACACAGCCGCCGCTCTGCCGTTTCGGTTTTTCGCGTTCACTTCGGCGGATATCGTCACCGTTCTCGCTTCGAGCTTCGTCGAAAGCGTTACCTGCCCCGCTTCGCCCGAGTAACTCGCCGTTTCAAAGCTCCTCGGCGCAAGCCCCAAGCCCGTAACGTCGATGAGCCGCCATTCGCCCGACCCCGAACCGAGGAACCGTATAACTCCGAGCTCGTTTTCAAATTTTATTTCCATTTACTTCACCACACAAAAGAGCGCCCCTCTCGGAACGCTCCTAAAAATTTTTAAAAAAATCTCTTGACAAATACGCATATAATGCGTATAATATTATTTGAAAGGAGGAGAAAACATTGAAACGTCGTGACTTGATAAACATATTGGAGCGTAATGGGTGGTACTACAAACGAGACGGAGGCAATCACGACATATATACAAACGGAACTGATATAGAGCCAATTTCCCGACAACGGGAAATAAAAGAAACTGTAGCACGAGCAATTATTAGGAGACGGGGGTTGAAATAACTCCCCGTAATCTCCATATAATATAATTTTACAAGGAGGTTTATATTTATGAAAAGCGTATATCCTATTGTTTTAAAACCCGAAACAGACGGCTTTAGCGTCTACATTCCCGACTTTAACGCCAACACTCAGGGTGACACAATTACAGACGCCATAGAACAAGCGCGCGACGCCATAGGAATAATGGGAATTGATATGGAGGATGATAAAAAGCCCCTTCCGACTCCCTCAAACGCCAAAAGCATAACAGCGGCAGCCGACGAGATTGTGTCTTTGGTCGATATTGATTTTAAGGAATACCGCCGTAGAAATGAGCTCAGAACCGTTAAAAAGAACTGTACTGTTCCAAGCTGGCTGAACTACGAAGCAGAAAAGGCAAACATCAACTTTTCCGCGGTTCTGCAAGCCGCATTAAAAAGAGAATTACAGCTTTTGGAAAGATAACGTCTGACGAACCGACAGCGACCTCGCGCAGCGTTGGGAGGAACGCCTCAAACAAGACAACCTCGGCAAGTCCGAATTTATCCGCCGCGCAATAACCGCGTACCTCGAAACGCCGTCCGAATAGGGCGGCTCAGACTGTCGAAAAACTTTAACTGCGTTGTCGGCTTTGCCGACCCGCTCCGCCGTCCGAATAGGGCGGCTTTTTTTTATGCGTACCTCGCTCTTTCCACCGCCGCGGCGTTCTGCGCGCTTCTGAGCTGCTCGCTCACCGTTTCCCCGCTTCCGTAGAAATTATATGTGCTTGAATAGCTGCTCTCGCCTTCGCCGCCCGACAGCCCCGAAAGTCCCGACGCTGCAAAGAAGCTTGTTATCATGCTCTGCGCTCGGCTCAACACGTCGCTTATTCCGTCGCAGAACTGCTTGCCGAACTCCTTTGCCGCCTCTTTTCCGATGTCGAAAAACGTATCGGGGATTTCAACGCCCGCGTTTTCCAAAATAGCCGCGAGCTCATTTTCAAACTCCGCCGCCGCTTCCTGCGTTTCCTCGCCGTAGATTGCGTCGGCTATATCCTCGCTTATCTGCTGCTTTTTCACCCAGTCGCTTATGTATTCGGCAAACTCGCTCTCCGTAACGTTATTCAGCAGGTTGGCAAAAACCGTCCCCTCCTCAACGTCCATTTCGGCAAGGTTGTTAAAGAACTTGTTTAGCTCGTCTTCGGGCAAATCAAGCCCTTTCAGCCTCTCTTTTACTCTTAGGATGAGGTCGCGGTAATTTTCCAAATACTCTATCTGCGATTTCAGATTTGCAAATTCCGCCCATCCTGTTTCCTCTCCGGCAATCTCCACCGTGCCTGAGCTGTACAGAACTCCCGCGTCCTTCAGCTTATCCGCCATCGATTCGCGCTTTTCGGCAACGCCTTCAAACGCGTCGCTGTAAGCGTCCTGTATTTGTTCTTTTACCGTTTCAAGCTTTTGCTGTTGGTACTTTATAAGCTTTTTCGTATAGTCCCGCCACGAATCGCTGTCCTCCTCAAAATATCTGTCGCGGATGTCCTCAAGGTTTTTGTAATACTCCTCGTCGTTCATCTCGCCGATTTCATGATAGTAATCTATCGTGTTCAGTTCTTTCTTTGCGGCTTCCTCAATCTCTTTTTGCTTGTCTTCTTCAGCTTTTGTCGCGTCCTCAATCGCCTTTTCCAGCGCTTTTGTCGCGTCCTCCTCAAGCTTTTTCGTCCCCGAATACAAGTCCTCCGTCGCTTCGAGCCATTCCTTTGTCCCTGTCGTGAGATACATATCCCTTGCCTTTTGCATCTCGTCATAGTATTCGCCCCACGACATAAGGTCCATTTCCGCCTGAGCCTTTAGCTGCGACGCAAGCTTTTTATACGCCTCCGTCGCTTTCTTAGCGTTCTCCTCGATTCCGATTGCCACGCCCTCGGCAATCAGCGCGCCGACTTGGTCGCGGTACATATGCGACGGCGATCTTATTTCCGCAGCGTCCTTCGCGGTCGTGATAAGGTCGGTCATGAGATTGCTCATCGCGTTTGTCGCCGCGCCCGTGTTTTTCTCTATCCCGACAGCTATTCCCTTGTCGAGCATTGCGCCGACCTCGTCGCGCATAACGTGCGACGGCGATTCTATTACGGGTATGTCTTTCGCAATCGTTATAAGCTCGTTCACAAGCGCGCTCATGGCGCTGGTCGCCGCGCCCGCGTTTTCGTTTATGCCGTCCGCTATGCCCTGCGCCATGTTAGCGCCTATGGACTCAAATCCGCCGCTCGCCGCGGAAGCCGCCGCCTCCGCCGCGCCGACAACTCCCGTCGCCGCGCCTTCCGCCGTACCCGAATTTGAGGCGATTCCGTCCGCTACCTTTTGCACTATGCCGCTTCCTACAGCTTCAAATCCGCCGCCCGCATCGGAAGCCGCTTCTTCCGCCGCGCCGACAACCTCTGACACCGCGCTTTCCGCCGTACCCGCGCCCGAAGCAATGCCTTCCGCCATCTTTGTTATCAGCCCAAGCCCCAGCTCCGATGTTTTGTCCGTCACCGCCGTGAAGTCCCAGCCCGAAATTGACGTTTCAATCGTCGTCTCTACGCCGTCCATAGCGGCGCTCACGGTCGTGCTTACAGCCTCAACCGCTTCTCCCGCAGCGTCTCCCGCCGCTTCGGCAGCGTCGCCCGCCGCTTCGCCCATCAGCTCGCCGACGTAATCGATAAAGCTCTCAATCGAATTGAATACCTCGTCGTCGCCCGTTTCGAGCGCGGTTTTAAACGCCGTCATCAAGTCCTCGCCGTATGTACCCGACTGCGCCATCTCGTCATACAGCTCTTGCAGCGCCGTTTTCATCCCGTCCAGCGTATTCGGCGCGCTGCCTAAGCTCTCAAACGCCGATTTTATGTTTTCAACGCTTGAAGCTGTCGCCTCCGCCGCTCCGCCCGTAGCTTCAATATAGCTGTCCCACGCCGCGGCTTGCGTTTTTTCGCTTTCCGCAATCGTGCCGTTAAGCTCCGCGTAGCTGCCTTCAAGCTCTTCTACCTCGGCGGTTATTTCGTCGTACTGCTCTTTATAATACTTTACGTTTTTCCGCGCTTCGTCCACGCCCGCGAGTCCGCCGCCGCCAAAGCCCCACGCTTTTTTGTATTCCTCTTCGGCTTTGTTTAAATTTTTCTGAGCTTCCGCCTGTTCCTTTTTCGCTTCCGTTATTTTTTCTTCAAGGCTCACCTTCTGCTGCCCGTACTGTATCTGCTCCTTGTACTCCTCTTTGTACAGCTCGAGCGCCGCGTCCGCCTCCGCCTGTTTTTTCTTAGCCTCGATATACTCGTCGATTAGCTCGATAGTGTTCTCCATCTCGCCGTTTAATGCGGACAGCTTATCCGTTTCTTCGTCATAGCTCAGTCCGAGCCCCGGCAGAAGTCCGTTCAAATCTTCGACTATGGTCGAGATTTCCTTTTTGTTGGCGAGCGTCTTATCCTCTTTGCTTATCAGCTCCGCAAGCCTGTCTTTTAGATCTTCCGCCACCGCCGCGGAAGCCGCCGCGTCGTCCAAACTGTCTTGATACGACTTTGTCAAGCTGTCATGCGCGTTTTGGAGTTCTTGCGTTTTTTGTATAAGCTCGTCCGATTCTTCTATAAACGCCTCGCGCTCTTGCCGCGCCGCCTTTTCCGCTTCCGTTTCCGTCTTTTCCGCCGTCGCCAGCGCCGTAATCGCCACCGCCAGCGCCGCCACGCCCGCCGCAGCCAACGCGTAAGGATTCAGCGCTATTGTCGCATTAAGCAGCTTTGTGACCGTAGCCGCAATCGTTGTCGCCGCGCTGTACGCTTTAATAGCCGCAACAACGGCGATAACCGCGGGCGCGATTACATTTATATGCGACGCGACCGTGCCTAACACGTTTATCAAAATCGGCAGCGCGCTTGACGCAAGACTTATTACGCTCGTCGCAAGCTTCCCCAAAAGCTCGCCGACCTTGCTCAAGCCTTGACTCAACTCTCCGCTTCTTAAGCTCGTCGCCAGCTTCGACAGACATTGCGCTCCCGCGTCGGCAGCCTCCTTCAACGGTTCCTTAATCCCGTCGTACACCGCTATGCCTACGGATTCCGCAGCCGAGGCGCAAAGCTTCAACTTGCCTTGGAGATTGTCCTGCATGGTGTCAGCCATCTGCTCCGCCGCGCCTTCGCAGTCCTTCAGATATCCCTCCAGCTCGTTCCATCTGTCGCCGCAGTCGTCAAGAAGCGCCGTTGCCGCCGCTATAGAGCGCGTATCGAAGATGTCCGCCATCGCCTTTGTCTTGTCTTCCTCCGACAGCTCGCTTAACGCGCTGTTCAGATCCTGAAGCACGTCTTGCACGCTTCTGAGGTTTCCTTCCGCGTCCGCCGTTTCAACCCCGAGCGAGTTCATAGCCTTTGCCGAATCGTTTGTCGGGGTATAGAGGTTTTTAAGCACGTTTCGCAGCGCGGTGCCGCCCTCGCTGCCCTTAATGCCCTTGTCCGCCAGTATTCCGAGCGCCGTGTTCATTTCCTCCACGCTCATGCCGCAAAGCTTCGCCTGTCCGCCTGCGACAAGCACCGCCTCGCCCAGCTGTGAAACGCTCGTGTTTGACTTCGACGCCGCCATGGCTAACTGGTCGGAAAAGTTGTCCATGTCCTCTATCCCGAGTCCGAGAACCGCCATTGAATCTGTGAGAAGGTCGGACGCATACGCCAAATCCATGCCGCCCGCCGCCGCCAAATTCAATACCTTCGGCAGCGCCTCCACGCTTTCGGACGCGCTGTAACCCGCAAGCGAAAGATACTCCAGCGCGTTCGCGCTCTGCGTCGCCGAAAACTGCGTCGCCTCGCCCGCTTCGAGCGCGGCGTTCCTCATCATCTCCGAATCTTCCGCGCTTGCCTGAGATATCGCCGACACGCTTGACATAGCCGATTCAAAGTCGCTGCCGACCTTTATCGCCGCCGCAGCGGCAGCGCCGAGCGTCGCCGTAATCGCGGCTCCCACTGCCTTTAGTCCCGATTCAAGTCCGGACGAATCTAATTTTGTATCAAATTTTACAGTTCCGTCATAAGCCATGATTTTTTATTCCTTTGCAAAAAA
>CAZICW010000045.1:8569-11410 GCA_964537995.1 uncultured Oscillospiraceae bacterium
AGCGTCCTCATCATTGCCGCGTCTCTTTCCTCTTCGCTCCGCTTGTCGGGCAGCGAGTACAGCTCCTGCATTCTGCGGATGAATTTGCGCTGCTCTTTGTTCTTTATCTGTCCGAGCTTTGCCGCTCTCCATCCGATAACCTTTATTATCTTCTCGTCTTCCGACAGCCCGTCGAACAGCTCCCAAAACTGCCACCAATGCAAATCGCTTTCGCGCAAATCTATGCCGTATTGCGACATAAACGCCGCTTCAATCAGCCCGAAGTCTTCCGCCAAGTCGAACACTCGGCGGCTCTCGCCGCCGCCCTTGCTTTCGGAGCGTTTCTTCCCGCGCCCGTAAAACCACATCATTTGTTCGCACGCCTCTTTGAGGGACGGCGGCAAAGAGCTTCCGTAGCACAAAAGCAGCATTTCCGCCGCTCTTTCCGCGTCGCTTCGGTCGCTCTCCGCCGCCTTTGTAATGTTCGCCCACGTCTTCCAGTCGTATGCTATGCCGTACTCTTTCCCGCACACCGTAAGGCTTTTCGGAAGCTCGAAATCATAATCCATACTCTTGCTGCTTCTTGGCGGCAAACGCCGTCACCTCGCCCGCCATATAGGCGATAAGGTCGCACAAGTCGATAAGGCTTATGTTTCTGTCCCCGAACATCCTCGCGCAGCTTCCGTCGCCCGTCATGCCGTCGATGATTTTTACAATCTTTTCGCAGCAAGCCGCTACTTCTTCCTCGCTCGCGGCGTTTGCCGCCTCGTTTTGCAGGGAACCGAGCTTCCTCATCCCGTTTTGCGCTTTCTCGATTGGTACGCTGTAAATAACGCCCTCAATGTCAAAATCAACCCTGTTTCTCCTGAATCTGAACTGTGCCATTGCTTACCCCTCCTTTTATTTTTAGTCGAATGTCGCCGTCTGCCAGTTGTCTGTCGACGTCGCGTCGCCCACCGATACGGCTCCGTTTGCCTTAAGCGTGCCGCTGTATGTATATGCGTTCGTGTCGTCGCCCTCGCTGTCGGGAATTACCGTAAACTCTCTGTGCCATGCTACGCCCGCGCCCTCTTGACCGAGTGTTGTCGTATTAACCACAATGATTGAAACAAGCGCCTCGTCGCCCGTTTTCTCGTTGTTGGTGATATCCACAATCACCTTGTGACCTTCGTTCGCTCCGTCGTAGTCGAACTGGTACGCTATGCTCGGCGCGTAACCCACAACGTCGCTTCTTTCAAAGTCTTCATCGACATACTGTCTCGAATACTCGATTGCGTTCTTGCTCTGTGAAAACTCGGTAAAGTTTGTCAGGCGGTGATACGTCACCTTGCCGCTCGTTCCCGTCACGCCTATAAACGCTACCTTGTCGCTTCTCTTTGTTATTCCCATTTAAAATCTCATCCTTTCTTGTAATACAAAAATTTACACTGCATTTGGTATCTTGCCGTCCTCTGCGTGTTTGATATCGCGTACCCGTGGGAAACGCAGCGCATTTCCCGCGCCTCGCACCCGTCGAGCTCGGGCAGCTCTCCCGCGTCGGACTTCTCCTCTATCACGCGGCTCAGTTCCTCGAAGAACTCCGCCGTCTCGATATTTTGTTCCGCGTCGTCGTCATATTCGTCGCGGAAGGCAAACACAAATTCATACTGCCGCACCTCTCCGCCGTCCACATATTTTTTTGCCACGGGATTGCACGGCACGGTCTCGATTGAAATCGAATTTACCCTTTCCGCCAGATAATTCATGTTCGGCTCGCTTTTGCCCATCTCCGTCAGAATATCCGCAAACCAGCCGACAACCGCTTCCGCCACGCTCATTCACATTTACCTCCCGTCTCTCTTTCCACGACGCTTTTTAAATCGTTCATGTGATCCGCTTTCATTCGCTCAAGCCACAGACTGCCCGCTCTCGGGTCCTGCGTCTTCGCGCTGTGCGCCGCGGCTCCCTTGTGTGTGTAGTAGATCCTCCGCGCGTACGGCGTGGAATACATTACCTCGCCGCTTCCGAAATCCGTCGCCGTCGAGCCGCTCCTTTGAAGCGTACCCGTATCCACGGGAACATACGGCGAACACAGCCGCACAACCTCGCTGTCAAGCGCCACCTGCGCCCTGCCGTGGTCTCCCAGTCCCCGCTCGGCGGCAATCTGCTCGGGCGGACTCATCGTAACCGATGTACTGAAGCTTAATCTCATACCGCAATCACCCTGTAATGCTTGTTCATGCCGTAAAGGTTTTCCGTCACCGATACAATCTTACGCCTCTCGTCCGCCGCTTCGTCCGCGTGTACGCCCGCCGCAATCCAATCTCCGCACTCAACGTCGATTTTTACCTCCGTCGGGATTCTGACCGTCATCTCGTTTCGGTACACCGCTCCGCCGTTTTCCGCGATAACGCGCAAATTGTCATATATATGCGCCCTGTAAAACCTCGGCTCTTTTTTGTGCCACAGCGTGACATATCCGTTTGTCAGCATTGCAAACCCACTCCCGAATACAAAAGTCCCGTCGGATACAGATAGTCAAACGCCGCCTCATACGCCTTTTTGTCGGCGTTTTCTTCTCTGTACGTCACTATATATCCGTCCGTGTCCTCGGATATGAGATGCGCCCTCTCCGTCTCCTCGAAGTACACGTCGCACAACGCGCAGCAAGCGTCCTTCACTCCCGTCGGTACGTCCTTCGGGATTCGGCAGCAGCAGACAGCGTCAAGATATCCGCTCGCGCGCCTCGACAGGCGGTTGAAAGCAGCCTCGTTGTCTATCTTCTCTCCGCCGTACTCAATGCGGTAATACTCGTATGACGCGTACATCTCATTCCTCAGCCTTTCCGCCCTTTTTCTCCGCTTTCTTTTTCTGCTTCGCCGC
>CAZICW010000045.1:11510-13012 GCA_964537995.1 uncultured Oscillospiraceae bacterium
ATAAAGCAGTCGTGATACAGCCTGAACTGGAACTTCCACGCGTCCTTGCTCTGGTTTTCGTCGGGTGTAAATACCTTGGGCAGCGCGAACTTCTTAGCTTGAAGTATCGCCTCGGGATATACGAGCATGAAGTTGATAGGATCCCCAGATGCGCTGTAGCCCCACGCGCTTTCGCCCGGAGCGAGCGTTATTCCCGTGTAGAAGCGGCTCTTGGGTACATATATGATTTTTGTGCCGTTATAGCTTGTGAGAATGTTTGAAATGCCCTTCTCGCTTCCCCATTCTCTTGCAACCGCCTTGTTGAGCGCGGGCTTGAGGTCGCTCGACACATAAAGCACTCTGCCCTGTTCGGGTACCTCGTCCGCCGTCATGGCGCGCTCCGCCTCGTCGAACGCTTCAAGGATTGTGGTGCTGTCAAGCGCTGCCGTTACCGTGTTGCCCGCGCCCGCGGCGTATTTCGCGAAGCGGTACGCGTCAAGCTCGGGCGCAACGTGATAGCTTATGAACTTCCCCGTCACCTGTCCGAACGCCTGTCCGAGCGTCTCCTCGTCGTCCATTCTGTCAATCGATATTTCCTTGCCGCGCTCGCAGGTGAGCTTCAGTGTTTCCCATTCTACCGTAACGTCGCCCTTAGGATATCCGTCCTCGCGCGAATAATCGCCCAGCCCCGTTGTGGAAATCTTCAACACCTTGACCTCGGGCGTACCCGTAAAATCAACCTTTGTCGCCGCGTCCATTCCCTCGGTTACCGACTGCGCCCTGTAGATCTCGTCTATCACAGGCACAAATTTTGATGCGTATTCAATCGAATTTGCCATTTTTTAATTCATCCTTTCACTTTTTTTATGTTTGTGTTTCTTTCGGAAGTCCCGCGCCGCTTCTCATCGCCGCCATGAACTTGTCGCCCGCGTCTCCGCCGCCTCCGCCCAGCGGTAATGAGGTGTCCTTCGCGCTCTCGAACAAATAGCCGTGTTCCTTTTTAACGCTCTCTATCTGCTCGTCAAGCCCCGAAAGCGCGCCGTCCTTGTACTCGATTTTGCCGTCGTCAAGGAGCGCCTTAAGCGCCTTTGTGCTTCTCGCGCCGCTCTTTGAAAGCGCCATGTCTATTGCGTAGCTTCTCTCGGCTCCGTTGAGCTTGTCGCTCAAAGCCGCGGTGTCCGTGTCGTACTTGGCTTGCAGCTCGTCAAGCTTTGTCTGAAGCTCTCCCGCGTCGGGAGCTTCGTCAAGCTTTTTCTGCAGCGCTTCCGCCTCCGATTTCTTCTTGTTGTACTCCGCTTTCGGAATAAAATGCTTCGGTAATTCCTTTGACACGTCTGCCAAAAGCTCGTCCGTCGCCTCTATCCCTTTTCCTTCGAGTATTGCCTTTAACCATTCCATTGCTCTGCCTCCTAAGATTTTTTATGCTGTCTCTCTCAGCTCGGGGCGTTGTTCTTTATGCCCTGCAACTGCCAAAAAGGGCATTAAAAAAGCACTGCCGAAAGGCGGCGCTTGATTATTTAATT
>CAZICW010000046.1:0-10626 GCA_964537995.1 uncultured Oscillospiraceae bacterium
AAAGAAAAATTTTCCCGCAAAAAGAAAAACACCGATATGTTTTATTAAAAAAACGCGTCGGTGTTTTGCTCATATTATTGACAATCCGTCAAAAATACATAAAAATAGGAGAAACGGTCAGCTCTCCCGTTATATCGTAGGCAAGCGCTGTTACATTGTCGGTCTTGGCCGAGGCCGATTGTCGCTCCGCAAGCCCTTGTCCGTCAGGTCGGCGGTTATCTCATATTTTCCTCCCCCTACGGTGACCGCTCTGCCATCAATTTTTTTACCGTTTATGGTAAAATTTGCGCAAAGGCTCTCGGGAAGGATAATGTCGGCCTCAGTGCCCGTAGGAATTACCGCGGTCATGTACAGCCTGCCATTTTGTTTTTCCCACCGGTTAGAGAGGGTTCCGTAAGGAGTTTCGGTCGAGGCTTCGCTGCGGTCAAGGTCGTCGGGAATATATGGAGACACGGCAATTTTCGCATATCCGGGAGAAAGATTATGTATTCCGGCAAGGCAATGGATGAGCCACTCCTCAATGTGACCAAGCATGGCGTGATTTTGGGATCGTCCGCTCTGCATATCCCAATACTCAACGAGGGTGGTAGCGTTGTTTTCCGCAAAATAAAGATAGCTGGGATAGGTTTTGTTCAGACACATCTTATACAGCACATCGCCGCGTCCGTATTTGGTCAGGGCGTTTATCATATGCTTAAGCCCTATCTCGCCGGTTGAAAGATGATATCCCCCGCTGCTGCCGCGATCGGGACTGTTGTAGGATGCGACGGCGTCAATAAGATTATTCAGCACTCTTTCCGCGTTTGCCTCCTCAACAACTCCCACATCCAACGGACAGGCAAGGCTTGCCTGGCTGCCGGAGCCGTAAAGCCCTGTTTCCTCGTCGTAATATGCGGAATTTATTGCTGCCTTTATCTCCTCCGCAAGAGCGCGGTATTTTTTCTCATCTTCAGCCTTGCCGAGAATTTTTGCGGTTTTGGCAACAGTGTCAACCACCTCGTAATATGCACAGCTCACAACCAGCTCCCGCGGGGTAGAGCTGTCTTCGGCGGCCCAGTCTCCAAGTACCGACCATATCAGATTGTCGCCTGTTGAGTTTGCGTTTGCCCCCTGAGTGTCCGCGGCCTTACGGCGCAGATACTCAACATAGGCCTTTGCTCCGTCATAGGCTTCTTTCATCATGGATGTATCGCCGTATATCATGTAATAATCGTATGGCACAGTGGCGATGACTCCGCTCCAGTTCGGATCGTCATCGTAGGCCTCGATGTCCCTGTATTCCGGCGCAATGGTCGGGATATAGCCCTCCCCCTTGAGGCCGGTGCCGCAACGATTCGCGGTGTCATAGCCGTTACCGTTGTCGCTTTCCCCAACAGTGTATTGAGCGTCCATTACGTCTCGGATGAGCTTTTTATACCATGCCCGAATATCATAATTGGCGGCATAGGAATTAAACATCAGATTGTACTGTTCCAGCCAGCCCAGCTTTTCTATCTGAGGACAGTCGGTAAAGACCGACATCATCTGACTTTGCAGAGAACGGGTGATTATGGTGTCAATAGCATTTATGTCGTCAGACGAGCTTGCAAAGCCGCCTGTATTTTCATTGTCGGTCCAAAGCAAATGATTTTTAAAGTTGGAAGCCGTCGGAGTGAAGCGTTCGGCCGTAACGCCGGCGCCCCTTTCGTCCTTGATATGCACCTCAAGATAGCGGTATCCGTGGTAGCAGAATCGGGGATGCCAGCTTTCGCGTCCCGTTCCCTGAACGGTGTATGTGTCAAAAATCGGGCCCCAACCTCCGCCGGAAGCCGTAATATAGCCGCCGGTTTCCCGCTGTGTGCATGAGTCCTGATTTACGGTGTTGTCCTCATTGATTATTTCCGCCGGATACATTTTGAAAGTCCAGCCCTTCATCTTCTCGGTGTTTTCAAGAATGAGCTCCTCAACGCCCGCGCCGTTGCGGCCCATATCCGCCAGCCAATAGCCCGCGTCGGAGCTGTCGCCGATAAGACGGTATTTGTCTGTCTTTATGGGAGCAACGCCGACCGCCTGATAGCTTTCCTGAATTTTTATGGCGGGGTATTCCTTCGCCTCCGGTCTTGCTGCGGGAGCCGAGGCTTCCGTAGCGGCAGCAGGCCGCCCTTCGGCGGAAGCGTCAAAGTCTTCGCCGCCGTACCAGTTGTTCACCGTAGTGCCCGAGGTGCGGACAGTCCAGCTTTTGTCTGTGGCAACAGTCTGCTTTTCCCCGTCCGCATAGGTGATTTCGAGTCCGGCAATACACTTAAGCTCATCTCCGAGCAGCCCGTTGCTGACGGCCTCGCCGTCGGACTTTCGATAGCGGCAGCTGTCATCGGAGGTTATAAGGCTGCCGTACATTCCGCGCCCCAGCTCAATGCCGACAGTGTTTTCCCCGCTGCGCAGCAAATCGGTTACGTCATATGTCACATAATGAACACGCTTGCGGAAATCGGTTTCTCCCGGCGCAAAAAAGTCGTCCCCTGCTTTTTTGCCGTTGACCGACGCTTCAAAAACGCCCAGGGCCGACGCGTAAAGACGAGCCTTTTGCACGGGTTTTTCAACGAAAAATGCGGTTTCGAAAATGTTAGCCGCCTTCGTTTGCGGAGCCTTCAGCCATTTACCCGTCAGGCTTCTTATACCAAACTCAAAAAAGGCAGTATCGGAAAACCCGCCCCAATTTCCGTTCCTGTCCATAAGGCGTACACGCCAAAAAACCGTACTTCCCTCCTCAAAGCCTCCGCCATATACTGCGCCGAAGGGCTCTGCGGCGTTAACCGTACCGCTTTCCCAAAGAATATTCTTAAAGCTCTCATCCGATGACGCCTGAATTTCATAAGCTGCCTGAGCCTGACCGTTTTCGTCGGAGTTCAGCTTCCAGCTAAGCTCCGGAGCTTCGGCGCCTATGCCCAAGGGATTTTTCATGCCTTGAGCGCGCAGTCCTACGGCGCTTACCGCGCCGTCCCCTGCGCCATGCCCCGTAAAATCTCTCCCATTCAAAATCATAATGACCGCAACTCCCGTTGTAACAAATTTTTCAGCATATTTCCTCCTCCAAAGAAGCTTCCCGCGACATATTTCGTCGGAAGATTTCGACCTTCGGTTTAATTATATTAAACTTTTGGAAAAAGTCAACCGGTTTCGGATTCAGACATTAAAAATTTTTCGCAAAGCATATAATTCCGTGTTGAAACAAAGGGGAAAAAATGGTATAATAACAGTATAATTAATTTTCAATTTCCGATCGGAGGTTTTGCCATGAAGCTGACCGTAATAACCTCGCCCGACCGCGGCGCGCTCGAAAGCGAAATGCTGCGTCTGATGAAAATAAATACCGAGCTTTCCGTCAACGGTGTTACGGTAATAGTCCCCGACCAAAGCTCCTTTATCGAAGAGGAAAAGCTGATTGCCGCGTTCGGCGTGTCCGGTCTGGGCAATCCCGAGACGCTCAGCTTCAAGCGTCTGTTCTATAAGCTGAGCGCCGCCTTCCCGTCAGGGAAAACGCGGCTTACCGCTCCCGCGCGGGAAATGGCGGTTATGCACGCTCTCGGCGGCATAGAAAAGGACGATTTGCGGCTTTTTCGGGGAGTTGTAAAAAGACGCGAGCTGACCTCGACCGTAAGCGCGTTGATAACCGGCTTCAAGCGTTACGGCGTCACTGCGGAAAAGCTCCGCGCGGCGGAGGATGGTCTGGCGGAAAATTCGCCGCTGAGAAACAAGGTTCACGATTGCCGTCTGGCGCTTGAGGGCTACGACGGCTTTATCGCCGGAAGCGGTCTTTGCGACGCGGATGACGATCTCAGCGAGCTGAGCCGTATTCTCGCCCTGCCCGAATGTAAATTCTTTAACGGAAAAACCGTTTGCGTAAAATATTTTTCCGACCTTAACCTGCTTCAGCGAAACTGCGTCGGACAGATATGCCGAAGCGCCGACAGAGTTTTCGTCGCCGTATGCTGGGAGGACAGGCCCGAATTTTCCACGGCAAAAAAGCTGATTGACGCTCTGGAAAGAACCGCCGCCGATTTCGGCGCGGATTTTGCCAGAATCGACCTCCCCGTCCGTAAACGCGCCGACGCCGTAGGCTTTCTCTCGTCAAGCCTTTACGACCCTTCGGCCGCCGCATACGGCGGCGAAATACGCGGACAGCTCCGCCTCCACGTTTCAAGGAATCCCCTATCGGAGGTTCGGCGCGTCGCGGCGGCAATAGCCCGTCTTACGAAGCAAGGCAGACGCTGCCGCGACATTGCCGTCATAGCCCGCGACCCCGAAAGCTACGCCGGCTATGTGCGGCGAATCTTTCCGATATATTCGATTCCCGTCTTTGTGGACGAAAAACGTCCTCTTTCGCAGCACAGCGTTTCGAGCTATATTCTTTCGGCAATGGAGCTGGCTCTGTTCGGCTTCACGCATGAGAACGTGTTCAGCTTTGCAAAAAATCCGTTCGCTCCTCACGGCGGCCGCTGCGGACAGCTTGAGGACTACTGTGTCGAGGCGGGTGTTCGCTCATGGAATTGGAGCGAGGATTTCACCTTTATTCGCGGAGCCTACAGCGCCAAAAGCTACGCTTCCTCCTCGCCGAGCGAGGAGCTTAGCGGCATAAACGCCCGTCGGAGGGAGCTTTGGGAGCTTATAGAGCCCTTGCGGCTCTGCCTTTCCGAGCCGAGAAGCGGAATCGACTTCGCGCGCGGGCTTTATTCCTTCATGCGGCAAAGCAACCTCGCCTCCGCCGCGGAAAGCGCCGCCATGCGGCAGGAAAAAGGCGGAGATGCGCGCGGAGCGGCGGAAACCCGACAGGTATACAATTTTTTGATTGATATTCTGGACGACATATGCACCGTGTTCGGAGAAAGCGAGCTTGCTCCCGACGAATTTTACGACGCCGTGAAAACCGCCTGCGCGGCGGTGCGTATAGGCGTTGTTCCGCCGACGGCGGACAGCGTAACCTTCGGCGGAATCGAGCGCATGAAGGGTATCTGCAAGCCGATCGTGTTCCTGCTCGGACTGAACGAGGACGTCTTCCCGCGCGCGTTTTCCCGTTCCTCAATATTCACCGAATATGAAGCCGAAGAGCTGCGAAACGGATGGGCGGTGGAGCTTCCTCCCGACTGTGCGGAAAAGGCGGAAAACGAAAAGCTTCTTCTGTACGAGGCTCTTTCCTCGGCGGACGAGACGTTGTTTCTCAGCTATTCCCTTGCCGCGGCCGACGGACGGAATATGCGTCCAAGCTCCGCGGTAAAGCGCGTAAGGCAGCTTTTTCCCATGCTCCGTGAAACCGAGGATGTCAGCTCTCCCGACAGCGAATATCTGTGCGCTACAAAGGAGGCGGCGCTGCTTGAGCTTGGGACGGCAATGAGCGAGGGAAACGACGGGAAATTCTGGCAGCTCATGCTTTCGCTGCTCAAAGCCGACCCCGACTACGCTCCGAAAATATCCAAGCTTCTGCGCGATCTAAGATACGACCCCGCCGATACCGAGGAGCTTGACGGCGCGTTGCTGAAAAAGGCTATCGGCGGAGAGCTTTCGCTCAGCCCGTCGGCTCTTGAGACGTTCGGAGGCTGTCCCTTCGCATATTTTGCGCAAAATATACTTCGGCTGCGCGACTGTGAGCCTATGAACATAAATCCGGCCGACAGCGGAAATCTGCTCCACAACATAATTGACGGCTTCTGCGGCTATGTACTCCGCGAGAAAAAAGGGAACTGGGCAGCTGTCGGCGACAGCTGCGCCGATGAGATTTTTGAGCGCGTCTGCGCCGAGGTTCGGACGGGCATAAGCCGCCAGATTGAATCCGATCCGCGTCTGAAAATCGCCGTGACGCGGATTGAGCGCATGGCAAAAAAATGTATCGACGAAATCCGCGCCCAGCTTGCCGACGAGCTTTTCGTCCCGACGGGAGCCGAAGTCATAATCGACGAGGACGGCGGCATAGCTCCGTCCAAAATAACTCTTCCCGACGGCAGCGTCGCCCGCTTCCGCGGCAGAATCGACCGCGCCGACGTGCGCAAGGGCTTTCTTACCGAGGAAAACGGCCAGATTAAGGCTGTCGATTTGGTGCGTATAATCGACTATAAGAGCAGCGGAAGGGAGCTGAGCTTTACAAATGTGCTGAACGGACTTCAGCTTCAGCTCTTCGCCTATATGGACAGCTTCCTCGACTCCGAGCCGAACGCCCGTCCCGCCGCCGTGCTGTATTTCAATCTCACGGAGGTGCCGGTCGAAACTCCGATAGGCGACGAAAATCCCGAAAGGAAGGACAGACTGACAGGCGCGGCAGTCGTCGGAAGGATGGCGGAGCATAAAGGTATTGCGGAAATCGAAGCCGATGAAATGAATACCGTACTAAGCTATGTCCGCAAACGCATGAAATCCGCCGCGAAAAAAATCTACGGCGGGGAAATGCCCGTTTCTCCCGTTGTTGCCGACGGACGGTCGAAATGCGAATTTTGTCCCTACGGCGGTGTCTGCAAACGCAGTCTTAACGGCGGCGGGCATATCCGCGAAATATCCAAGGGCGACGCGCACGAGGCAATAAAGCTCATGAAAAAGGAACTGGAGGCGGAAGGCGATGAAATTTAACGAATTTCAGAGGATGGCGGTGGAGGAGGCCCCCAAAAACATAACTGTCAGCGCCGCCGCGGGCAGCGGAAAGACCCAAGTGCTGGGGGCGAGGGTTTTGCGCCGCATTTCCGGCAGCGACCCCGTTGACGTTAGCCGTCTTCTGATTGTGACGTTCACAAGGTCGGCGGCGTCGGAAATGCGTTCAAGAATAGGCAATTCCGTAACGGACGCTCTGCGCGCCGAAACCGACCCGGCCCGCCGCAGAATGCTTGAGCGCCAGCTTTCGCTCTTGAGCGGAGCCGACATCTGTACAATCGACTCCTTCTGTTACCGTCTGCTTCGGCAAAATTTTTTCAAAATTCCCGGTCTTTCGGGCGATTTCACGGTCGGAGACGAAGCCGCCGTGCGCCGTATCGCGGCCGACTCCCTGCGCGAGATTACGGAGCGCTTCAGCGCGGCGTCGGAAAAGCGGCGCGGCGGCAGTCTTATCCCCGCCTATGAGGAAAAGGCCGCCCGGTTTTTTGCTTCCTTTCCCGACGAGGAAAAGGCGGCGGCGATTTTGGACGGCTTTGACATACTGGCGATGAACTACGGCTCCGCCAAGCACACGAACGATTTTATGTCCGAACCGTCGGAGCGCGTTTCCAACGACTATGTTGACTTCGTCTACAGGATAAAGCGCTGCGCGCAAGCCGTTCCCGATCCCGACGAATGGCTGAATCTTTGCATACGCGACGCCGACCCCGATTTTCCTTTCGCGAAAACGCGCGTGAGCGCTTACGCGGGCGAGGCCGCCGCGGACATACTGAACGACATTTTATCCATGCTGTCGCGCGAGCTTGCGGACGGAGGACTTAACGCAAAAAACGCCTCCGTATTCGAGGGCGCGATCGAAGCGCTGTCGTCATTCCGTAAGCCGGAGAGCTACGCGGACGGAGCGGAAATCTTTTCCTCAAAGCCGCTCGGCGGACTGAGAATCCAGTCGAAGGATACCTCCAAGTCCGTCGGAAATCCCCATGCGGCGCAGGTCATGGCAAAGGCGAGAAAAATATGGGACGCCGCGGCGAAGCTGTTTTCCGTATCCGAGCGCGAAATTGAGCTTTTTCGCGCGGAAATAGCCCCCGTCGTGCTTGCCGTATGCGAGCTGACGCGCTGCACGCTTGCAGAGGAGCTGACGCGCTGCATGGAAAAAAAGAAGCTCAGCTTTTCCGATTGCATGACCTTGGCGTTGAAGCTGCTTGTCAATGCCGACGGCTCTGCGTCGGAAACCGCTCTTGAACTGAGAGAGCTTTACGATGAAATATACGTTGACGAGGCTCAGGACATAGACCTTCGTCAGCTTGCCCTTTTTGAGGCAATATCAAACGGAAGAATGTTCATGGTCGGCGACGTTAAGCAAAGCATCTACGGCTTCCGCCACTCCGAGCCGGAAATTTTCGGACGCCGCTGCGAGGGAGGCGAAAACAGCCGCCTTATAACCATGAACCTCAACTACCGCTCGACTCCTTCCGTAATCAATACGGTTAACGGCGTATTTTCCCGTCTTATGAACGAAAGCACCATGAAGCTCGACTATTCCTCCACGCATCGCATGGTCTGCGCGGCGGCGGAACCGCGGGGGGAGTACCCGAAGGCGGAATTTATCGCCGTAACCGACGAAGGCGCGTCGCCGCTCAGCTATAATTTTGAAGCCGAAGCGCAGGAGGCGGCAAACAGAATAAACGCCTTGCTCTCCGCCAAAACCCCCGTTTTCGATAAGGCTTCGGGCGAAACCCGACCGATAATGAAAAAGGATATTATAGTTCTTATGCGCTCCGTGAAAAACGATGGCGCCGCCGCGGAACGCATACTGGAGGAAAACGGCATTGCCTGCTACTTTGACGGCGGCGAAAGCCTGTTTGCCAAGGATGAGATTTCGCCGGTGCTGGACATTCTGACGCTGATAGGCAACGACGGGCGCGACATTCCCCTCGCCGGCGCGCTGCGCAGCGTGATGTTCGGCTTCACCGAGAACGACCTTCTGAAAATCCGCACGGTAAGCGCGGCGCACAGCTTCAGCTCGGTTTTCCGCGTTTTAAGCTCTCCCTCCCACGAACGCCACGGCGAATATGCCGCAAGGCTGAACGACGCCGCTTTGCTCGAAAGATGTGTTTCCTTCGGCAAAAGCTTGGAAAAATGGCGGCTTGCGGCGGATTTTCGTCCGCTTGGCGAGCTTATCGGCATGATACTGACCGACACCTCATACTATTCCTCCGTCGGCGCGATGAAGGGCGGTGTGCGGCGGCGCGCCAATCTCGACGCGCTGATTGACGCCGCGGAGGAATTTGAACGCGGCGGCGCGCGGGGGCTTTTCGGTTTCCTTGACTACATAAAAAAGCAGCGTAAGCTTTCTTCGACGCCCTCGCTGACAGAAGCAAAAACGCTGTCGGAATCAATGGACGTTGTGAGAATTATGTCAATCCACAAATCAAAGGGGCTGGAGGCTCCGGTAATAATACTGATGAAATGCTCCAAGCCGTACCGAACCCATACCTCCGCCTGCGCCCTTGACACGGAGCTGGGCTTTTCCGTAGATTATGTAAATGAGGAAAAGGGCTGTATTCACCGCTCGCCGCTCAGTAAAATAATTAACCACCGTATCCGCACGCGCGAAAGCTGCGAAGAAATACGACTGCTCTATGTTGCAATGACAAGGGCGCGCGAAAGGCTCATATGCACCGGTTTTTTCGGCGGCGAAAAGGCTCTCGGCGCGGCGCTCTCGTTTGACGGGCGTCTTGAAAAAAGCGGCGCAGTCTTTCTTGCCGACAGCTTTGCGAAGCTGATAGGCTCCGCCGCCGGCGACGAACGGCTTTTCAGCTTTCGCAGGCTTTCTGTCGAAGAAATAGAGCGTCCGTCGGTATGGGATAAGCTTAAAGCCGCCCCCGCGCTGAGCGAGGACGCCGTTAAAAATTTCGCTGATTTGTTCGGCTTTTCCGCCGAATATCCCCATGCGGCCGAAATCCCCGCCAAGGTCAGCGTGTCCGCGCTGAAGGCGGCTGACGAAACCGCGGCCGAAACCTCGCTGAGCCGAGGAGAGATTCCGTTCCGCGAGACGCTGAGAAAGCCTATGCTCGCGATGGAGGAAAAGACCCTCTCCTCCGCCGAGATAGGCACCGCCTATCACACGGTTATGGAGCGGCTCGACCTTTTCCGTCCCGCCGGAGAGCAGCTTGAGGAAATGCTTCAAAGCGGAATAATTTCCGAAGCCGAGCATAAGCTGATAAAACCGGAGAAAATCCAAGCTCTGCTTGACAGCTCTCTCGGCGCGAGGATGCGTGCGTCGAAGCGCCTTTTCCGCGAAGCTTCGTTCATAATGCACGTCCCCGCGGCGGATATTTCCTCAATAACCGACGCGGACGTCAAGGGCGCGGAGGACGAAGCCGTTGCGGTTCAGGGTATAATCGACTGCTTTTTCGTTGAGGACGATCACATTGTTCTTGTGGATTACAAAACGGACGTCTACACCAATCCGCAAAATATCGTAAAAAAATATAGCAAACAACTGTATTATTACGCAAAAGCTCTCGGTTTAAAATTTTTCGACAAAAAAATTCAAAAATATCTTTACTTATTTCATAAAAATGATATAATAGAAATATCATAAGTTTCGGAAGGATAATGCATTATGGCAACTAAAAGAAAAAGGAAAAAAAAGAATAAAGGGCTTATCGTGGTTTTGGTGATCTTGGGTCTGCTTTTGGTTTTTGTGATTTCGTTCATCATCGCTTATATGGTTTTCTCCGGCAGGGATACTCAAAAGGCAAGCAACGGCGAAGAAAGCGGCGTGGTTATCGACAGCAGCCAAATTTCAAGCGGCGACGACTCCGGCATCGACGTTGTCGGGAACGACAGCGAGCTTTTCAGCGACGATGACGACAGCGCGGCTTCCATTTCAGCCGACACCTCCAAGTCGGGCGGCTCGTCCTCCGGCAAATCATCTTCGTCGAACAACGGCTCGTCGAGCAAAAATTCTTCAAGCGACAATTCGTCGAGCAAAAACTCCTCAAGCGGCAG
>CAZICW010000046.1:10726-12781 GCA_964537995.1 uncultured Oscillospiraceae bacterium
TCAAGCGACAGCTCGTCAAGCAAAAATTCCTCAAGCGGAAGCTCGTCCTCAACAACAACGACCCCGAGCGACGATTCCTCTTCCGCTGACAGCGGATCCTCCTCCGGCAGCTCTTCTTCAACCACGACAACTCCGAGCGACGATTCCTCTTCCGGCGGAAGTTCGTCCTCATCTTCCTCATCTTCGTCTTCCTCCTCCGATGACGACGAGGATTGAGAAATCCCCGAAAAATTCCCCGCGGCGCGCAAGCTGAGGGCGGGTAATTTTTCCCGCCGCCGCCGCATACCCTGTACAAAGGGGGTGCAGCCGTGGCGGAGCCGATGGTTTTGCTTGTCAGCGTAGTGATTTTTGCCGTACTCGCAAGGTTTGCCGACAGGTCGGTTTTTGTGTTGTGCTGCTTTATAAAAGGAGCGGCGCTGATATTGATTTCCAACTGGGCGCTCGGTTTACTCGGTCTAAATGAAATTGCGCTCAATCTTATAACCGCGTTTGCCGCAGGCTTGCTCGGCATACCCGCTGTAGGTCTGTTTTGGCTTATTTCCGTATTTTTTTAAATTTGCCGTTGAATTTTTACGGAAAATAATGTATGATATAATAAATTAAGTACAGAAAGGATTGATACTGATGAAATTGTTCATCGATACCGCAATTGTCGAGGATATCCGCAAGGCCAACGACCTCGGCGTAATCTGCGGCGTTACGACAAACCCCTCGCTGATTGCGAAGTCCGGCAGGGATTTCAAGGAGGTCATTGAGGAAATCGCCTCCATAGTGGACGGTCCCATAAGCGCCGAGGTAAGTCCCAAGGCGGAAACCGCCGAGGCTATGGTTTCGCAGGCTCTGGAGCTTGCGAAAATCCATAAGAATATCGTCATAAAAATTCCCATGACGCTGGAAGGGCTTAAAGCCTGCAAGCAGCTCACCGCCAAGGGCATAAAGACCAATGTTACGCTGATTTTCAGCTCGACGCAGGCGCTTCTTGCCGCCCGCGCCGGAGCAACATACGTTTCTCCCTTCCTCGGCAGACTGGACGACATAGCCATGAACGGCATGAATCTCATCGAAGAAATTGTTGATATTTTCGACACTCACAGCATAAAAACCGAAATAATCGCCGCGTCGATCCGCCACCCGATTCACGTTGTCGAGGCGGCACGTCTCGGCGCGCATATCGCCACCGTTCCCTACAATGTAATTGTGCAGATGGCAAAGCACCCGCTCACGGATGCGGGACTCGAACGCTTCGCCAAGGACTGGGAAGGCGTAAAATAAGCGCGTAAGCAAAATAAACGCATAGGCAAAAACGACCGTGTAAGAGCAGAAACGCTCCTTCTCGGTCGTTTTGTTAATCAGCCGCCTTGACGCTTTCGCCGTGACTGTCAGGGCATTATTTTCCCCTGTTCTTTCTTTCGTTGTAATCATCGTCAATGCGCTTTTTCCAGTCGCCGGTAATCGGACGGGAAGCCCGAACCTGACAAATCGTTTCGCTCAGAACCTCGTAATTGAGCTGTGTTCCTTTGCTGTCGCCGCAGTAATTTACGGCGCGATCCTCGGAAATGCCAAAGCCCCTTGCCGTCTCCGCCGCGTCAATGTTTGCGCCGAGGAAAAGAAATTCCCAGCCGTATTTTGCTTTTTGGCGCTCAATCATCTTTTTGACCTTATCGGCGGAGTAGCGGCGGCTTGCGTTTTCCATTCCGTCGGTAGTAATGACAAAAAGAGTATGCTCCGGCACATCCTCGCTCCGCGCGTACTTGTGGATGTTCCCAATGTGATGGATCGCGCCGCCGACCGCGTCCAGCAGGGCGGTACAGCCGCGCACGGAGTAGTCCTTGTCTGTGAGCGGAGCGATGTCCTTAATGTCCGCCCGGTCATGCAGGACTTCGCTGACGCTGTCAAAGAGGACAGTGGAAATCAGCGCGTCGCCGTCCGCCTGCTTCTGCTTCGCGAGCATTGAGTTAAAGCCGCCGATGGTATCCGCCTCAAGTCCGTGCATGGAGCCGCTGCGGTCAAGGATAAAAACGATTTCTGTCAAATTCTTTCTCATAATCAATACCT
>CAZICW010000047.1:0-8302 GCA_964537995.1 uncultured Oscillospiraceae bacterium
ATTCAACATAAAACGGGCGCAAATCCTTGGATTTGCGCCCGTTTGTTCATGCTTTTCGCCGAGGTTTACCTTATCATGGCTTTAAGCCCTTTGAGAATCGCGGAATTTCCCACGGCAAAGGCATAGTTTTCCAAAATCAGGTCGTTAATTTCGTGCTGCGCACAAAATTCGGAAATTGACGCCGACGCGCTGCGCGGGTCAATTACATATATTTCCTCGTAGTGGTTTATCAGGAAGGGGACGAAGGCGTTGCCGAAGGAATCCTTCAAAATAAGCACACGCCGTCCGTTTTTGTTGTTTGTCACAATGCGCATAAGCGGATGATCGCCACCGAGGAATGAAAGATATTTGTTGGTTGAGTCGCTTGTGTCGGCAATGACGGACGCTTCGTATGGATAGGTCATGTCGGCGGAGGTATAGGCTGTGCAGCTTTCAACCTCGGGGGGATTCAGAATTTCAACATAGTCGGGATTGTCGTGAAGCACCTGCTTTTTTGTGTAGCGGTACAGCGTGCCGAGGAAGCTTCCCTCCGCCTGCGTGACCTCGAAATTTTCCTCGGGGACGGCTTCAAGCCCCGCCGCCTTGCAAAAAGCATAGTAGCCCTGATAAGCGCCGCGCGCCGTCCAGTGGTGGTCGGTGCGGAAATAGATGTATTTGTCGGCGTTCGCCGCAAGGTAAGTATAGGCGTCAACGGGAATTACTTCGTTCATGAACAGAGAGTCGAGCGTTTCAATCGCCGCCTTTTGAGAACGTTCGTTTTGGTGATATTTAAGCGGAGAGTAAAATTCGACGGATGTAGGCACGAACAGCGAATAGACGTTTACGTCGGGCAGCTCGTTTTTGAAGGAATTGACAATGGAGGCGTACTGCTCCAGCATACCGTAGGACGAGCCGAAAAGCTCCATTGCCCTGTCGCCGGAAATGATGATGCCGTTACGGTTGTAGTCGGCTTCGTCCGCGAGCTGAATTTCCGCCGCCGCGGGCTTTTCCTCCACAGGCTCTTCCTCCGGCTCCTCCGCGATTTCGGGAACGTCGCCGAGCGTTTCGCCTACTCCCATGTCGGTATTGCCCACGCCCATAACCATTTCCACCTCTCCGCCCGAAAGGGCGAGAACGGCGTTTGCCTTGTCGGCTGCCGAAATGAAAGCGCCGCGGAAGGGAAACTGATCCTTAAGGTATTCGTCTATCGCCGCGGTATAGCTGCCGTCGGCAAGCGAAGCGAAGCTGAAGGTCGGAAGCTGCGCAAGGCTGCGGTTTTCGTCCGATGAGACGCCGGCATCGGGAACGACGAAATACAATATGCCTACGGAGCAGAGCAGCAGCATGAAAATTATTGGAACAACATAATGCCTTTTCATCTGAATTTCTCCTAAAATTTAAAGTAGAGGAAGGGATTGTAGGTTCCTCCGACAATAAACGCTGTGCAAAGCAGCAACGCCGCCGCCGTGCATATTGCCGCCGCCGCTGTTTTCAATCCGCCGGGAAGCTTTCGGGCGAGCATTGCTTTTATTTTCGCGGGAAGAGGAGTTGAGCCTACGGCGCAGAGCAGCAGCATCGGCAAGGAGGTATACAAAAGCTGAGCGGAGGTGACGTCCGCCGCCGAGCCGCCGCCGAGCATTGCTTTGTATACGGAGACAATGCTGCCCATATCCTCAAAGTAGAACAGCACCCAGCCGAAAAGCACAAGCACAAAGGTACACGGAACGGCAATCAGCTTCGGCAGCTTAAACCTCTTCGGCAACAGCTTTTCAATCGAGAGCAGCACGAAGAAATACAGCCCCCAAAGCACAAAATTCAGCCCCGCTCCATGCCAAAGCCCCGTCAAGCCCCAGACAATGAACATATTAAGATACTGCCTGCGGCGGTTTCCGCCGAGGGGAATATACACATAGTCGCGGAAAAACGTACTCATCGAAATGTGCCATCTGCGCCAAAATTCCTTTATCGAAGCGGATATATAAGGGTAATTGAAATTTTCCCGATATGTGAAGCCGAGCATTTTGCCCAGACCGATAGCCATATCGCTGTAACCCGAAAAGTCAAAATAAATCTGGAAGGCGTAGCAGAGCATTGCTCCCCATGCCCCGAGCGTGCCGAGCGAGGACTGAGAAAGAATATCCTCGGCGGTTTTCCCGATTGTATTCGCCAGAATCGCCTTCTTGCAAAGCCCTGTAATAAAGCGCCAAACTCCGGCGGAAAACATCGGCGCGGTTATTTTCCTGTCGGAAAGCTGCTTCTCAACCTCGTCGTAGCGCACAATCGGTCCGGCGATAAGCTGCGGAAAAAGCGATATGTAAAGCATAAAGCTGAACGGGTTTTTCTGCGGCTTTGCTTCGCCGCGATAAACGTCAACCGCATAGGAAATAATCTGAAAGGTATAAAATGAAATCCCGATGGGCAGCGAAACCGACGGAGCCGAAACGCTGACCGCCGGCAGCAGATTTATAAGCTCCGCAAGCATTCCCGAATATTTGAAAAATACAAGCGGAATAAGCGCGGCGATGAGCGTCAGCGCAAGCATGAGCTTTTTGTGCGGCGAAGCTTCAAGCCTTCCGCTCAGCCACCAGCATATCAGCGACGTCGCAATCATAAGGAAAACGTACACCGGCTCTCCCCATGCGTAAAACAGCAGCGACATCACAAGCAGGACGGCGTTTTTCGCCGCCGTGTTTTTTATTATGAGCTGCAAAAGCAGGCAAATCGGAAGAAAGGCAAATAAAAACGACGGTTCTGTGAAAAGCATATATCGTACCTCTTATGAATAATAGGGGAATATATTTGCGGAGATGATATATTCCCTGCTTTTTATTATACACTATTTCCGGCCGAAAAACAACATATATTTTGGAATTTCTTTAAAATTTGTCGGGAAAAGAGGAATTACAGCCCTGATTTATTGCGCGGCTCGCGCATATAATGCAGCAGAGGTGGTAAAATTGGAAAATTGCAGCATATGTCCGGCGGGAAGAGTCCCTTATACGGTAAGGAGCGGCGATACGCTGTGGGCGATTGCCGCGGGCTTCGGCACTACGGTTGACGAAATTCTTGCCGTAAACGAGGGAATAAATCCCGACAGCCTGAGCGTAGGACAAAAAATCTGTCTGCCATTCACGGGCGAAGCTTACCCGATGTGCAGAACGGGGAATTATTATGTCGTGAGAGGAAATGAGGGACTTGCGAAAATAGCGAGGTATTTCGGAGTTACGACCGATATGCTTCTTAAAAACAATCTCGGCATCGACCCGAACGCTCTTTACGAGGGGCAAATTCTGTGTATTCCCGTTGCTCCGTCGCCGGTACGCGTTACCGTCGGCGGAGGAATTTTGAGGGTTATTCACAAAAACGGCGGAGAAACGAGGTGCAAAGCGGAGGGAAGCCTCGGCGCCGTGAGCTGCGTGATAAGCAAACAGCTTGACGGCTCCTCCGCTTCGGCGGGAGCGCTGACCCTTTCCGACGGCGGCACGGTTTCCGCCTCCGACGGAGAAATTAAAGTCTCCGCTTCGGATATGAGCGCGCTGTTCAATCTTGTTCCCGTGGGTACGGAATTTTCTCCCGCATAATAAAAAGCCCGAAGCAAAAATACGAAAGAGCCGTCGGAACACTCCGTCGGCTCTTTGAGCTTCAAACACGCAAAAAAATTCTCGCCAAAGCGTTAAGTACCCGCGGAAGCTTTACAACATATATTTTCACGCGCCATTCACCTCCTGATAATGATTATGCCCAAAGCGATTATAAGTGCGCCTTCGATTACAGCCAAAAGCGTGACGGGCAGAATCATTGCGGTAAAAATTCCGAATACAAAGGCAAGTATAGCAATTCCGACGGGACTGCAATTCCGTCTCGGTCCGCCGCGTCTGCCCATAAAAGCCCTCCCTTCGTTACCATAATACGGCGGAGCGGAAAAAATGTGACATCGCGCGGTGCATAAAAGTGCGGACGTCTGATTATAATACTACTATTACTTGCAGCTGTTGCCTGCAAGAGGAGGATTACAGAATGGATAAATTAAAATCGGGCAAGGCTTCCGTTATGCTGTTTATATCCGTGGCTTCGCTGCTGTATGTGATTACGGGCGGCGTGGCGGTGTCGGTCATATCAAAGCAAGGCTCCGTCGGCAGCGAGGTGCGCCAGATTCAGACCAAGCTGAAAAACTGGGGCTATTATACGGGCGGCATTGACGGCGTTTACGGCTGGCAAACGGAAAGCGCGGTCAGAAGCTTCCAGAAAAAGAACAACCTTAAGGTGGACGGAATCGCCGGAGAAAAGACGCTTCAGGCGATGGGAATTTATTCCTCGGGCAGCACAAATTCCCAAAATGAAAGTCAGGTTTATCTTCTGGCGAAGGTCATAAACGGGGAAGCGAGGGGAGAACCGTATGAGGGACAGGTCGCGGTCGGCGCGGTAATTCTTAACCGTGTGCAGCACCCGTCCTTCCCGAACAGCATAAGCGGGGTCGTATATCAGAAGGGCGCGTTCACAGCCGTTGACGACGGTCAGATTGACGCGGAAATGTACAGCAGCTGTATGCGCGCCGCGCGCGACGCGCTGAACGGATGGGATCCCACGGGCGGCGCGATTTACTATTATAATCCCGCGACCGCCACAAATCAGTGGATTCGTTCGCGGAAAATCATCTGCACCATAGGCAAGCACGTATTTTGCGAATAAAAAAGCCCGAAATTTTTTTGGTGAAAAATTTTTTCAAAAACCCTTGACAAACGGAAGTCGCGGCTGTATAATAATATTAACAATTTAAAATTCAAATAAATCCTTTGACCGAAAGTAAGTAGCAATGCCCAACACCGTCACAGAGAGTCAATGTCGCTGAGAATTGGCACGGCGCGTATTGCGAATGGATTCGCGAGGAGCAAGGAGAACGCGTAAGCAAGTATCTGCGCCGTAAGTTCTGCGTTAAAGAACGGGAGTATGCTTGTACTCCGCGAGGAGGGATTTTCCCTTGAATTTGGGTGGCACCACGGATTCGTAATTCGTCCCATTGATTTATTATCAATGGGATTTTTTGTATTTTAGGAGGATGCTTTTATGTTGAAACCAAGCCTTGAAGAAGTCAAAGAGCTTCTCGATACACATTCGGAATTTACGCATATTCCCGTTATATATGAGAAGCTGTGCGACGGCGTTACGCCTGTGCGTATATTTGAAATACTCAGCAAAAACGCCGACAACGCCTTTATACTCGAAAGCGTCAGCAACGACCGGCAGTGGCAGCGGTATTCCTTTATCGGCATAAATCCGCGGGCGGAGCTTGCGGTCAAAAACAAAAAAGGACGCTTCACCGCGAACGGAGAGGTCAGGGAATTTGAAATCGGCGATATTTCGGCTTTCTTTAAAAATCTGATGAAAAATTACAACAGCCCCGTGACAAAGAACGGACCCGGTCTTACGGGCGGCTTCGTCGGATACTTCGGATATGACACAATACGCTATATCGAGAGCAGGCTGAATAACCCGCCGAAGGACGATTTAAACATTCCGGATATAAACCTTTTTCTCTATGAAGAACTTGTCGCCTTCGATCATCTCAGCAACAAAGTGCTGTACATCGGCAATATAACCCGCGGCGACGAAGCGAGCAAGTATTCCCTTGTCGAAGCAAAGGCGGAAAAAATAATACGGGCAATCGAGGAATATGTTCCCGAAAGGAAGCCCGTGCGTGAAATCCGTCCGATTAAGGTCAGCAGCAACATAAGCAAGGAGCAATATCTTAAAAACGTGGAAATTTCCAAGGAATATATCAAAAACGGAGATATTTTCCAGATTGTTCCGTCGCAGAGGTTTGAGGTTGAAACCGTAGCCGACCCGTATGATGTTTACCGTATGCTGCGTTCGACCAATCCGTCGCCGTATCTTTACTTTTTCAAGCACCCCGACTACCTGATAGCCGGCGCGTCGCCGGAAAAGCTGCTCAGCGTGACCGACGGAATATGTATGACAAAGCCTATTGCGGGAACAATTCGCCGCGGGACGACTCCCGAAACGGATTTGCTGAACGAAAGACGGCTTATAAGCGACCCCAAGGAGCGGGCTGAGCATACAATGCTGCTTGACCTTGGCAGGAACGACATAGGCAAGGTCAGCAAATTCGGCAGCGTATATGTGGAAAATTTTATGCACATTGAGCGCTATTCGCGGATAATGCACATAGTCAGCGACGTGTACGGAGAGCTGCGCGACGACAAAACGGCAATCGACGCGCTTATGAGCGTGCTTCCCGCGGGAACGCTGAGCGGTGCGCCCAAAATAAGGGCAATGGAAATAATCGACGAGCTGGAAACCACGCAAAGAGGGCTTTACGGCGGTACGGTCGGCTATATCGCCTTTGACGGCAATCTCGATACCTGCATCGCCATTCGTACCGTGCTGTTCCGTAACGGCAAGGCATACGTTCAGGCGGGCGGCGGAGTTGTTGCGGACAGCGTACCCGAAAACGAATATCAGGAATCCAAGAACAAAGCCTACGCCATGATAAGGGCGATTGAAATGGCAAACGAAATTTAAGGAGGCGTTAACGTGATTTTAATGCTTGACAACTATGACAGCTTCACCTATAACCTGTATCAGCAAATCGGCGAAATGTGCGGCGACATAAGAGTTGTGCGCAATGACGCCGTAACGGTTGAGGAAATCGAGGCAATGAAGCCTGCCGCGCTGATAGTTTCGCCGGGACCGGGCTATCCCAAGGACGCGGGAATATGCGTCGAGGCGATAAGGCGCCTTAACGGGAAAATTCCCATATTGGGCATATGCCTCGGCGAACAGTCTGTAGGAGAGGCGTTCGGCGGAACAATAACCCTTGCGAATGCCCCGCTGCACGGCAAAGCGACGCCTGTCCGGATAAAAACGGACTGCCCGATATTCAAAGGTCTTCCTTCGGTGATAGAGGTCGGACGATACCATTCACTTGTGGTTGAACGCGGCTCTCTTCCGGATTGCCTTGAGGTTATAGCCGAGGACGGGCAAGGGCAGATTATGGCGCTGAAGCACAAAAACGCCGTAACATACGGAATACAATTTCATCCGGAAAGCGTACTTACAAAGCAGGGCGCGGTTATAACGGCAAATTTTCTTCGCCTTGCGGGAATAAAAATTAATGAAGGAGTGTTACCCAAAATGGAAAATTCGGAAAAGACAGAGCTTAAAAAGTATATCGGAGCCGTTACTGACGGCGTAAATCTTTCGGAGGACGAAGCCTATGACGCGATGAATATCATTATGACGGGCAGAGCCACCGACGCGCAGGTTGCCTCGTTTATAACCGCGCTCAGAATTAAAGGCGAAACAATTGAGGAAATAACCGGCTGCGCAAAGGCAATGCGCGCAAACGCCGCGAAGGTCGAGGGAGCGGAGGACGCCGTTGACATTGTCGGAACGGGCGGCGACGGAGCGAACACCTTCAACATTTCAACCACGGCTTCATTTGTAATCTGCGGATGCGGGCAGAGGGTTGCCAAGCACGGTAACAGAAGCGTTTCCAGCAAGAGCGGCGCCGCCGACGTGCTGGAATGTCTCGGCGTAAAGATTGCCTCGACTCCCGAAAAGGCGCGAAAGGTTCTTGACAAGTGCGGAATAACCTTCCTCTTCGCGCAAAGCTTCCACACCTCGATGCGCTTTGCCGGTCCCGCAAGGCGCGAAACGGGCATACGTTCGGTGTTCAATATTCTCGGACCGCTGACTAATCCCGCGTTTAACAAGTATATTGTGTCGGGCTGCTATGACGAAGGCTTGCTGCGTCCTCTTTGCGAGGTATATAAAAATCTCGGCTTTAATCGGGTTATGGTCGTGCGCGGCTGTGACGGTCTTGACGAAATAACGGTAACGGGCGACACGAAGGTATGTGAGCTGAAGGCTGACGGCAGCATTGAGGAGTATTCGATAAATCCCGCCGACTTCGGATTGGGAATCTTCCCTCTTGAGGAGCTTGTCGGCGGTACGGCGGCGGAAAATGCCGAAATAACCAAAGGCATACTGAATGGCAGCGTTGTCGGCGCAAAGCGTGACGTCGTGCTTCTCAACGCCGCGTGCGCGCTGTACATAACCGATAAAGCGGCGTCGATAGCCGAGGGTGTGAAGCTTGCGGCGGAATCAATTGACAGCGGAGCGGCACGGAAGGCTCTTGAGGCTCTTGTCGAAGCAAGCAATGAATGACATGAAAGAAAAAACATTAATAGTCGTCGATATGCAGAACGATTTTATAGACGGCTCTCTCGGAACAAAGGAAGCGGCGGCGATGAAAATGTGCCGGATAAGCGTGACGGGAGCGGAGTAAATTGAAGAAAAGCCA
>CAZICW010000047.1:8402-12225 GCA_964537995.1 uncultured Oscillospiraceae bacterium
GATGAAAATGTGCCGGATAAGCGTGACGGGAGCGGAGTAAATTGAAGAAAAGCCAAGATATATGGAGAGTAAACACATGATTCTGGACGATATTTTAGCCTACAGAAGAGAACAGCTTGAAAGGGAAAAGGCAAAAATTCCCGTTTCCGAAATGGAGCGGCTTGCCGTAAGCTGCTCCCGTATTCCTCGGGACTTTAAAGCGGCGGTTTCCAAGGAGGGCGTCAATATAATTTCCGAAGTGAAAAAGGCAAGCCCCTCCAAGGGCGTCATTTCCGACGATTTCCGTCCCGCGGACATCGCGGCAAATTACGAAAGGAGCGGCGCGGCGGCAATAAGCGTGCTGACGGAGGAGCATTATTTCATGGGCAGCGGCGAATATCTTAAAAGCGTTCGCGCCGCCGTGAGTATTCCGATAATCCGCAAGGATTTCATTTTCGACCCTTATCAAATTTACGAAGCAAAGCTGATAGGCGCGGACGCGGTTTTGCTCATCGCGGCAATTCTCGACGCCGCCGAAATGCGGGAGCTGAAGGCTCTGGCGGGGAAGCTGGGAATGGCCGCGCTCTGCGAAAGCCACAACGAGAAGGAAATCGAAAGCTGCATAAGCGCGGGCGCGGAAATTTACGGCATAAACAACCGCAATCTGGAAACCTTTGAGGTTGACCTTTCCACAACGGGAAGGCTTGCGGCTCTTTTGCCCGAAAACGCCGTCGTAGTTTCCGAAAGCGGAATGTTTACGGCTGAGGACATAATGCTCGCGAGGAAAAACGGAGCGAACGCCGTCCTCATCGGCGAAAGCCTTATGCGCGACCCGTCGCTGCTCAAAAGGCTTACGGAGGCGGCGCTATGAAGCTGAAGCTCTGCGGCATACGCAGAACAGAGGACGTGGAAATGATAAATTCCGCCATGGCGGATTATATCGGATTTATTTTCTACAAAAAATCTAAACGCTTTGTCGAGCCGGATTTTGCGCGCTCTCTCCGCGCGGCGCTGAAAAAGGAAATTCTGCCCGTAGGGGTGTTTGTCAACGAACGGGCTGAAAATATTGCCGAAATCGCCGAAAGGGTATCTCTTGCCGCGGTACAGCTCCACGGCGATGAGGACGAGGGCTTTATCCGCGCTTTGCGGGGTATGTACGGCGGAGAAATCTGGAAAGCGGTGCGCGTCGAAACGCCCGACGACGTAAGGAGGGCCGAGGAGCTTTCGGCGGATATGCTGCTGTATGACAGCTTCCTTCCGTCAGCCTACGGCGGCACGGGAAAGCTCGCCAAGCTTTCCGCGATACTCGACGCCGAGCCGAGCCGTCCCTTCTTTCTCGCCGGCGGCATAGATGCGGAAAATGTCGGCAAAATCCTTTCGCAAATCAAGCCCTACGGCATTGACCTGTCGGGCGGAATAGAAGTCAACGGAGTAAAGAACCGCGAAAAGCTGGCGGAATTTATGGAAAAAATTTCTGATGAAAGGACGAAATCAAATGAGTAAAATCGGACGCTTCGGCGAATTCGGCGGGCAATATGTTCCCGAGACGGTTATGAACGCCGTAAACGAGCTTAACGAAGCCTATAACAAATACAGGGACGACCCCGAATTTAACGCCGAGCTGAATAAGCTCTACCGCGAATACGCCAATCGTCCGTCCATGCTTTACTATGCGAAAAAGATGACCGAGGAGCTGGGCGGAGCGAAAATATATCTGAAGCGCGAGGATTTGAACCATACGGGCGCGCATAAGATAAACAACTGCCTCGGACAGATTCTTCTTGCGAAGCGGATGGGCAAAACAAGAATAATCGCCGAAACCGGAGCCGGTCAGCACGGCGTGGCGACGGCGACCGTAGCGGCAATATTCGGCATGGAATGTAATGTTTATATGGGACGCACCGATATGGAACGTCAGAGCCTGAATGTGTATCGCATGAAGCTGCTCGGCGCGACCGTCACCGGAGTGGACAGCGGCACGGCTACCCTTAAGGACGCCATAAACGAAGCCATGCGCGACTGGGCTACAAACATTGAAAACACATACTATCTTATCGGCTCCGTAATGGGGCCTCATCCCTATCCCGAAATGGTGCGGAATTTCCAAAAGTGCATAAGTGAGGAAACCAGGGAGCAGCTCATGCGCGCGGAGGGGAAGCTTCCCGACGCGGTTGTTGCCTGCGTCGGCGGCGGAAGCAACGCCATGGGCGCGTTTTATGACTTTATCGGCGACCCTTCGGTGCGTCTTATCGGCGCGGAAGCGGCGGGCGACGGAGTCGATACTCCGCGTCACGCGGCGACAATGGCGAAGGGAAGCGTCGGCATTTTTCACGGAATGAAATCAATTTTTCTCCAAAACGACGAAGGCCAGATTGACGAGGTATATTCCATTTCCGCCGGACTTGATTATCCGGGCATAGGCCCCGAACACGCGTGGCTCGCGGCTGAGAAGCGCGCGGAATATGTCGATATAACGGATGAGGAAGCCGTCGGCGCGTTTGAATACCTTTCCAAAACAGAGGGCATTATTCCCGCTATAGAATCCGCCCACGCGGTTGCGGCGGCAATGAAGATCGCGCCGCAGATGGATAAAGACAAAATAATTGTAATCTGTCTTTCGGGACGAGGCGATAAGGACGTATTTCAGGTTGCCCGCTACAGAGGAGTTGATTTAAGTGAATAGAATTGATAAAAAATTTAAGGATCTCGGCGGAGAAAAGGCTTTGATAACCTTTGTCACCGCCGGCGATCCCGACCTTGAAACCACGAAAAAGCTGGTCACGGAAATGGAGAGGAGCGGCGCGGATTTGATTGAGCTCGGCGTTCCGTTTTCCGACCCGATAGCCGAGGGACCGACAATACAGAAAGCAAGTCTTCGCGCGCTCCGCGGCGGAGTTACTCTTGTAAGAATCTTTGAGCTTGTAAGGGAACTGCGGCGGGAGACGGACATTCCCTTGCTGCTCATGATGTATGTAAACACGATTTTCCGTTTCGGTACGGAGCGGTTCTTCGACCTTTGCGAAAAAACGGGAATCGACGGCGTAATCGTACCCGATTTGCCATACGAGGAAAAGGACGAAATTTCCGCCTATGCCGAAAAATACGGCGTCAAGCAGATAAGCCTTGTCGCGCCGACCTCGCGCCGGCGCATCGCGAAAATCGCCTCTGACGCAGAGGGCTTCCTTTATTGCGTTTCCTCTACCGGCGTTACGGGAACAAGAAGTGAGTTTTCAACGAATTTCGACGAATTTTTCGGGGAAATCAAAAAAAGCGTCAAAATCCCGTGCTGCGTCGGCTTCGGCATATCCTCTCCGGAGCAGGCGGCAAAAATGAGCGCCTATTGCGACGGCGTAATTGTCGGAAGCGGCATTGTCAAAATCGTCGAGCGGTACGGACGCGACAGCGCCGCGCCTGTCGGCGAATTTGTCAAAGGCTTGAAAAACGGAATGAAAAATCCGGAAAACGCAAAATAAACCAACCGTCCCTCGGGTTTTAAATCCTGCCCTTGCGAACCGCCCGCGATTACGCGGCTGTGATTTAAATAAGCCGTTAAACCGAAAATCATATTTACGCAAAATCTTTTAACAAATATTTGACAAATAATTACTTGACAAATTGTATGAGCGGGATATAAAATATAATTGAAAATTTTTAGAAGAGAGCGAGGAGATGGTAAAAATGAGCAAAAGGCTTTTAGCCGTGCTTATGATGGCGACGACGCGTTTTACAACTGCACGAAGCTCGAAAAAATAGCTATTCCCGAGGACGTTAAGTCTATTGGCGCGAATGCGTTCCATGTGCAGTCATCATATCAGACAAGCCTTTCTAAGGTTTACTATGGCGG
>CAZICW010000048.1:0-12000 GCA_964537995.1 uncultured Oscillospiraceae bacterium
ATTGCTTTCATAAAGGTTAATTCCTTTGCGAAATGTACTTTAAAATTCCGATAAACGCTATGATTTTGATTTCCTTAACCATAATTTTGACCATGAAAGACTATACGCAAAGCTGCCCCAGCAGCTCCATGCTTTGGCGTTTATGCTCGTCAAGAGAGTGGGCGTATATCCGCAAGGTAACGGAAGCGTTGGCGTGTCCCAAAATTTCGCTGAGCGTTTTAATGTCAAAGCCAAGCTCCAATGCTCTTGTGGAAAATGTATGCCGCAGCGTATGAAATTTCGCTTCTTCTACGCCCGCCTTTTTCAGCAGGCTCTGAAACATATATTGATAGGTGCGCGGCTCTATCGGCTTTCCGTCGATATGAAGCACATATTCGCATTCGCGAAACCGCTCCCTGTGATTTTTCAGCCTTTGCAAAATAAACGTCGGCAGCGGAATTTGCCTTTGGGAGCTTATGCTTTTGGGCGGCGAAACAACAACCTTTGTGCCGCCGTTTACATCGTCGGCGATGCGCTGAATCGTCCGCCTTACGGTAAGGATTCCCCGCTCGAAGTTTATGTCCTCCCACCGAAGAGCGCACAGCTCGCCTATTCTCAGTCCGGTGTAAAGGCAAATCAGAACTCCTATATGATTGGGATTATCCGAAGCGGCTATATACCGCTCGATGCGCTGCTGCTCCGATTTTGAGAAAACCCTGAGAGGCTGCGGCGCGGTCTTGGGCAAAACCACATCCTCGCATAAGCGCGGCAAGCAAAGCTCCTTTTCCGCCGCCCGCAGGCCCGAACGTAAAAACACGAATATATCCTGTACGGTCGCCGCGGACAAATCCTTTTTGGAGTTTACAAACCGCTGCAGAATTTCCTCGGTAAGCCTGTTCAGCGGAATATCGGCAAAAAACGGGGTTATGTGATTATCCACATAGCGTTTGTAAATAAAATACGTTGACTCTTTAACCCTTGTTTTCAGTGTTTCCAGCCATTGGTTAAACCATTCGCTTACCGATACGGACGCCGTTTTCGGCGCGGACGGAGAACCGCTTTTTAACACGGCTTCTCCGAGCTTTTGTTTAACCTCGTTGTAGCTGTGAGCATACACCGAGCGGTAATTCGCTTTTCCGGCGGCGGTGTATCCGGCGATATACCTCCCTTCCCAGCGACCGTCCTTGCGCTTGTAAATGTTTTTGCTTCTTCTTGACATAGTACCATCCTCCTTGCTGTATTTGACGATAATTTTGACGACGAATAACTTGTTTTATGGGCTTTTTTAGCGTTATTTGTACAAATATAATAAAAATATAACAAAAAAACTTTGATTATTTTTTACAATTTAACAATAAATTTTTTTGAAAATATGTTGAAAAATTTATTTTGCTGTGATATAATATTAAAAAATAAGGTTTCGCAAAGGAATTAACCTTTGCGAAATTTTTTACGTTAAAAGCGCCGCAAAGCCTTCTTTAATACATTTTTTCGGTTAATTGCCTTATATACGCGAGTTAAAAATTTGCGCAAAAAAAGGAACAATCCGCTCAAAAGGATTGTTCCTTTTTAAACTCCGCCGTGCGCCTCGGCCGAGCTTTATGCGGCGCTGCCTCGATATTATAGCGTTCCATATACCGCATATTTTCTTATCGTCTCATAGCTGTACTTCAGATTTATCGAAAAAAAAGATGCTCCGGCGCCCTTGATTGACGACAAAGTCGGAACACAAACGGGCGCTCAAAGCATGGAAATTGTCAAGTCCAACGCTCCGCGCCGACGCGCGGAGCGCTTCATTTTGCATAAAATTTTTGCCGGAAGTCCGACGAAGCCGCAAGGCAAAGCGGACGAATGCCGATTAATCCAAATATCCCTTCGCGGCAAGCAGCTCGGCGAGGAGAACTCCTCCTCCGGCAGCCCCGCGGAGAGTGTTGTGGCTCATGGAAACCAGCTTATAGTCATACTGCGTCGATTTGCGCAGACGACCGCAGCTCACAGCCATACCTCCGTCAATTTCGCGGGCGGTTTTAATTTGAGGCATATCGGGATTCTCTTTTTCTGTGTAAACGTGGATAAAATGCTCGGGCGCGTGCGGAAGCTTAAGCCGCTGAGGTTCGCCCTCGAAATTCGCCCAAAGCTTTTCAATTTCTTCAACGGAAGGCTTGTTCACACCGTCCTTGAAAGAGAAAAATATTGCGGCGGTGTGTCCGTCGGAAACGGGAACGCGGTAGGTCTGACACTCGATGCTCAGGGCGTCGGACGGCACAATTTCTCCGTTTTCGATTTTACCGAGAATTTTGTTCGGCTCAACCTCCGATTTTGTTTCCTCTCCTCCGATATAGGGAATGAGATTATCAACCATTTCGGGCCATGTCGCAAAGGTTTTGCCCGCGCCCGAAATTGCCTGATAGGTTGTAACGATGGCACGGTCAACAGGATATTTTTCGTTTATGACCGCCAAAGCGGGAAGATAGGACTGAAGAGAGCAGTTTGATTTTACCGCGATGAAGCCCCTCTTTGTGCCGAGACGCTCACGCTGGAAGGGAATTATGCCAAGGTGTTCGGGATTGATTTCGGGAATTACCATTGGGACGTCGGGAGTGGCGCGATGAGCCGAATTGTTGGAAACGACGGGACATTCCGCCTTTGCATAGGCGGTTTCCAAGGCTTTTATCTCGTCCTTTTTCATGTCAACGGCGCAGAAAACGAAATCCACCGCGGCGGCAATTTTATCAATATCTCCCGCAGCGTCCATAACAATCATATCGGCGACGGACGCGGGGATTTCTCCGCTCATTGCCCACTTTGCGCCGACAGCTTCCTTATAGGGCTTTCCCGCGCTTCTCGGAGACGCCGCAAGCACCTCTACCGTAAACCACGGATGATCGTGCAGCAGTGTTATGAATCGCTGCCCGACCATTCCCGTAGCGCCTAAAATTCCTACCTTGTAGTTCGGTTTCATATAAAAATAACCCCTTTATATAATATTTTGCTTAATACCCAAATCTGTCAAGCCCCGAACCGCCGAATCGTGATCCGTTACGCGGATTGTGCTGAAGCCGAAGGCCGCGGCGGCGTCGGTGTTTGCTTTTAAATCGTCGAGAAATACGGCAGATGAAGGATCGATTGAATATTTTTCAATCAACGCGCGGTAAATTTCGGGATCGGGCTTTATTTTGTGAACCTGATACGAAATAACTCCGCCGTCAACATAGTCGAAAAATTTAAACCTCTCCCGAGCAAAGCGGAACATCGTCCGTCCGTAGTTTGAGAGGATGTAAAGCTTATATCCGTTCTCCTTCAAATTCTTCAGCCAATTTGCCGAAAAAGGATATTCCTCAACAATATATTTCCATTTTTCAAAAATTGCCCGTATTTCTTTTTCGCGGTTGGGAGCGTTTGCCGCAAACGCGTCCGTAAGCTCATCGTCGGAGAGTATTCCCAGATCCACCTGCGCCCAATCGCGGCTCATAAATACCGCTTCGGCAATTTCCTTTTCGGCGGCTTCGCCGAAACCGAAGCCCTTGATAAAGCTTGCCCAGTTGAAAGCGGCAAGTACGTTTCCTATGTCAAAAACTATCGTGTCAATTTTTTTCTCCATTCGACAGCTCCTTTCGCCGCCCGGATATGAAGGCGGTAAGCTCTGTGGCCAAAAGCGCAAGCATTATACAGACTCCAAAGCCGACGGCATCGTAAATAACATCGGTAAAGCAGCCTGTTCTGCCTTCAACGAATTTTTGATGAAATTCGTCGAGGCAAGCGTATAAAAAGCATATCAGCGCCGAAGCCGCCGCCGTAAACGGTATACGCAGCCGGCTTTTTTGCAGCAGCCCCCGAAAGCGCATAAATTCGCGCACAAACAGGCTTACGGCCACTCCGAGCAAAGCATAAAGATAGACGTGCGCCCATTTTCGTCCCTGAATAATAATCCCCGCAAAGCCGGACGAGGACTCGCTTCCCGTTTCGCTCGACTTTATGGTTATTTTTGGAGTTAAAACATCCGCTCCGGAGGAATTGATTTTGTCAAGCACCTTTTTGCTCAATTCATTCGAGCTTTCGCCCGGCTGCTGAGAAAACAGAAATATCGCAAGCATAACCAGCGCGACCGCAACGAACAGGATTATAAGCTTTTTGTTTTGCTTTTTAATCTTAGTTCGCCTCCATTGCCTGTAAAATTTCGCCAATCGACCCCCGCATTTTGCCGCAAGCCGCGAACGCGGCAAGCTTAACCGCCGCGGCGCTCACAGCTCCTCCGACGCTCTTTTAAACCAGTCGGTATTTTCGTCGGCATTGTTCAGGTTCACGTCCTTGGAACGGTCGGTTTTATAGCCCAGCTTATATGCGGCATTGTGTACCTGCCACTCGTAAACCATGCTCTCAAGAGAACGCTCCCATGCCGAAGGATAAGCCGCCTCATGGCGTAAAAGCAGCTCGCAGAGCTTGCGCACGGCCGCTTCTCCGCCGGCGCTGTCTGTGCGGTAAGAATCCTTAACCAAAAATTCGGGATCGGCTTTATCTCGGCGGTCAATGGCAAAATAATCGTTTTCTCCCGCCGAAAGCGCGTCGAGGGCTACATCCTCGGTCACGATATACAGCTTCCCTTTTATTTTGCCGTTTCCGCCTGTCACGCTGTAGGAGTAGGTGTATATTTTCCCTCCGTGGGTTTCGTCGTATTCCCCGTCAACGAAGGAAACTCCCGTTTCCGCCATATTTTGGTCATATATTTCGTTCATTTTTGTGTAATCGTCCGCCGCTTCGGCTGCCAAAAATTCTTCATAAAGCTCGCCGTCATAGCTTTGCGCCGGCTTCTTCCCGACGGGAGGGCTTTCCGAGGTCGGAGCATAGGAGGCTCCCATCTCTTCGATAATGAGACGGGCGGCAAGAACCGTCAGCGCCGCGGCAAGCAGCGATAAAAGCACGATCGTACGTTTTTTCATATATTGATTATAACTTTCTTATCGCCGATTTTTGCCGTTATCACAGCGTCATTTTCCGAATATTCCGCTTCCGCCGGAGGAATATTTTCCGCGGCGCCGCAATAAACTCCGCAGGCAAGAACCGTTCTTCCTCTGTGTATTTTCCCTCCCAGAGCGGGGAGCGAGGTTCGGGAATATATAAGATTTGTGTTCGCTTCCATGGAGTTAAGCCACGCGTTTCTTTCGCCGAGGAAATTCACAATGCCGCTTGCGCAGCCGTCGAAGAAAGCAAATTCGCCGTTTTCCGTTTTTTCAGTCGATGTCACGCGTTCGCAAGGATAGGCAAACCCGCCCTCAAAGGAGTCCAGCTCACGCGCGGAATCAATTATATGAACGCGGATATGCCACGGAAGGGAGGGAATTATGTATGTTCTGATTGTAACGTCGTTCCACGGCGACCATACTGTAAGGATATAATCATCTGTAACCTCGTATTCGTCGGTTTTGCGTTTTACGCGGAAAACATTGTCGCACTCGGAAAGCGCAAGAGTATTGTCGAAGCCGCCCGCACCCGTTCCCCATTCGGACTTGGGGACGCTGAAGCCGAAAAGATTTGAATAGGCGAATTTTTCATATTTCGCGCCGCAGTGCGTGTGGCAATTGGAAAACGGGTGTCCGGCGGCGAAAAGCACGTTATGCGCTCTGTCTTTTTGAGCAATCATATGAGGATGAGACAGCTTGCGGGAGAAATTCCCCTCCGGAAGAGGAAGCTCTTCGCTTTGCCAGAAAGCGCTGTCCTCGGGAAGCGCCAGCACAAGCATTGTTTTAAGCGCCCAGTAAGGCGAGCCCGGGGCATTGTAGCCCTCGCTCATAATCAGATTCGGGTAGCCGTAGCCGATTGAAAGCGTGCCGTCGTTGTTGAATATCGGGCGGCTGAACCAATTCCTCAGATGGCGCAGTATTATCCCCTTTACAACGCCCGACGGATAGCCGTCAACTCCGGCATAGGCATACGCGCTCCAAAACGCCGCCTGAGCAAAGCGGTAGGTCATGCTTCTGCCGTAGGGAACGGCGCTGCCGTCCTCGCCGAAGAAGCAGATAAAATCCTCGGCAAAAAGCTTCGCGCGGGACTTGAAAAGAGCGCTTCTTTCGGGGTCGGCGGTTTCCATTTCCTTCGCGTAAATAAGCTGATAAAAATATATCGCAAAAGCCACATAGTAATCGCTGTGGGCGGGTCTTCCGTCGGCATACCAGCCGTCGCCGAGGTAAAATTCCTCAACGCGGTTCAGGGCGGCTTCGACCACCTCTTTGTTATACGGACGGCCTATTTTACGCAAGCCCAGATTCACCATGACCGCAAACAGCCGCCAGTTGCAGTCCCATGCCTTTTTCGTATTGACGAAGCTTAGCCAATTATACAGATTGTCCTTCTCTTTTTCACTCAGAGGCTCCCATATTCTGTCGGGAACCAAAATCAACGCAAGTCCCATTGCCGCCATTTCGACAAGGAGCTGGTCGTAATCATTTACATTCCCCCAGTATTCGGGGCTTTCGGGGTCCGTGCCGGAGGCAAGTCCGCGGCGGTAAAGCTCCGCCCAGTCCTCATTTCCGCTGTCGGTCAGGAGAGGCGCCAGCCCCCACAGCGGACGGGCAAACGCCTCCGCCTCAACGGTGGAGCTGCTGTAGCACGCCGACGTATCGCCCACGTGCAGCCGCGCTTTTCCTTCGGAATACAACGGAATCAGCGGCGAGCAAATGTCAAGAACCGCCTTTTTAAGGTCATCACGGGTTTTTAAGGGATTGTCGTTTATCATTTTCATATCGGAAGCAACCTCTTTCTTTTTTCAAAATATGAAGTTATTCACGCCGGTTTCGCACCGTGCGGCCGCGTAACGGCAAAGCGGACTAAAAAACAGCGTAAGCGTCGGAAAAATTGCGCAAGCCGGCGCTTCGCGCAATTTTTACAGCCCCTTTTAATATTTGCTTGTGTCCTTCCATATCACAAAGCGTTTAAATATCAGCACCGTAATGAAAGCGAACACGTTTGAGCCGATTTTCGCAATCAGCGCGACTGCCGCGTCCCAAAGCTCCCCGCTGAGCGGAATAAGCTCCAGTCCGAGCAAAATCAGCTTCGCCGACACCAACACAACAAGCAAATTTGCCGCGCAGGAAACCGCAAACAGCGTTACGTCGCGGCTGTGCTTGGTTTCGGGGCTTCTGAAAACCCAGTATTTGGATATAAAATAGTTAAAAACGTAGCTTGCCAAATTGCTGACCACAATTGCGCAAAGCCGATATTGCGGCTCCAGCCACAGCAGAAAAAAATATACCGCAAGCTCCAGCACGAAAGTCATTGTGCCGCCTGCGGCATAACGCGCGAACCATGCCGGACTGTATCCGTGCTTTTCCTTAAAGCGGAGCGCCCAAGCCCGTATTTTTTCTTTAAAACTATTCATTCAGCAGCCCTCTGCTCACAAGCACAAGAGCCTGCTCCAAGGTGCAAGGCAAATCCAGACCGAGAGCAGTATTGTCAATTCCGACAACCGTTCCGCGCATAAGCGCACAGCCGACGGCGGCTTTACTGTCGCCGACGGCGTCAATGTCGGAATAGCTGTGAACCGAATCGACGTATTGTGAAAAACTTTCCGCGTCCTCGGCGCTATAGCCGTAAAGAAGCTTTTCGGCGGAATAAACAAGGCAGAGCGCGTCAAGCCTTGTGAGTTCCTTTTTCGGGACAAATTCGGTTTCGCTTTCTCCCTCGGCCAGACCAAGACCGTATGCCGTAAGCAGCAGAGGGTCGGTCAGGTCGGAAAAGGAATTTGAAACGGAAATTTCAAAGCTTCCGCCTTCCATAAGATATGCCGTCATCAGAATTTTAACCATATCCGCCTTTGTCACCGGCGCGGAAAAATCCGCCGTGTCCGACGAATCGCAGTAGGATCGGAGCAAATCGGAGTTTATTTCCGCCGCCGCCCATTGCGACGGCGAGCTTGTTTGCGCGGACGCCGCGACGGAAAAGAGCGTGACCGCCGCAACAAAAAATGAAAGCACCGCGGTATTTTTCATAGGTTTTCATCTCCGTTTTTCCAAGATTGTTTAGGTTATTTCAGCTCAAGCTGACCGAGACTTGCCTTGCGCAGATATTCGTTTATAAAGCCGTCCAAATCTCCGTCCATGACCGCGTTTATGTTGCCTACCTCATAGCCGGTGCGGTGATCCTTGACCATTGTATAGGGGTGGAAAACATAGGAGCGTATCTGGCTGCCCCAAGCGATTTCCTTTTGAACGCCCTTTATATCCTCAATCTTTTCTTTATGCTCGGCTTCGGCAATCTCCATAAGCTTTGCTTTCAGCATTTTCATGGCCGTATCCTTATTCTGGAACTGGCTGCGCTCATTTTGGCACGAAACGACAACGCCTGTGGGAATATGGGTTATGCGAATGGCGGAGCTGGTTTTGTTTACGTGCTGACCGCCCGCGCCGCTGCTGCGGTAGGTGTCAATCTTAAGGTCGTCGGGATTTATGTTTATTTCAATGTCGTCCTCAATATCCGGCATGACCTCGACCGACGCGAACGACGTATGTCTTCTTCCCGCGGCGTCAAAGGGAGAAATGCGCACAAGGCGGTGTACACCCTTTTCGCATTTACAGTAGCCATAGGCGTTAAGCCCTTCGATCAGTATCGTTATGCTCTTTATGCCCGCCTCGTCGCCGGCGAGAAAATCAAGGGTCGAAACCGTAAAGCCGCGCCGCTCCGCCCACATCTGATACATTCTGTACAGCATTTGGCACCAATCCTGCGCCTCCGTGCCGCCCGCACCGGCGTGAAGCGTGACAATGGCGTTACTTTTGTCATATGGGCCGGAAAGCAGTGTTTCGAGCTTCATTTCCTCAAAGGTCTTTCGGAGATCGTCACAGCCCGATTTTATTTCGTCAAGGACGCTTTCGTCCTCCTCGGCTATGGCAAGCTCCACAAGGGTTGACAAATCGTCCCATGAGGAACGCATATTTTCATAGCGCTTTATTTTTGCGCCGAGCTGCTTTATCTTTTGGAGTGTCTTTTGGCTTTTGTCGGTGTCGGAGTAAAAATCCGGCTCAAGAGTCTTTTTTTCCAATTCCGCAGCTTCTTTTTTCGCGCCGTCAATGTCAAGGGCGGAGCCAAGCTCGTCTATGGGTTCCTTCATTGCCGACAGGGACTGCCTGTACTGCTCATATTCGACAATCATTTATTCGCTTCCTCCTCGTCCTTCGCCATGCAGCAGTTTTTATATTTCTTTCCGCTTCCGCAGGGACAGGGGTCGTTTCTGCCGACTTTGACGGTTTTGCGGACGGCGGGAGCCTTGCGTACGGGAGCGTCGTCGCCGTGACTGGCGAGCGTCGGCTTTGCAACCTGAACGCGCTGTATCTGCTGTACTCTCGGCTTAACGTTCATGATATACTTAACGGTGTCCTCACGGATTGCCGCTATCATTTCCTCAAACATATCAAAGCCGATAAACTTGTACTCGTCAACGGGATTATGCTGACCGTAGGCGCGCAGATTTATGCCGTTCTTGAGCTGATCCATGTCGTCAATGTGATCCATCCAATGGCTGTCAACAGCGCGCAGCAGAATTACACGTTCCACCTCGCGCATATTTGCGCCGAAAAGCTTTTCCTGCGCGGCGTAGCGTTCGTCGGCAAGGCGGTGGAGGTCGTTTATAACCGTATCCTTGCTGATTTCGTTGAACTGCTCGCGGCTGTAGTGCAGCGCGCCCTTTTCGACAAACAGCTTTTCAACATATTCGTAAAGCCCTCCGAGATCCCAGTCGTCGGGGTAAGGAGCGTTGCAATAGGTGTCGGCGGCGGAATTTATGATTTCGTCAATCATAGAATGAATGGTTTCGCGTAAATCCTCGCCGTCAATAACCATTTTTCTCTGACCGTAAATGATTTCTCTTTGTTTGTTCATAACGTCGTCGTACTGGAGGACGTATTTTCTTATGCTGAAGTTTTTGCCTTCAACCTTCTTTTGGGCGTTTTCGATTGCGGACGTCAGGATTTTCTGCTCTATCGGTTCATCGTCCGGCAGTCCCATCGAATTTACCATTTTCTCAATTTTTTCTCCGCCGAAGAGACGCATAAGGTCGTCGTCGAGAGCGATGAAAAATATGCTTTTCCCGGGGTCGCCCTGACGGCCGCTTCTGCCGCGAAGCTGATTGTCTATACGACGGGCCTCGTGACGTTCCGTGCCGATGATGTAAAGTCCCCCCAAAGCGCGCACCTCGTCGGCTTCGGCGGAAATTTCGTCGGTAAAGCTTCGGAAAAGCTCCGAGTAGGTTTTGCGGGCTTCAAGAATTTCCTCGTTGTCGGTTTCGGCAAAGCCCGTCGCTTCGGTAATGATGTCCTCCGTATAGCCGCGGCGGAGCATTTCGTTTTTCGCAAGATATTCCGCGTTGCCGCCGAGGGAAATATCGGTTCCGCGTCCCGCCATATTGGTAGCAATCGTAACGGCGCCCTTTTTGCCCGCCTGAGCGATTATCTGGGCTTCCTTTTCGTGCTGCTTCGCGTTCAGAACCTGATGCTTTATCCCTTTTGCCTTGAGCATACGGCTGAGAATTTCCGATTTGTCAATCGAAACCGTACCCACAAGCACAGGCTGCCCCGTGGCGTGAGCCGCGGCGATTTCTTCGATTACGGCATTATATTTCGCCTGCACGTTTTTATATACTCTATCGTTTTGGTCTATTCTGATGACAGGGCGGTTTGTCGGAATTTCAACAACGTCAAGCCCGTAAATTCCGCGAAATTCCTCTTCCTCGGTTTTCGCCGTACCCGTCATGCCGCTGAGCTTTTCGTAAAGGCGGAAATAGTTTTGGAAAGTTATGGAGGCGAGGGTTTTATTTTCGCGGGCAACCTCAACGCCTTCTTTTGCCTCGATTGCCTGATGAAGTCCGTCGCTGTAGCGGCGGCCTATCATTATACGGCCCGTAAATTCATCGACAATCAGGACTTCGCCGTCCTTGACGACGTAGTCAACGTCGCGCTTCATGATTCCGTGAGCGCGGAGCGCCTGATTGATATGGTGGTTCAGCTTCATGTTTTCGGGGTCGGACAGATTTTCGATGTTAAAGGCGGACTCCGCCTTTTTCACTCCCCTTGCGGTGAGATTGACGGTACGGGCTTTTTCGTCGATGATATAATCGCCGTCAATTTCTTCGTCCTCTTCCTCTTTATCGTCGGTTTCCTTAACCTTTATCGGCTTCAGATACTTGACAAAGCGGTCAACAACGCCGTAAAGCTGATTTGATTCTTCTCCCGCGCCGCTTATTATAAGCGGTGTGCGCGCTTCGTCGATCAATATGGAGTCCACCTCGTCCACAATCGCGAAAACGTGTCCGCGCTGAACCATGTTTTCTTTATATATAACCATATTGTCGCGCAGATAATCAAAGCCGAATTCATTGTTTGTTCCGTAGGTTATATCGGCGGCGTACGCTTTCTTTTTTTCCTTGGAATCCATGCGGCTTATATTCAGCCCGACCGTAAGTCCGAGGAAGCGGTACAGCTTTCCCATCCATTCGCTGTCGCGCTTGGCAAGGTAGTCGTTCACGGTTACGATATGCACGCCCTTTCCGGTGAGCGCGTTAAGATAAGCCGGAAGAGTTTCCACCAGCGTTTTGCCTTCGCCGGTTTTCATCTCGGCAATTCTGCCCTGATGCAGCACAATTCCGCCTATTACCTGTACGCGGAAGTGCTTCATTCCCAGAACGCGCCATGCGGCTTCGCGTACCGCGGCAAACGCTTCGGGCAAAATATCGTCAAGGGTTTCTCCGTTTGCGAGGCGGGTCTTAAAGACGTCCGTCTTGGCGCGCAGCTCCTCATCGCTCAGCGCCTCATACTCCTTTTCGAGCGCCATGACCTTGTCCGCAATCGGATCGATTTTTTTCAGCTCCCGCTGAGAATAGGTTCCGAATATTTTATTTATAAGTCCCATTGTTCTCATTCCTCATACTGTTTAAAATGCTTAGCAAAATATATTTTACCACCTTTTTCAATTGCTGTCAACCGAAAATAAATATTTTTATCCGTCGGAAAATCAGGCAGGCAAAAAATATCCGCTTCG
>CAZICW010000049.1:0-11904 GCA_964537995.1 uncultured Oscillospiraceae bacterium
AAGGAGATTTGTTATGAGAGAAAAATATACCCGCACGCTTCCCGCGAACGGCTATCCCGAATGGAACAACAATCCGGAAATCTTTGAACTGAACCGTCTGCCCGCAAGGGCAACGCTTATGCCCTTCGACAGCCTTGACGAGGCTCTTTCGGGGGATCGCGGCGCGTCGGCGCACAAGCTGAGCCTTAACGGGCGGTGGAAATTTAATTTTGCGGCGAATATCCTTGCCGCTCCCGCGAATTTTTATAAAATCGACTACGATTTTTCACTCTGGGACGAAATAAAGGTTCCGTCGAACTGGCAGCTTGAGGGGTACGACTATCCGCAGTACACCAATACGCGCTATCCGTGGAGCGTCGCCGAGCCGAAGCTCCGTCCGCCCTATGCTCCGTCGGGCTACAATCCCGTCGGAAGCTACATAAAAACCTTTGAGCTTCCCGAGGGGTACAATCCCGAAAATCCCGCGACGCTGCACTTCGGCGCGGTCGAAAGCGCGTTTTATGTATGGGTCAACGGGGATTTCCTGGGCTTTTCGCAGGACAGCTTCACACCCGCCGAATTTGACATAACGCCCTATCTTGTGAAGGGCGAGAATAAAATCGCCGTTCAGGTTTTCCGCTGGAGCGACGCAAGCTGGCTTGAGGATCAGGATTTCTGGCGGCTGAGCGGTATTTTCCGTGAGGTTTATATTGAATTTCACAATCCTGTGCATATTTTCGATGCTTTTGTCAAGCCCGTGCTGAACGCGGACTATACGTCGGCGGAGCTGAATGTTGACGTTTTGCTCAGAAATTATAATTTTTTGCGGGATAAGGCTTCCGTTTCCGCGCAGCTTTATTTCGACGGAGAGACTGTCGGAGACGCGGCGAAAACCGTTTGCACACTTTCCGGAGAGGAAACCGAGGGCCTTTCGCTCGGACTGAAAATCGACAAGCCGGAGCTTTGGAGCGCGGAAAAGCCCAATCTTTACACCCTTGTTCTCACGCTTAAAACCGGCGATGTGACCGAATATGTCTCAATTCGCGCGGGCTTTAGGGATTTTGTGATAAAAAACGGTCTTATGGAAATAAACGGCGTTCCGGTTATGCTCAAGGGCGTGAACCGTCACGACTTTACAGCCGTAAGCGGCCGCGCCACAACCTATGAGGAGATGGTAAAAAGCATAACGCTGATGAAGCAATATAATATCAACGCCGTTAGAACAAGCCATTATCCGAACAATGAGCTTTGGTACGATTTGTGCGACGAATACGGACTTTACGTCATCGACGAGCTGAATCTCGAAACTCACGGCACATGGAGCTACGGGCAGAAGGAAGAGGGAGAGACAATTCCCGGCAGCAAGCCCGAATGGACGGGAGCGGTGGTTGACCGCGCAAATTCAATGGTGATGCGTGACAAGAATCATCCCTCCGTCTGCATTTGGTCGCTCGGAAACGAGTCCTTCTGCGGCGAGAATTTCATTCGTATGCGCGATCATATAAAGTCGATTGACGACACCAACCGCCCCATTCATTATGAGGGAGTGTGCCATAACCGCAAATTTAACCATGCCACGGAAATCGAAAGCCAGATGTATACCCGTCCTTGGGATATTGTCGGCAGCATAAACCGCAACAACGAAAAGCCCTTTATTCTCTGCGAATACAGCCATGCAATGGGCAATTCCTGCGGCGGACTCAAGGATTACTGGGAGCTGTTTTACAAATACCCCTCGCTTCAGGGCGGCTTTATCTGGGACTGGATTGATCAGGCGATTCTCACCGAAACTCCCGACGGAAGACCCTACCTCGCCTACGGCGGAGATTTCGGCGAGGAGCCGAACGACGGCACCTTCTCCGGCAACGGACTTATTTTCGCCGACCATGAGATAAGCCCCAAGCTCATTGAGACAAAGGCGTGCTATCAGAATATCGTATTTTCCGACGCCGACGTTATCAACGGGCGTGTCAGAATCGAAAACCGCTTCCTTTTTACGGATCTTTCCGAGTTCGATTTCAGATGGAAGCTGGAGCTTAACGGGGAATTTATAAAGGACGGTTCGTTTGAGGTCAAGCTTGCTCCTCTTACGGAGGGAGTATTCTCCATCGGCTCGGCAATGCCCGAAAGCGGCAGAGGGGAATATGTTCTTACGCTGTCGGCTCACACAAAGGAGAGCTGTGCTTGGGCGGATGCGGGTCATGAAATTGCTTTCGGACAGCTTGCCGTTCCCGCCGAAAACACAACTCCCGCCCGCAGCTTTGCCGCGGGAGCCGTTGAAATGAACGGCAACACGGTCAGCGGCGACGGCTTCAGCATTTCCTTTGACGGGGAAACCGGCTGCATTACAAGCTATATAATAGGCAATACGGAGCTTCTGAAGGCTCCCGTGAAAATGAATTTCTGGCGCGCCCTCACCGACAACGATAAGGGCAGCCGCCTTACCGAGCGCTCCGCCTGCTGGCGTGAAGCCGGAGAAAATGCGTCGCCGGTTTCGCGCGAGGTCAGCCGTATGAGCGACGGACTTAAAATAAAGTGCGTCTATACTCTTCCCACCGACAAGGAAAGCCGCGCGGAGCTTTGCTACGAAATTTTCTCCGACGGCGAAATAAAGGTAACAATGACGCTCAATCCCGGACGCATGATGGGCGAAATTCCCGAAATCGGCATGATGTTCATCGCCGACAAGGCGCTTACCGATATGACCTTCTACGGCAACGGCCCGCACGAAACATACATTGACCGCGACGCGTCGGCAAAGCTGGGAATTTACCGCCAGAAGGTCGCCGACCAGATGACGCACTATCTTGTTCCTCAGGAGAGCGGCAACAAAACCGCTGTCCGCTGGGCGGAATTTACGCGAGAAAACGGCAGCGGAGTGCGCTTTGAGGCTCTCGGTCGCATGGAAGTCAGCGCAAGCCCGTGGACTCCCTGCGAAATCGAAGCCGCCGATCACGCCTATAAGCTGCCCGAAAGCGATAAGTGCGTAATCCATATCAACGGCTGGCAGCAGGGCGTCGCCGGCGACGACAGCTGGCACAGCCGCCCGCACATACAGTATCAGCTCCTGACCAACAGGGAGTACAGCTATTCCTTTGTTATATCTCCCATAAGGTAAAAAGCGTTTACGGACGCGGAAATAAAAAAATCACCGAAAAGGAGGAAAATGAAAATGAAGTTTAAAATTCTCACCGCAGCGGCAGCCGCGGCGGCCGCGGCTTTGCTGCTCGGAACGGGCGCCTTTGCCCAAACCTGCACAAGGGCTGACTTTTTCGGTCTTATTGCGTCGGAAGCAAAGGTAAAGCCGCTCATTTACAACGGAGTATTCAAGGATGTTGACGGCGCAAATCCAAATTCCGACCTGCTTGAGGGACTTATCACGGCGGAAATCATTGATATGGAGATGGCGGAGGAAGGCTCTATAGGGCTTGACGACGCGATAACCAATGAGGAAGCCGTTTCCCTTATGGTGCGCGGCCTTATATACAAAAAAAATCAGCTTGACGTAGGCGTGGATCTGCGGTTTGACGACAAGGATGAAATTTCCGCCTGGGCGCGGACATATGTCGAGGTTGCCGCCGCCAACGGACTTGTTGAAAACAGCGGGAAATTCAATCCGAAGGGAACGTTTACGGTTGACGAAGCCGAGGAGATGATTGCCGATATGGACAAGGTTTACCGTTCGCTTCCTCTTATGGCGGGCAGCGGACTTATGAGAATCGAGTTCCCCGTATTGGACATTCCCGAGGGAGTTGAGCGTCCGACGATGCTCGATGAGGAATATAAGCTCGTGTTCGACGACGAATTTGACGGCGACACGCTTGACACCTCAAAGTGGGGCTATAATTACTCGTGGGGACATTCCCACAATCATTCCGGCTGGTGCGTTCCCGAAAACGTAATTGTCAAGGACGGCGAGCTTACGCTTCTCGGTACGAATGAGCGCCATCCCGATTCCGTGGGGAAGCAGTATACCTTCAACAATCAGAAAAACGATATAATGTATACCTCCGGCGCGGTGAACACGAACAGCACATATAAATTCAACTACGGCTATTTTGAAGCCCGTCTGAAAATGCCCAAGGGCAAGGGACTTTGGCCGGCTTGGTGGATGCTCAGCAACGGCTGGCCGCCGGAAATTGATATGCTTGAAATTCTCTGCTCCAGACCTCAGCAGCTCCGCGTGAACTGCCATTACGGGCCCGCGTGGAACCAAGAAAAGAGCCATGAGCAGGTTATAGGGCTTGATTTTGATTCAACCGACGATTTCCATGTTTACGGCTTCGAGTGGACGCCGACATATATGAAGTACTATGTTGACGGCGTACAGGTGGGTCATGCCTTCACCGACAAAACGGCTCTCAAGCAGTGTACGAATATGTATATGATTCTCAACCTCGCCATTGACGGCTGGGACGGCGCTCCCGACGAAACCACCGTCTGGCCGGCGGAATACAAGTGCGACTGGGTTCGCGTTTGGCAAAAGAACGAATATTGATTGAAAAATCGGTTCGGGGGAGCGGCCGCCTTTCGTCGGACTTTCACGGAGGCGTTCGCCCGGCATATCGAAAACGCTTTTAAATGCGCAAACAGGCGTGAATCCGCGGATTTGCGCCTGTTTGCTTTGCGTAAAATCGGGGACTGATTTACCGTCAAGCCACTTGATTTTTATTATGCGATAATGTATAATATATACAGCTCGTTAACGGGAGGAATTTTACGATGAACAAGCTTTTATCAATCATAATTTTTGCAGCCGTTGTTTTTTCCGCCGCATCCGTTTTTGCCGCCGATCTGCCGGCGGACGTGCAGAATTGTCCGGAAATTCACGTTATAAACACGCTTATGGAAAACGGCGTTGTGGAGCCGTATGCTGACGGACGGTTTCGTCCGGATCACCGCATAACCCGCGAGGAGGCCGTATGCTTTACGGACTCTCTCCTGCGTCGGCTCCTGCCGGAGGAAAATACAGACCTTGCGGAGGCTTCGGAGCTTGCTTTTGCGGAGGGAGACTCTTCTCTTCGTGCTTATCTTACAAGGGCGGAGCTTGCGGATATGCTGTATAATTACCTGAAAACACTTCCGTCCTTCGACAATTCCACCTATTGGTTTCCCGATGTTTCGGAGGATAACCTTTCCATAGGCTATGTGCGGGCGAAAAACATAATGTTCGGTCAGCCCGACGGCTGTTTTCATCCCGAGGGCTATGTGACCCGCGCGGAGTTTTGCAACGCGCTTTACGCCATATCCGGCTTTTCGCTGATTTATGCCGCCGACAACCTTCCGAGAGAAGCGGTGCTTAACACTCCATATATCAGCCAGCTCTCTCCGGTGTACGCGGTTGTGGGCTGCGAGGGCGCGGCTCTCCTTATGGGGCTGAAAGCGAAGGGCTATGCGGAGGACGTCGGGCTGAGAGAATTTCTCGACAATATGCCCAAGCACGAATCCAATCCTGCCAAAGGATACGTCGGTTCGCCGTACATCGCCGGTCAGTACAATTTAAGAACCACAATTTATCCCGCGCCTTTGGCGGAATACGGCAGTCTTTACGGAAGGGTGACCGACATCTCCGACAGCAGTCCGCGGGAGCTTCAGGCGGAGCTTTTAAGCGGGAATCCCGTTGTGGTTTATGCTACAATGCGCTGGGGCGAGCCTCGCTACAGAAATTATAAAATAGAGGGCGAAAGCCAAAGTCTCCTGAGCAACAACCATGCGGTTCTCGTTGACGGCTATAACCGTGATACGGGAGAATATCATATTTCCGATCCGTATAACGATTACGATACAAGCGCGGAGTACAAATATTGGATTAACGGCGAAGCCTTTGAGAAGGTTTACAATATACGCCGCCAAGCTATTGTAATTGAGTAAAGGGAAGTGAAAGTCCATGGAAGAAAAATCTCTTCATGTTTTGGAATTTGATAAAATAACAAGCCGGCTGGCGGACGGCGCCGTATGCGCGTCTACGCGCGAACGCTGCCTTGCGCTGCGTCCCGTCAGCGACATATACGAAGCCGAGCGTATGCTTGCGCAGACGACTGAGGCGGAGGGGCTGCTGCTGAAAAAGGGGGCGCCGCCGATAAGTCCGATAAGGAATGCGGGCGGAGCCGCAAGACGGGCGGCGGCGGGCGGAGTGCTTTCGATGGGAGATTTGCTGCTTGTCGCCCATACTTTGCGAATTTCGCGTTCATTGCTCGGCTATATCGGCGGAGAAGGCTTTGCCGAGGCTTATCCGCAGATAACCCTTGCGGCGGTCGGTCTTGAGGACGATAAGCGTCTGGAGCAGTCAATTTACGGCGCTGTTTTGAGCGAGGAAGAAATGGCGGACGAAGCCTCAACGGAGCTTCTGCGCATACGGAAGCGCATCCGTTCGCTCGACAACAGCGTCCGCGATGTGCTTAATGACATGATAAAATCCCCGAAATACAGCTCCGCCTTGCAGGACGCCATTGTTACGATGCGCGGCGACCGTTTTGTAATTCCCGTAAAAAGCGAACACAAGGGCTCCGTTCCCGGCATTGTCCACGACAGCTCCGCAAGCGGGGCGACGGTTTTTATTGAGCCGATGGCTGCCGTGGAAATAAACAATCGGCTTCGGGAGCTGTTCGGCGAGGAGCAGGCGGAAATCGAACGCATACTTGCCGAATTTTCCGCAAAGGTCGGCGAAAAAGCCGAAATAATAGCCCGCGATTACGCCGTAATCTGCGAGCTGGATTTCATTTTTGCAAAGGGGAAGCTGTCGCGTTCGATGAACGGAGCCGCTCCGAAGCTAAATTCCGACGGAATTGTGAATATTGTCAAGGGGCGCCATCCGCTTATCGACAAAAACAGGGTCGTTCCGACAGACATTTATCTGGGCAAGGATTTTGACACTCTTGTTGTCACGGGCCCGAATACCGGCGGAAAAACCGTTTCGCTGAAAACACTCGGTCTGCTGACGCTTATGGCTCAGGCGGGACTTCACATTCCCGCGAGCGAGGAGAGTGACATTGCGGTTTTTGAAAATGTGTTTGCCGACATCGGCGACGAGCAGTCAATCGAGCAGTCGCTTAGCACATTCAGCTCGCATATTGTGAACATTATAGACATATTAAAGAAAGCCGACTATAAATCGCTTGTGCTTTTCGACGAGCTGGGCGCGGGAACAGACCCTGTCGAGGGAGCGGCTCTTGCGGTCGCGATTCTTGAACGCGTCAAGGCTGTAGGGGCGAAAACCGCCGCTACCACGCACTACAGCGAAATCAAGCTCTATGCTCTTTCCGCCGACAGAGTGGAAAATGCCGCCTGCGAATTTGACGTTGAGAGTCTGCGTCCGACATATAAGCTGCTTATCGGCGTTCCCGGCAAAAGCAACGCCTTTGCAATATCCAAGCGGCTGGGGCTGGACGAGACTGTTATTGCCCGTGCGCGGGAGCTTGTGAACAATGATAATGTACGCTTTGAGGACGTAATTTCCTCCCTTGAGGAAAGTCGAATGAAGGCGGAGCGCGAGCTTGAAGGCGCGGAGGCCGCGCGTGCCGAAACTCTTGCCGCGCGGGAGAGTGCCTTACGTCAAAGGGAGAGCGCGGAAAAGCAGCGTGAAAAAATTCTCAACGACGCCCGCCGCGACGCGAAAAAGCTCTATGAACAGGCGAAGCGCGAAAGCGATATGATAGTGAAGGAAATGCAGGAGCTGCTTAAGCACGCCCGCGAGGACAACAGCAAGGCAATCGAGGAAGGACGGCAAAAGCTGCGTCGGGGCATGGATAAAATGGAGGAAGCTCTCAGCGAGGACGTTTTCACCTCAAAGGGAAAAGCCATTGACCCCAAAAAGCTTCGTCTCGGCACGGAGGTTGAGGTTACGACCATGAACCAAACCGCCACAGTGCTTTCTCTGCCCGACAAGAACGGCAATTTGCGCCTCCAGATGGGCATTTTGCAAATTACGGCGAATGTCGCCGCGCTTGCCGAGCCGAGCGGCGACAAAAAGAAAAAAACAGTCCGATACAATGTCGGCGGCGGCTTTAACAATACTGTTGTGAAAAACGAAATCGACCTTCGCGGAATGACTGCCGACGAAGCGGTCATGGCGGCGGACAAATACCTTGACGAAGCCTACGTTGCACGTCTTGAAAGCGTCAGCATAATTCACGGAAAAGGCACAGGGACGCTCCGCGGCGCGATTCATGACCTTCTCCGGCACCATCCCCACGCGCGCAGCTTCCGCCTCGGCAAATACGGCGAGGGCGAAAACGGCGTGACAATCGTGGAAATAAAATAAACAAAAACGCTCCGATTGTTTGTCGGAGCGTTTTTGTTTAAATATCATTTGCCAAGAAATCAATTGCTGAGTTTATTGCCGAAACTGTGCCTGCGGCCGGAGCGCCGTTATTTTCTCCGGCGCGTACAAGCAGTGTGCAAAGCTCAGCGCGGGTGAGGGTCGCATAAGGCGCGAAGCCGCCGTCCTTACCTTGCATAAGACCGCTGTCAAGCGCTGCCGATATTACCGCGCAGACATTGTCGTCGTCGGCATAATCGGAATAATCGTTCATTGTCAGCACCGACGTGCTTACGCCGTCCGGCTCGATTCCGTAAATCAGGAGTATGGCGTCCGCAGCCTCGGCTCTTGTAATCGGCTCGTCGCCGCAAAAGCCGTCTTCGCCGTTATATGACAGAACGATCATCGACGCGTAAAGATACGGCTCGTACCAATCGCTTTCGTTGACGTCGCTGAAATAATAGCCGCCGCCCTTTACTGTTTTAAGCCCGTATTCCTCGCAGAGGATTTTGATAAATTCCGCACGGCTGACAGAATTGTCGGGGCGGAAGGTGCTGTCGGGATAGCCGCTGATTACTCCGCTTTCGGTCATGTCGGATATATAGTCCTCCGCCCAGTGGCCCGAAATGTCGGAAAAAGCATAGGAGCAAGCCGCAAACGCAAGTATGGCGGCAAGCAAAATCGGGAAAATTTTCCTGAACATAAATTTTTCTTCCTTTCCTTTTAACGTATTTGACCCGTTCCGAGGATAACATATTTAATGCTTGTAAGCCCGTCAAGCCCGACGGGACCGCGCGCGTGGAGCTTTTGAGTCGAAATTCCGATTTCGGCGCCGAAGCCAAATTCGCCGCCGTCGGTGAACCGCGTCGAAGCGTTGACATACACAGCCGCGCTGTCGATTTCATTCTGGAACCGAAGCGCGTTGGTATAATTTTCCGTTATAATCGCCTCGCTGTGTCCCGTTGAATGTTCGTTGATGAAATCAATTGCTTCGTCAATTCCCGAGACAACCTTTACCGAAAGTATAAAATCCAAAAATTCGGTATAATAGTCCTCCGGCGCGGCGGGAACAACGCAGCCGCCCAAAATTTCACGGGTACGCTCATCGCCGCGCAGCTCGACGCCGTATTTGTCAAGCCGCGATTTTGCCAAGGGAAGAAATTCCTCCGCGACGCTTTCGGCGACAAGCAGACTTTCCGCCGCGTTGCAGACCGACGGACGGCTGCACTTCGCGTTTTCAATGATTTTTGCGCCCATTTCGAGGTCGGCAAAATCGTCAACGTAGACATGGCAATTTCCGACGCCCGTTTCGATTACGGGAACGGAGGCGTTTTCAACGACGGAACGTATAAGCCCCGCCCCTCCGCGGGGAATCAGAACATCAATATAGCCGTTCATTTTCATCATTTCTTCCGCGGCTGCCCGGCTTGTGTCCGGAACAAAGCAGATTGCCGCCCTCGGAAAGCCGACCGATTCGACGGCGCGGCACATGATTTCCGCAATTTTTGTGTTTGAGCGTATGGCGTCGCTTCCTCCGCGCAGCACCGACACATTCCCGGATTTAAGGCAAAGCGCGGCGGCGTCCGCCGTCACATTCGGGCGCGCCTCGTAAATTATGCCGATTACGCCGAGCGGAACCCGCTTTTTAGCGATGTACATTCCCTTCGGATTGTTGAACACGGCGTCAAAGCCGCCTACAGGGTCGGGCAAAAGCGCAACTCCGCGCACACCGTCAGCCATGGCGCGGACGCGCCCTCCGTCAAGAGAAAGCCTGTCGAGCATTGCTTCGCGCACGCCCCGTTCGCGGGCGTTTTCAACGTCGGCCTTGTTTGCCGCAAGTATAGCCTCGGCATTGCTTTCCAGCGCGGACGCAATTGCCTCCAGCGCGCGGTTTTTATCCGCCGTTCCCGCGGAAAGCATAAACCGCGACGCTTTTTTGGCTTCGCCGCAAATTTTTTCAAGCTCCGTCATAAAACCGCTCCTTTTTGCCGGGGAAAAGAGTTCCGACCTCTTTTCCGTCCGTTATATCATACAGAACTTCGGGTCTTGCGCCGTTTGTGATAATCATATCAATTCCGTTTGCCGTGGCAATCCTTGCCGCTTCCAGCTTGGTACGCATACCGCCCGTGCCTCGGCTGCTGCCCGCGCCGCCGGCGCCGGCAATTACGGCGTCGTCGATTTCGTCAACGCGCCTTATCAGCTCCGCCGTCTTATCGGTGCGCGGATTCCCCGTATACAGCCCGTCAATATCGCTCAGCAGCACAAGCAGATCCGCCCCGCAAAGCACCGCGACGGCCGCGCTCAGCGTGTCGTTGTCGCCGAAGCCGTGAACGCTTTGAATTTCGCTGCTCGAAACGGAGTCGTTTTCGTTCACAATAGGAATTGCGTTCAGCTCAAGGAGGCTGTTGAACGTACCGACAAGGCTTTGCTCGCGCTCGCCGCCGTCAACATCCTCGCTTGTAAGAAGTATCTGCGCGACGATTTTATTATATTCCGCGAACATTTTGTCGTACAAATGCATAAGTCTGCACTGCCCGACGGCCGCCGCCGCCTGCTTCAAACGAAGCTCCGCCGGACGGTAAGGCATTTTCAGCCGCGACACCCCGACGGCGATTGCTCCCGAGGAAACAAGCACAATCTCGGCTCCGCTGTTTTTTATGTCGCTGAGAACCGCGACAAGCCGCTCGATGTTTCTCAAATTAAGTTCGCCGTTAGCGTATGTCAGCGTTGAGGTTCCGACCTTAACCACAATTCTTTTACGGCCATTGCCCTTTTCCATGCAAAATCCCCCCGACAGTATGTAATAAACGGATTTTATACGCTTATTATATCATACCCGTCCGATTCAGTCAACAAAAAAATCAGCCGTTCCAAAGGGAACGGCCGATTTTTTTTAAGCTTTAAGCCTGACTCAGCTCCAGAAATCGTCGCCGTCGGCAGGGTCGGTTACGCTGCCTATCGGAAGATTATCGTCGATTTCGGCGAAGCCCTCGGATACCATTACGGCGTCTTCGGGGGAATAGTCAAAGGCGTTTACCTCAGGGGTTTCAAATAATTTTTTCATGATAAGGTTCCTCCTCTAATTACAGAATTTCCTCGAAGCCGATTTCAACGGAAACCGCGGCTTCGTCAGCGGCGTCTTCAACAACCTCGGGAGCCGCCGTCAGTTCGTCCGCGCTGATTTCAAGAAGCTCAACCTCCGCGACAGTAACGTCTTCTTCTTCTTCGGAGGGCGTGGAAATTACGCCTGTGTTGAGGTCGATTGTCGTGCCGGCTTCGCCCGTAAGAGCAACTGTTTTGCCGTCAACAACAACCTTTGTCGCCGTCGTGAACAGGAGCTTGTTTTCGATGGCAAGATCCGTGAGAGTAACGACGCTGCCGCTGTCGTCAATCGTCATAAGAGGCTTAAGCGCGTCCGCAGCGTCGCCGTAAACCGCGGATTCAAGCACTCCGCCGGTTACAACAACGGGGATAAGAGCCTGGAACGCGGAAACCTTGGCGTCCGCGCCGTCTTCGATGTTTGTCGCCTGAAGCTCGGTCGAAAGGGCAAGAAGAAGGCTTGCGCTCTTAGCTTCGCCCTTGACTTCTTCGCCGTTTACAACGGCATAGGGCTGAACGTAGTACGAACGGAGAGCGTTTGCTCCGTCGATACCCTTAATCGCAAGGCG
>CAZICW010000050.1:0-10061 GCA_964537995.1 uncultured Oscillospiraceae bacterium
TTTATTTCGTGAAAATTCACAAACGCAAATTATACATCGTAGGTTATTATACCACCTCAACCGCTACATTGTCAATAGTAAAAGTGAATTTTACGCGTAATTTTTTATGCCGTATTTATACATCAAAATAAATTTTCCGAAAACGGTTGCATTTGTTATATGTTTATGATATAATAATTTAAAGCCGACGGACTTGTGCCGCGGCGGAAGCAGCGGGGTGTGAAGATGTATGACGGTTTTGCCCATCTGTACGACCGTCTCATGCGGGACGTGCCTTACGGAGAATGGGCCGATTATTATTTTGAAATATTTCGCCGTTTCGGCTGCAATACGAAGTTGGGGCTGGATCTGGGCTGCGGCACGGGAAATATGACGGTCGAGCTTGCTTCGCGCGGGTGCAGCATGATTGGCGCGGACATATCGGTCGATATGCTGAACGCCGCGAAAAACAAGGCTGAAAAATCGGGCATGGATATTCTCTATCTCAATCAGGATATGACCGAATTTGAGCTTTACGGAACCGTCGATTTCATCGTCAGCAGTCTCGACTGCGTAAATTATATAACCGACAAAAACAGCCTGAAAAAGGTTTTCAGGCTTGTAAACAACTACCTTGACCCGGGCGGGCTTTTTGTGTTCGACATAAACACCGAATACAAGCTGAAAAATGTACTCGGAAGCAACACCTTTGTCTGCGACGGAGAGGATATTTTTTACTCTTGGCAGAACTTTTATGACAAAAAACGCCGTTTGTGCGATTTTTATCTCACATTTTTTGAGAAAAACGCCGACGGTTCCTACAGCCGCTTCGACGAAGTGCATACCGAGCGCGCCTATTCCGCGGATGAAATTACCGTAATGCTTGCTCAGTCCGGCTTGAAGCCGGTGGGGGTCTTCCATGAGCTTACATTCCAAAAGCCGCGTAAAAACAGCGAGAGGCTGTTCTTTGCGGCAAGGGAGCAGGGAAAATGAAGATAGTAATAGGCGGCGGCGCGGCGGGAATGATGGCGGCGATTGCGGCGGCGGAGCGCGGGAAACAGGTCGCGCTGCTTGAAAAGAATGAAAAATTGGGACGCAAGCTGGCAATAACCGGCAAGGGCAGGTGCAACATAACCAACGCCTGCGCCGAAAGTGAATTTTTTGAAAATGTGACGGTGAATCGCCGTTTTCTTTACAGCGCCTTTTACAGCTTTACAAACGCGGACGTCATAAATTTTTTTGAGGAAAACGGCGTTCCCACAAAAACGGAACGCGGGAACCGTGTTTTTCCCGTAAGCGATAACGCGTTTGACGTTGTGGACGCGCTTCGTAACCGTATGCGGCGTCTCGGCGTGAGGATAATTCACGACGAGGCTTTGGACATAACCGCGGAAAACGGCCGCGTCACGGCTGTTAAAGGAAAAAAGGGAAGCTATGAGTGCGACGGAGCGGTTATCGCGACCGGCGGAGCAAGCTACAGACAGACCGGCTCCACGGGCGACGGTTACCGTTTTGCCGAACGGCTGGGGCATACCGTGACGCCGCTCTATCCCTCCCTCATTCCGATTGTAACCGAGGAAAGCACCGCGGCGCTTCGGGGATTGAGCCTGAAAAATTCCGCAATAACGCTTAAAAATCCGCAAGGGAAGGTTGTATACGGGGATTTCGGGGAAATGCTTTTCACGCATTTCGGGCTTTCCGGTCCGATTATACTTTCCGCCTCGGAGCATATGGGTACAGACCCGAAGGGCTATGTGATTTCGATTGACCTCAAGCCCGCGCTGAGCGCGGAAAAGCTCGACGAGCGCATACTCCGCGATTTTGCCGAAAACGCAAACCGCAATTTCTCAAATTCGCTCGGCGGTCTGCTGCCGTCGAAAATGATTCCCTATATAATTGAAAAATCGGGGATTTCTCCCGAAACAAAAGTAAATTCCGTGACACGCGTTCAAAGGGAAGCTCTAACAAAGCTGCTTAAGGGGCTGGAGTTTACCGTCTCGTCTTACCGTCCGGCAAACGAGGCAATAATAACCTCCGGCGGCGTCAATGTCAGGGAAATAAATCCCTCATCGATGGAAAGCCGTCTTGTAAAGGGGCTGTTTTTCGCGGGTGAGGTTATCGACGTTTCCGCCTACACGGGCGGGTTTAATCTTCAGATTGCCTTTTCTACGGGGCATCTCGCCGGAGAAAAGGTATAAGATAAGGTAAAAATTAAGAGCAAACGGGTTGAAAATCAAAAAATAAACAACTCCGTTTTGTGCCGCGCCTTGGGTGCGTAATATATTTTCCATATTTTTCATGCGCGAAAGGAGTGAAGCCGAATGGCTTCCGTAGCGATAGACGGTCCCTCCGGAGCGGGGAAAAGCTCCATAGCAAGAGAAGCGGCTCATCGGCTTAATCTGACATATATCGACACCGGCGCAATGTACCGCGCCGTAGGTCTGGCGGCGCTGCGCCGCGGGCTTTCGCTTGACGACGGAGAGGCTCTGGGCAGGCTTGTCGGAGAAATAGGGCTTAAAACAGAACATATCGGCGGGGAGCAGCACGTTTTCCTCGGCGAAGAGGACGTTTCCGAGGAAATACGCACGCCCGAGGTTTCCATTGCCGCAAGCCGTGTATCCGCACACTCCTCTGTGCGCGGAGCGCTTGTCGCGCTCCAGCGTGAAATGGCGCGCTGTACGGACGTAATTATGGACGGGCGCGATATATGCGAGTATGTGCTTCCGAACGCCGAAGTAAAAATATATCTCACCGCTTCCGTTGAGGCGCGCGCCGAAAGACGGCTGCGTCAGCTTGAAGAAAAGGGTTCCGCGCCGACGCTCGCGGAGGTCAAAAAAGACATGGAGCGGCGCGATTATGCGGATATGCACCGCAAAAATTCTCCGCTGAGACAGGCTCCCGACGCAAAGCTTATTGATACCTCGGATATGGATTTTGAACAGTCCGTCGAAGCGGTAATTTCTTATATAAAGGAGAAAACCGACAATGCTTCTTTATAATATTGCATCAGTTCTTGTGCGCGGTTTTTATCGTATTGCCTTTCTTATGAAAGTAATCGGACGCGAAAACGTTCCCGAGGAGGGCGGAGTTTTGCTTTGCTCCAACCACAGAAGCTACTGGGATCCGCCGGCGGTTGCGGCGGCGTTTCCGCGTATGCTGTCGATAATGGCAAAAGAGGAGCTTTTCCGCAACCGCCTTTTCGGTTGGCTGATAAAAAAGCTCGGCGCTTTTCCCATACGCCGAGGCAAGGGCGACGCCGGCGCGGTAATGGCGGCGCTTAAAATTCTCGGCGGCGGGGGAGCGACTCTCGTTTTTCCCGAAGGAACACGCGTTATGAGCGATAAAGCCGACCATAAAATAAACCCCGGAATAATCCGCGTGGCGATAAAGGCGAGAGTTCCCATAGTTCCTGTTTACACAAACGGGAAATACCGTCTTTTCGGCGGGCTTAAGGTGTACTTCGGGAAGCCGATAACATACGGGCAATACTACGACTCCGCGCCGGACGCCGAAGCTCTCGGCCGCATGGCGGACGAGCTTGTCGAAGCGATATACTCCTTTGCGGAATCCAAATAAACAGGCTTTACGGAGTGAGAAAAATGGCAGTGATAAAAATTGCCGACCGCGCAGGCTTTTGCTTCGGCGTCAGCAGGGCTATAAGACTTGTTGAGGAGGGGCTTGCGGCGAACATAAAAATAGCCACCCTCGGCCCCATAATACACAACAGTCAGGTTGTGAACCGCTTTGCGCAAAGAGGGGTGCGCATAATCCGCTCTCCCGACGAGGCTGCCGAGGGAGAAACGGTTGTAATACGCAGCCACGGGATAGCGCGCGAGGTCGAACAAAGGCTGAAGGAACGCGGCGTCAACTATATCGACGCTACGTGTCCGTTCGTGAAGAAAATCCACAATATCGTCATGGAAAATCATGCCGCGGGCAGGCAGATAATTATAATCGGCGACAAATCCCACCCCGAGGTCATGGGAATAAACGGCTGGTGCGGCAACAGCGCGGCGGTAATCTCAACACCGGAGGAATGCGAAAATTTGGATAAAGGTGTGTTTGATAACGCCTGTGTCGTTGCTCAAACCACCTTTGAAAGAGAAATTTGGAAAAAAATTACGAAATTTATAAAAAACACTTGCAAAACCACCCTCATTTTTGATACAATATGTAGTGCTACGAATGAACGTCAAAAATCGGCGGCGGAGCTTGCCGAAAAAAGCGACAGCTTCATCGTAATCGGGGGCAAAAACAGCTCCAACACAAAAAAGCTTTTCGACATCGCCTCGCGGCGATGTCCGTCAACCTTCCTTGTGGAGGGCGCGTGGGAGCTTCCCGCCCATGAAATAAAAGGGGATTTAATCGGTATAACCGCCGGAGCTTCAACTCCGGATTGGATAATTAAGGAGGTTTACACTATGGTAGACGAACAGGAAAAGAACATTAATAATGAGAAAGGAGATCCGACTTTTGCTGAGGCATTGGAGCAGTACGAGCAGTCGCTCGTAACTCTCAATACCGGTGATATAAAGGTAGGTAAGGTAGTCCGCGTAACGCCGACAGAGGTTTATGTTGACCTTGGCTATAAGATGGAAGGCGTAATCAGCGCCGAAGAGCTGACCGATGACCCTTCCGTACTCCCCGAATCGGTATGCAGCGTCGGCGACGAAATCGAAGTGTTCGTAATCCGCGTCAGCGACATTGACGGCGTCAAGCTTTCCAAGAAAAAAATCGACTCAATCAAGGGCTGGAAAAATATCGAAGCCGCCTACGAATCCGGCGAAATCCTTGAGGGTAAGGTTGTTGAAGCCGTAAACAAGGGAATCATCGTTCTCTCGAACGCCACGCGCGTCTTTGTTCCCGCTTCGATGACCGGCGAACGCTACACGAGCGACCTTTCGACCTTTGTCGGGAAGGATGTTCGCTTTAAGATTGTGAACATCCGCGAGGACCGCAGAGGAAAGAAGGCAATAGGCTCAATCAAGGAAGTCGCTGTTATGGAGCGCAAGGCAAAGGCCGAGGAGTTCTGGGCAAACGTTGAAGAGGGCAAGCACTATACCGGCACGGTCAAGACTCTTACAAAGTTCGGCGCTTTTGTTGATATCGGCGGCGTTGACGGTCTTATTCACATTACTCAGCTCAGCTGGCAGAGAATCAAGGATCCTTCCGAGGTTGTGAATGTGGGCGACGTCGTTGACGTATACATCATCAAGGCAAACAAGGAAACCAATAAAATTTCCCTCGGCTTTAAGAAGGTTGAGGACGACCCGTGGGTTATCGCGAAGGCAAAATTCAATGTCGGCGACGTTATTTCCGTTAAGGTTGTGCGTCTTGTGCAATTCGGCGCCTTTGTCGAAATTATTCCGGGAATCGACGGTCTTATTCACATCTCTCAGATTGCGAACAAGAGAATCAACAAGCCCTCCGACGAGCTTGAAATCGGACAGGTTGTCGATGCCAAAATTACGGATATAGACTGGGAAAAGAAAAAAATCGGGCTTTCAATACGCGCCCTTCTCGGAAATCAGGCTCCCGCTGCGGAGAAGGCTTCCGCTACTGAGGAAGCTCCGGCTGCAGAAGAAGCTCCCGCTGCGGAGGAAGCTCCGGTTGCAGAAGAAGCTCCCGCCGAAACGGAGACCGAGTAAATTCATATACGCAAAAGCGACTGTAAAAGCGGTGCGCAAGGCTCACGCCGACCCGCACCGTTTCTACGGCCGCTTTTTAAGTTTCTTATTTTACACGCACAACCATTTCCGCGCTGACGCCGTTCGGCGCAGTCGCCGTAAGTACGGTTTTGCCCTTGCTCAGTCCGACAAGAGTTGTGCCGTTTATGCTCGCGATCGAGCCGTCGGCGATTTTCAGCGCGATTTTATCACTGCTGTCGGAGGGTGTTTTGTCGATTTTCAGCTCATATGTGCGGTCGGTTGATATTGTAACGTCCTTGCTTCCCCCGCCGACAACGGATATGCTCAGCGCCGTGATGTCGCTTTCTCCGGAAATTACGGCGTCCTCCGCCAAGGAAGGAGAAAGAGACGAGACTACATTTCCGTTTTCGTCAACATACTGCGCGACGCCGTTTCCCGCGACAACGGCTACATTGTCGAAGTCGCTGCCGCTCTTTACCGTTATAACCGTAATTCCGTTTCCCAGCGCCTTTACGGTGCCGTTTTCGTCAACGGAGACTATATTCGGGTCAAGAGACGAAAACGTAAGCTCCCCGTCCTCCGGAGAATCGACGCTTATCGTATATTCCTCTCCCAGGGAGAGACGAAGCGTTTCATCTTTTATGCTGACCTTTCCGCCGCAGCCGCCGAGGAGCAGCAATCCGGCGAGCGGCACGGCAAAAACAAGCTTTTTACGCAAGCGGATTCCCCCTGTCATTTGACAAATATTTTAAAGGTGTCCTCAACGCCGTTGGGGGCTGTCGCTGTGACGGTGACGGTACCCTTGGACTTCGGATACACAACGCCCTCCGAGTCAACCTCAAGAACGCTTGAATCCGAAGACGAGAAGGATATAGGATCGTCGCAGTCGGAGGGAGTTACATTCACCTTGAGATAGCCTTGCGTATCATGTGACAGAAGCAAGGTTTCATCTTCGGTCATGCCGTTGAGGGTAATTTGGAGCGCGGTTATGCGCGAATCGGAATTATATGCCTTTTGGGTTGTGGTTGTTACGTTTCCGTTTTCGTCAACGCTGCGGATAACAACGTCGCTGCCCTTAACTCCGTTGCCGACAACAAGTCCGATATGGTCATAGCCGCTGTCTGTTTTAGCGGTAATAACGGTTACTCCGTTAGCTATGCCCGTAAGCTTTCCGTCGGCGGTTATAACGGCAATGTCACCGTCCTCGCAGGACCATTTTATGGCTTCGCTCTTTTTAGTCTGAGCCGTCACCGAAATTTCATCGCCGACGGAAAGATGTATTGTATCTTCGTCCGAAACTATCTGAACGGGACTGCTCTTATCGCCGCACGCGGATAAAGCAAGTATTGCGGCGCATCCAAGGGAAAGCAGAGTAAATCTTTTTTTCATTGCGTAACACCTCTTAATAATTATAACTGCACGAGTCTATTGTACTACATTTCTTTTGCTTTTGCAAGGGCTTTTGCGCAAAAATTTCAATCGGGGCCAAATTTTTCGCGGTGCTTTCCCGCAAAAATCGGCAGGCAAGCCGGCGAGGTTATTTTTTCATCTTCCTTTCGGCATAGCTTTTCAGCATATCATAGCCCGTGGCAAACCTTGTATGGTGCGCGGTGGGGTTGTCTCTGACAAGACTGCGCACGGAAAGATCCGCGCGCTTAAGGGATTCCGCCTTGCGCTCACGCAGCGCGGCAACCCTTTGAGAAAATTCCTCTCCCATGTCGCGAAAATTGTCGCTCATGTCGTCCATGCGGGCGGCGATTTCTTCCGCTTTTACGGAAAGAGCGTTGCGCGCTTCCATTTTCGCGAGTTCGATCTGGACGCTGACCTCCTCCAGAGCCTTGACAATTTTTCCGAGCTTGAACGCCGCTTTTGCGGAGAATACAAGGTCCGTAAGCATAATAGCTCCGAAAACGGAGTCGAGAACAATAATTGCCGGCATACTTATGTGCTTGGAAATGAACGCCGACATAGGGTCGTGAATAAAATGTATGACAAACAGCGTGAGTACGCCCCAGAAAAGAGAGCTTTTAAGACAGATGCGCCCCTGAAAATTCATAAAGCAATTTGAATAATCCCAGTATTTGGTTTTAAATATCGCTTCCATCAGCACTCCCGTGACATATTCCAGCACGGTACATACCAGCATACCGACTATGTATTCCAAAAGGATATTTCCGTCAAACGGAAGCGTCGAAAATATTATCAGCAGCGCGCCGACGCCGTATATCGGCAGCACCGGCCCGCGCAGGAAGCCGCGGTTGGTCAGCCTTCGGCTTTGAATCGAAACAATTGCGCTTTCAATGCACCAGCCGAGGAAGCAATATATAAAGAAAAACAGAGCCAAGCGAAAAAAATTGTATTGCATGGTTATACCTCCGATTTTATGGATATTTCTTTTCCGTAAAGATATGAAAGCGCCCCGCGCTCAATCATAAAAATCAACTTGTACGCCGTCAGCGCCTGCCCTCCGTTACGCCCGCGCGCGCCGTACTTCCCGTCGCCCGCAAGAGGGCAGCCTACGGCGGCAAGCTGGGCGCGTATCTGATGGCTCCTGCCGGTGTGCAGTTCAACCTCCAAAACGGCGGTATTCCCGTCCGACGACAGCACGCGGTATTCCAAGGACGCGGCTTTTCCGCCTTTTCCGATAACACTGAGGTTTTTCGTCCTGTCCTTGCGCAGGGTCGAGCTCAGCACGCCCGCGGGCGGATCGGGGATTCCCTCCGTGCGGCACAGATAAAATTTGCGAACAAGCCTGCTTCGTATTGCCGCATTCATTTCCCGCAGAGCTTCGGCGTTTTTTGCCCCGATAACAAGCCCCGAGGTATTTGTGTCAAGGCGGTTGCAAAGCGCGGGAGAGAAGCTGTTTTCCTCCGAAGGGACATAAGCTCCGCTCTCCGCGAGATACGCTCTGAAGCGCTCGCTCAGCGCGTCGGAATGCGTCCTGTCGGGCTGTGACGGCAGTCCCTTCGGCTTGTTCATGACGGCTATATTTTCGTCCTCATAGACAATTTCAACCTCTCCCGAGACTGTATTTTCCGTTTTTGTTTTCGCAAATTCGTCGCTTATATAAACGGAAAGCTCTTCGCCCTCGGCGAGGATACGGTCTTCCTTTATCCATTTTTTGTTTATCTTGACGTCCTTTTTCCGAAACGCTCTGTATATCAGCGACGGCGGAGCGTTTGTTGCCTTGAGAAGGAACTTATCCGCTCTTTGGGACGAATCGTTTTTGTTGATTTTGAATGTAAGCATTTTAAACCCTCTGATTAAGCAGCGGCAGTCTTTCCGCCTTGTAGCGATCGAACTCTCCCCTGTCAAGGGATTCGCGGATTTCCGCCATAAAATTATTGTAAAAATACAGATTGTGCAGCACGCAGAGCCTCATACCCAGCATTTCCTTCGCCTTTATAAGGTGACGGATATACGCTCTGCTGTAGTTTCTGCACGCGGGACAGCCGCAGCCCTCCTGAATCGGACGGCTGTCACGGGCAAATTTGCTGTTGTTGAGATTAAGCACTCCTATATCGGTGAAAAGGTTGGCATGGCGGGCATTGCGGCTCGTTATAACGCAGTCGAAAAAGTCAATTCCCCTATCCACAGCCTCAAGAATATTTTGCGGTGTTCCGACGCCCATAAGATAGCGCGGCCGATCCTTCGGCATATACTCCTCGACGGTTTCAATGATTTCATACATTTCCTCGGCGCTTTCGCCGACGGCAAGTCCGCCGATTGCGTATCCGTCCAGATCCAGCTCCGCAATCCGTTTCATATGCTCCGTCCGCAGGTCGGCATAGGTGCCGCCCTGATTTATGCCGAACAGAAGCTGATTCCCGTTTATCGTTTCCGGCAGCGAATTTAACCGCGCAAGCTCGTCCCTGCACCGCACAAGCCAGCGATAGGTTCTGTCGCAGCTGTTTTTGACATATTCGTACGGAGACGGGTTTTCGATGCATTCGTCAAACGCCATTGCAATCGTGGAGCCGAGATGGGACTGTATTCTCATGCTTTCCTCCGGCCCCATGAAGATTTTGCGCCCGTCAACATGACTGTGAAACGACACTCCCTCCTCGGTTATTTTTCTTAACGCCGCCAAAGAAAAAACCTGAAAGCCGCCGCTGTCGGTCAATATCGGGCGGTTCCAGTTCATGAATTTATGCAGCCCGCCCATTTCGTATATAAGGTCGTCGCCGGGACGAATATGAAGATGGTATGTATTGGAAAGCTCCACCTGACAGCCCACGTCAATGAGATCCATTGAGGACACCGCGCCCTTTATCGCCGCCGAAGTTCCGACATTCATGAAAACGGGAGTCTGTATTGTGCCGTGTACGGTTTTAAATTCCCCGCGCCGCGCCCTTCCCTGCGTAGTTATAAGCTTAAACATAATTCCCTCCGAAGCCGTATCGTTGTTTATTATATCATTATACTATGCTTCAA
>CAZICW010000050.1:10161-11866 GCA_964537995.1 uncultured Oscillospiraceae bacterium
ATAATTCCCTCCGAAGCCGTATCGTTGTTTATTATATCATTATACTATGCTTCAATCAAAAAATCAAGCTTTAAAGCGCAGAATTTTCCGTCAGTGTTCTAAGCTCGTATCCCTCAGCCTCAAGCAGCTCCAAAATTTCCTCAAGCGCCGCGGCGGTGCTTTTCCTGTCGTGGAGCAGTATTACGGCGGGACTTCCGACCTCGTCAAGCCCTGTCTTAAGATTTTTCAGCACGGCAGTCTTGTCAATAATCGCGCCGACGGAGTCTCGCGGGTCAACATTCCAGTCCACCATCCTGTAGCCCGCGGTGTTCAGGAGCTTTAGCTGCCGCTCGCTAAGATTGGCGCGGCTGCCGTAAGGAGTGCGCGCCAGCGCGCTCCGTCGTCCGATGAGCCTGTAAAGAGCGTCGTTTGTTTCGTTCATTTCGCTGAGCGGTCTTGTCGGAGAGGAGTATATATCCATGCTGTGACTGACGCCGTGCAGTCCTATGCCGAAGCCCTCATTTTCCATTTTTTTGATATAATCCGGATAAAGCTCTATACGTTCCTTCAGCACAAAAAAGGTCGCTCCCGCGCCGCGGCGTTTCAGGCAGTCGATTATATACGGCGTGTTCAGCGTCGGACCGTCGTCAATTGTTATATAGGCAACCTTGTTCTGCGGCGCGCCCTTGCCTATGAACGACGAAAAAACAAGCACCGCCGCCGCTGCAAGCATAAAAAATCTTTTCAAGGCAAATTCCACCTCCCTACAAGCCTATGCCGTCTTAAGCATCCATATTCGCGGCTTCGGGCAAAACTTTTTCAAAATATGTTGTTTCGGTTCTTTACAAACCGAAAATTCTGCGGTATAATAATTATATCATAAAAAATAAAAATAAGTATACAAATTTATAAAACACGAAAAGAGGGTGCTGATATTGAAACCTGCAAAAACGGGCTATATTCAGATTGATACCGCGCATATCTATTTTGAAATTTACGGCGGCGGAGAGAAGCATATTCTCCTGCTTCACGGCAACAACGAAAGCTCGGACTGCTTCGCGAAGCAGCTTGACGCTCTGGGGAAGGACTACACTCTGATTGCCATGGACAGCCGCGGTCAGGGGAAATCCACCTTCGGGCGCAAAAAGCTGACCATAAATCAAATCGCGTCCGACGCGTTTGCTCTTTTGGAGGGGCTGGGCGTGAAAAAAACCTATGTTGTCGGCTTCAGCGACGGCGCGAACGCCGCGCTTGCGATGCTTCTCGGCAACGAAGCCGGCATTGTGGAAAAGGCTGTGCTCGCCGGAGCAAATCTCGATCCGAGCGGCGTCAGGGAAATTTATCAAAAGCCGATAGAGCTTGGCTTCAAGCTGCTTGCGTCAAAGGCGCAGCGCAGCAGCGCGGCAAGGAAAAAGCTCGCGGTTATGAGCCTTATGGTGCGCGAGCCGCGCTTTACGGCGGAGCAGCTCGGAAAAATTACCGTTCCCGTGCTTGTCATGGCGGGCAGCCGCGACATGATTAAACCCGCTCACACTCGGCTTATAGCCGATTCTATACCCAATTCGACGCTTAAAATCATCGACGGCTGCGATCATTTTGTGTTCTCGAAGGCTCCCGAGGCGGCAAATGCCGCTGTGCTGGAATTTTTTGAGAAGCGGTAAAGCGCAGCGCAATTGCTTTTACGGTTAAGGGACGCGGATTATTCGGCGCCCCTTAATTTTTGCTT
>CAZICW010000051.1:0-11682 GCA_964537995.1 uncultured Oscillospiraceae bacterium
GGGCTTACTCAACAATTTTTCAAATTACCCTTGACAAAAAAGTCCGTTTTAATTATAATAGTTAAGGACAAGGGTTTCATATACGCTCGAGTGGCGGAACTGGCAGACGCACAGGACTTAAAATCCTGCGGCCCTTAAAGCCGTACCGGTTCGATCCCGGTCTCGAGCACCAAAGGGGGTTGCACAGCGGCAGCTCCTTCTTTGTTTTTTCGGAGGTTCAAATGAAAAACGACATTTTCAAAACACATTTTTCGCTTACGGTCAGCGGCACGGGCAACAACAATTTTTGTCCGGTAAAGGGCGGCGAGGAAACGGAATTTCTGAGCTGGTACAGAATCCGACGCTTCGGAAGGCTTGAAGTCGCAATAAAGTATTTTAACATAATATATTCCACAGGCTGCGGGACGCGGGAGCAAAGGGGCGAGCCGTTTACTGTTGTTTCGGCGCATATCGGCGTCGGAAAAAAGGCGTCGAAAGCACCGGAGCATGAGGTTTCCCTTACCTTTGGCGGAAAACCGTCAATCACGGTTACGGACGGCTTTGAGAGCGACGACGCGGAAATTTTTATTCCCGACGGCTATATGCTTTCTGTCAGACTGACGGTGCGCTCCGATGGGGACTGCCTTCTCCCCTCCACCGACGAAAGCGCGTCGTCGGGTTACAGGAACGGGCTTCGCGCGCTGAATGTGCTGCGTCCGAATTTTATCGGCGCACGCGGCGATTTTGAACAAACTCTGATTTTTTTCGGCGACAGCATAACTCAGGGTACGCGCACCCGAACCGACAAATACGAAGCGTGGGCGCACCGCGCGGCATTGGCGGCTCCGCCCGAAATCAATGTGATAAACCTCGGCATGGGCTGGTCGCGCGCGCACGACGCGGCTGCCGACGGAATTTTTCTCCGTCTTGCCTCCTACGCTGACAGAATAACAGTGTGCTTCGGCGTAAATGATATAAAATCGGACGGTAAAGCCGCCGACGGGCTTATCTCCGACCTGCGCCGCACAATAGCCCTGCTTAAAAGCCGCAATCCGAACATTGACATAATTTTGTTCACAATCCCTCCCTTTAATCTCGACGCGTGGGGCGAAGAGCAGCGGCAAATCGTAAACAGCGCAATTGTCGGCGGAGAAATACACGACAAATGCTTTGACCTCGGAGGAATCCTCGAAGGAGAAACGGGTCGTGTAAAGCCCGAATATATGGCTGCTCCCGATAACGCCCATCCGAACGGACTTGCGGGCGAGATTGCCGCGAGGGAGCTTCTGCGCGTCAAATTGTTATATTAAGGATATGAATTTATGAACAAACAGCTTTTTATAAAAACAATACTCTGGATTATCGTGCTTGCCACGCTTGTCGGCATATTCTTCTTTTCGGCGCAAAACGCCGACGATTCCACCAGAACAAGCGGGCGCTTCGCTTACATGGTTTTCGGCGTTTTTCCGTTTTTCAAAAGCATGGACGCGGCTGCGCAGGCAAATTTCGTAAACGGGGTAATGAATATTGTCCGCAAGCTTGCGCATTTTACCATATACGCCTTCCTCGGCTTTTGGCTGAATCTGCTTATATGCCGGTACAGCAAAAGGCTGACCGTAATAAAAACGATTGGCTTATCCGCGCTCTACGCCGTCACCGACGAAATTCACCAGCTTTTTGTTTCCGGCCGTTCCGGGCGGCCGAAGGACGTGCTGATAGACGCCTGCGGCGCGCTTATCGGCTCCGCGGCGGCGTTCCTTTTATCCCTTGTTTGTAAGAAGCTGAAAAATATTCGTCATAAATCAATATAATTTTTTATAAAATAGGGTTTGCATTTTTTATTAATTTGTTATATAATTATCAATATAGAAATTTCTGTATCGGAACGGTGATTTTTATGTATAATATTACCATAGCGGGTCTTGGTCTGATAGGAGGCTCTCTCGCCAAAGCGGCAAAGGGCTTTCGCGACGGCGCCGTTTACGGAATCGACTGCGACGCCTCTGTTGTGACAAAGGCGCACGAGGACGGCGTTATTGCAAATGCGTCCGCCGAAGCTTCGGATATAAAAAAACTCATTTCCGCCGCCGATCTTATAATCGTAGCGCTGTACGCCCAAGATACGGTGGATTTCATTCTTGAAAATCAAAAATATATGAAAAGCGGCGCGGTTATTATGGATGTGTGCGGCGTGAAGGCTCCCGTCGTATACGCGATCGAGCCCAAGCTGCGCGGCGACCTTTACTTTGTCGGCTGCCACCCGATGGCGGGACGTGAGGTCAGCGGCTACGCCAATTCCCTGGCCGAGCTGTTCAAGGGCTGTAATTTTATAATTGCCGCCACTCCCTCAACCAAACGCGCGGGGATTGAAACCGCGGAAGCGTTTGCTCGTCATATCGGCGCTTCCAACATTATAAACACAACTCCGGAGGATCATGACGAGATGATAGCCTATACCTCTCAGCTGATGCACGTCGTAGCCGTGGCGCTATGCGACAATACGCACATAGAAAAAAGCGCAATGTACAGTGCGGGAAGTCTGCGCGACTGCACACGCGTGGCAATACTTAACGAGGAGCTTTGGAGCGAGCTTTTTGTTCTGAACAAGGACTCGCTTACAAAGCTTATAGATGAAATATGCTGCAGCCTCAACCGCATCAAAGACGCCGTTTCCGCGTCCGACAAGGATTCCTTAAAGGGAATCATGCGAAGGGCGACGGCTGCAAAGCGCAGGTTTCTCAACAATTAATTTCAAGGAGGCTGCTTATGTCAAGCTACATGGAAAAGTACAACAAATGGCTTAGCTTCGAAGGTATGGAGGACTATCTCCGTGAAGAGCTTGAAGCTATAAAAAATAACGAAGAGGAAATCCGCGCCCGCTTTGAAAAGGATCTTTCCTTCGGTACGGCGGGACTGCGCGGAATAATTTCCGTCGGGACGGGAAGAATGAACGTTTTCACCGTCCGTCAGGCTACGCAGGGACTTGCGGAGTGGATTATCGGGAATAACGGCTGCGAACGCGGCGTTGCCATAGGCTACGACAGCCGCCGGTTCAGTCCCGAATTTGCGCTTGAAAGCGCAAGGGTACTCTGCGCGAACGGCATACGGGTGTATCTTTTCGACGAGCTTCGTCCCGTCCCCGAGGTGAGCTTTGCCGTGCGCGAGCTGAAATGCATTTCGGGCATTATGATAACCGCCAGCCACAATCCCAAGGAGTACAACGGATACAAGGTATACGGCGAGGACGGAGGGCAGCTTCCTCCCGACGCGGCAAAAACCGTAACCGAGGCAATCAAGGGCATTGACATTTTCGGCGGAGTTAAGCTTACGGACATAAAGGAAGCCGAAGCAAAGGGACTGTTACGCTATATCGGCGAGGAAATTGACGCGGCATATATCGAGAAGGTTTATGAGCAGTCAATCAATAAAGAGCTGATTCCCTCCGTAGCCGACGATTTCAGCATAATCTACACTCCTCTCAACGGCACGGGGAACAAGCCTGTACGCCGTATATTGGAAAAATGCGGCATGAAAAACGTTATCGTTGTAAAGGAGCAAGAGCTTCCCGATTCTGAATTTCCTACCGTAAAGACGCCCAATCCGGAAAACAGAGATGTATTTGAAATCGCTATTGAAATGGCAAAGGAAAGCGGAACGGATTTGATTATCGGCACCGATCCCGACGCCGACCGCGTCGGCATTGTCGTCCGTTCGGAAGACGGAGAATATGTCACCTTGACCGGGAACCAAACAGGCGTGATTCTCAGCGAATACATTCTTTCTCAGCGGCGCAAAAAGGGTCTTATGCCCGAAAATCCCGTGCTTATCAAAACCGTAGTAACAACGGAAATGCTCCGTCCCGTGGCAAAGGAATACGATGTTGAGCTTATCGAGGTTTTGACGGGCTTCAAATTTATCGGCGAAAAAATAAGGGAATTTGAGATCAGCGGAGATAAGAATTATGTTTTCGGCTTTGAGGAAAGCTACGGCTATCTCAGCGGCACCTATGTCCGCGACAAGGACGCGGTTGTGGCGTCGATGCTGATAACAGAGGCCGCGGCGTACTACAAAACCAAGGGAATGACGCTCTACGACGCTCTTCAGTCGCTGTATAAAAAATACGGCACCTTCTGTGAGGGCATAAAAAACATTTTCTTTGAAGGACTTGACGGATCCGAAAGGATTGCCGCGATGATTGACAAGCTTCGCAATGAAGCTCCCAAAGCTTTCGCGGGCGTAAAAATAACGGCTCTGCGCGACTACAGCACCGGCGTTATTTCTTATGCCGACGGCAGTAAGGGAGAAACAAAGCAGCCGCTTAACAATATGATCTATTTTGAGCTCGGCGGCGAAAACTGCAGCGGCTGGATTGCCGTTCGTCCCAGCGGAACCGAGCCGAAAATCAAATTTTATTTCGGATACAGCGAAGCCGACGAGCATAAAGCAAAGGAAAAGCTCAAGGAAATCATGGCGGAAACGCTTAAGACGGCGGGAGCTGACGCCTAAAAAATAAAATAAAACCGTGCGGATCGATATTTGACCCGACCTCCCAATCGTTAGATTTTTGGTCTGACTTTTGGGGGTCACATCAATTTCGGATCCGCGCGGTTTTTATGATTCTTAATAAATTTCCGTATTATGCTTGCTTTTACGAATTTGTATCGTTTTTACCCAGCAGCTTTTTAATTGCGTTCCATGCCTTTGTGCCGATAAGCTTGTCTCCCTTTTCAAGAACGGACTTTATAAAAAGATAAACATTATCCTTGCCCAGCCAATATTCATCCACCTTTTCCTGAGGGATCTCGTCAAGCGTGCGGTTCAGCAGCATTACGCCGACAATAAGGTCATCGAGCCAGCCCGCAACCGGAATGAAATCGGGGACAATATCAATCGGCGCGACAAAATACGCCACGGCTCCCGCCATCTTTACCTTCGCCGAAGCCGGAACCTCGCCGTCAAAGGCAAGACGGACAATGAGATAGAACATATCGGGAACAGCCGCAAGGTATTCGGCATAGCCGATGTTCGGGTGTTTGTCGAGATATGCGTTTATTTTACGGCGCAGCTTTTTATAGAAATCCATTTCGGTTTTTCCGTCTTTGGAAACATTTTCCGCAAATTCCGTTTCGTATACATTGCTTTCTTTGCTATAATCAGCCATTCGACTCCGCTCCTTTATTAAATCCTGTTATTAATTTTTCCCGTATTTCTCCGCGTCAATACGCTTAATTTCCGCGCGGCGGATTTTTCCGCTTATCGTTTTCGGCATTTCCTCGACAAATTCAACAACGCGCGGGTACTTATACGGCGCGGTGTTGCGCTTTACATAGTCCTGAATTTCCTTTGCAAGCCCGTCGGACGGCTGTTTGTCCTTCACAAGCACAATCGTTGCCTTGACAAGCTGACCGCGTATCCCGTTCGGGTCGGGAACGGGAGTTACGGCACATTCCAAAACGTATGGCAGCTCCATGATTATGCTTTCAATTTCAAACGGCCCTATGCGGTAGCCGCTGGACTTTATTATGTCATCTGTGCGGCCTACGTACCAATAATAACCGTCGCTGTCTTTATATGCCGTATCGCCGGTATGGTAAAGCCCGTCATGCCAAACGCTTTCGGTGCTGTCGGTGTCAAGGTAGTAGCCGCTGAACAGTCCGCAGGGAATACCGTTTTCGGTGTGTATGACAATTTCTCCGGTTTCTCCGACGCCGCAAGGCTTGCCTTCGCTGTCCACAATGTCCGTGTGATAGTAGGGAATCGGCTTGCCCATCGAGCCGAGACGAGGCTCCATGCCGACAAGCGTTCCGACGACAAGCGTGGTTTCCGTCTGACCGAAGCCCTCCATAAGCTTCAGTCCGGTTGCCTTGCGCCACTGCTCGTAAACCTCGGGATTCAGCGCTTCTCCCGCAGTATTGCAGTATTTTATGGAGCTGAGATTGTAGCGGCTGAGATCCTCCTTGATAAAAAACCGATACATTGTCGGCGGCGCACAGAAGGTGGTTATATTGTATTTCTCGAACATCGGAAGAATGTCCTCCGCCTTGAAGCGGTCGAAATCATAGACGAATATGCAGGTTTCGCAAAGCCACTGCCCGTAAATTTTGCCCCAGAGCGCCTTTCCCCAGCCTGTGTCGCTTATTGTAAAATGAATGCCGTCGGGTGTACAGTTATGCCAGAATTTGGCGGTGACAAGATGGCCGAGCGGATATTTGTGAGTATGCGCCGCGATTCGCGGATATTTTGTCGTGCCGCTTGTGAACATCATCATCATGAGGTCGTTTCCCTTCGGGCTGTCGGCGCGGCGTTTATAAACCGCGGCGCTGCGTTCAAGCCCTTCGTCGAAATCCAGCCAGCCGTCGCGCTTTCCGTGAACCATCATTTTTATTTCAATTCTGCCGCATTCCTCCATAGCAAGCTCTGCCTGACGCGCAACATCGCCGTCGCCGGTGCAGACAATTGCGCGCACCATTGCCGAATTGAAGCGGTATTCAAAATCGTGCTTGACCAAAAGATTCGTCGCGGGAATCGCAATCGCGCCCATTTTCGCAAGCCCCAGCACCGCAAACCAAAATTGATAGTGCCGTTTCATTACAAGCATAACGCGGTCGCCGCGTCTGATACCGAGGCTTTCAAAATAATTTGCCGCTCGGCTTGAATATTCGCTTATTTCTTTAAATGTGAATTTCCTGCACTTTTTTTCATTGGAAACATAAATCAATGCCGTTTTGTCGGGTGTTTTTTCGGCAAGCGCGTCCACAACATCAAACGCAAAGTTAAATTCGTCCTCGCCCTTGAAGGTCATTTTTGTGAGTACGCCGTTTTCGTCTGTCTCGCACTCGGCAAATTTTTCGTAAATCAGTCCGCTTTTTTCCATTCTTTTCTCCCTCTCATTGCTGCCAAGCAAAAATTTCGCGCCGCGCCAAAATCGGCGCGGCGCGTAAGCCTCGCTTTACTCGTGTACGGTAAGAACGTTTTTTATCGCGCTTTTCTCAAAGCGGATTTTGTTTTTGTCGGCTCCGGTTTCAATAACAACGCTGTCCTCTTTGATTGAGGAAATCTTTCCGATTACGCCGCCGACCGTCACAACCTCATCGCCCACCTGAAGCGAATCCATCATGAGAAGCTGCTCGCGTTCGCGCTTTTTGTTGCTGCGGTTCATCCACCAGAACAAGCCCACAAACACAAGAATGATGATCACATAATAGACAATCGTCTGCATACTGTCCATTTTTTACACCCCGTTTTCTGTATTTTCTATATTATTATTATTGTTAATAATATACCGTAACAATACCCGCGCCTGTTTGTCAATGTCGTCAATGTTTTTGAAGTTTACGCCGTCAAGCTCCGTCACGGCACGCAGCGCAATGTAAACTCCCTCCGTATCGGCAAGACCAATCTGCGCCAGAAGCGGATTTCCCGCAACGGAAATTCCGTAAATTTTCCCCTCGCTGTTTTGCAAAACGGAAGCGGCGCCGTCCGCGTATTCGGACAAATCCGCCAAAAATTCACTGTCGGCATAGCGCATACAGTACGCCTCGTCCATAAGGTAAACGCGGCTCTGACCGCTGCCCATCGACATTGTAAGCTTTGTCAGGTTATTTTGCTCCTGCGACGCCGTTAAAGCAGACATAAACGCAATAACGGCAAGCTCGACCTTTTTATTTCCGTCGCCGTTTACGTCCTCGATTTTATCCTCCAACAGCGAAGCCTCGGCATAAAATTTCTCGCTGTCGAAATAGCTCTCCCCGATGTAAGACAGAGTTAAATCCGGCTCAATTCGGGTCACGCAGCTGCGAACCGCGACGACAACGCCCAATACGATCGCGGCGGCAAGGATTATACATAACAGCTTTCTTTTCATTTCCGCTCCCGATTCCGTTTTTCTTTTCAAAAGGTGAACAACATATATTTTAACACAAAATTTTTCTATAGTCAACCTTTATTTCCAAAAATAAAAAATGTAGCAAAAATTAACAATAAAAGCCCCGCATACGGCGGTAATATAGGCATAAATTTCCTTGACGGACAAAAAATTTTGTGCTATAATAATATTTTGTCGGAGGCTGTTATTCCTCCGTCAAAGATACTTTCCCGCGCCAATGTGCGCTTAATATAAATTCTTGAATTAAAGAGAAAGGAAAATCAGTATGTCCACAACAAAGGCACTTACCCCTGCTCAGCAGCAAATAAAAGAAGATATTATCGGTAAGCTGAGCCGCCATTACGGCAGAACAATCGAGGACGCCACAAAGTCCCACATCTACAAGGCAACGGCGCTCACTGTCCGCGATACGATAATGAAAAGATGGACGGAGTACAGGCGCAGCCAGAGGACGGCGCAGCGTAAGGAGCTGTTCTATCTTTCCTTTGAATTTCTCATGGGGCGCTCTCTCGGCAACAACCTTCTGAACGTAGGTCTGACCGAGGACTATGAAGCCGTGCTTCAAAGCATGGGCTGCTCTCTCGATGAAATTGCCTCGCAGGAAAGCGACGCCGGCCTCGGCAACGGCGGTCTTGGCCGTCTGGCGGCGTGCTTCCTTGATTCGCTCGCCGCGCTCAATCTTCCCGCGTTCGGCTGTTCGATCCGTTACGAATACGGTCTTTTCAAGCAGAAAATTATCGACGGCCAGCAGGTTGAAACTCCCGACAACTGGCTTGAGGACGGCACCGTATGGGAAATCCCGCGTCCGGAGGAGCAGCAGGTCGTTCACTTCGGCGGCCACATCAAAACCGACTATGTCAACGGAAAAATGAAGGTCATCTATGAGGACACAACCGACGTTCTCGGAATACCCTACGATGTTCCCATTGCCGGATATAACGCGAATCTCGTCAATACGCTCCGGCTTTGGTCGGCGCGCGCGAAAAACGACCTCAACATGACCTATTTCAGCGGCGGCGACTATGTAAAGGCCGTCGAGGAAAAAGCCCTCGCCGAGGCTCTTTCCAAGGTTCTCTACCCGGAGGACAACCATCAGGAGGGCAAGCAGCTTCGTCTTCGCCAGCAATATTTCTTCGTATCGTGTACCCTCCAGTGGATAATATCCCGCTTCAAGCGTCACCATAAGGGCGAAGGGCTTGAAAAGCTTGCCGACTATATCACGATTCACATCAACGACACGCACCCCGCTCTCGCGATTCCGGAGCTTATGAGAATCCTCATGGATGACGAGGGCATGGGCTGGGACGAGGCTTGGGCGATAACAACCAGGGTTTTCGCCTATACCAACCATACCGTTCTGGCGGAAGCTCTCGAAAAGTGGCCCGTAGAGATGTTCCAGCGTCTGCTTCCCAGAATATGGATGATCGTAGAGGAAATGAACCGCCGCCTGCAAAATCACCTTCTCAGCATATACGGCGAAGATTGGGGCAAAATCAACTACATGGCGATTGTCGCTCAGGGCTATGTTTCCATGGCGAATATGTGCCTTGCCTCGTGCTATAAGGTCAACGGCGTAAGCGAACTTCACACCGACATTCTCAAAAAGGACGTTTTCCGCGATTACTACAATCTTTTCCCCGACAAATTTGTCGCCATCACCAACGGCATAACCTTCCGCCGCTGGCTGCGTCTCGCAAATCCGGAGCTGAGCGCGCTCATTTCGAGCAAAATCGGCGACGGATGGATAACCGACGCCTCCGAGCTTGAGGGAATCGCGAAGTACGCGGACGATCCCGAATTTCAAGAAAGCTTCCGCGCCGTCAAGCTTGAGAAGAAAAAGGAGCTTGCCGCGTATATTAAGGCTCACAACGGCATAGACGTCGATCCCGAATCGATTTTCGACGTTCAGGTCAAGCGTCTGCACGAATACAAGCGCCAGCTTATGAATATTCTTCATGTGCTTTATCTTTACGACAAGCTTAAGCGCGACAAAAGCTTCGACATGGTTCCCCACACGTTCATTTTCGGGGCAAAGGCTTCGCCCGGATACAAGCGCGCGAAGCTCATAATCCGCCTTATAAACGACGTCGCCGCCCTTGTTGACAACGACCCCGAAATCGGCGGAAGGCTTAAGGTTGTGTTCATCGAAAACTACGGCGTAACGCTCGCGCAGAAAATCATTCCCGCCGCCGAAATTTCCGAGCAAATTTCGACAGCCGGCAAGGAGGCGAGCGGCACCGGCAACATGAAGTTCATGGCGAACGGCGCGCTCACGATAGGCACTCTCGACGGCGCGAACGTAGAAATGCTGCGCTGCGTCGGAGAGGATAACATCTTCATTTTCGGCATGACCTCCGCCGAGGTAAGCAACGCCCTCCGTTTCGGCGGGAAGTCCAGTCAGGACATCTACGCCTCCTCCCCCGACGTCCGCCGCGTAATAGATATGCTCATCGACGGCACGGTCAACCCCTCCGACCATCATCTTTACTACGACCTTTACCAGTCGCTGGTATTCGGCGAGCGCGGCATGGTTGACAATTACATGGTTGTGCGCGACTTCCTCTCCTACTGCGAAATACACCGCAAGGCGGAGCTTCAGTACCGCGACAAAACCCTCTGGACAAGGAAGGCGATTCTCAACGTCGCTCACAGCGGCTTCTTCTCAAGCGACAGAACCATTAAGGAATACAACGATAAAATCTGGCATCTTTCCGCGGTGGAAAAATAAAAGCCCGCAAAAAAGCCGTAAAAAACGGACTGACAGCGTCAGTCCGTTTTTTTGTTCCTTTAAAGCCTGATCAGAACAAAGGCTATCAATAAAATAAGTATCGGAACCGCGACAAATACGGCGATAACGAGCGGCTCTATCTGAACCGCCTCCGAGGTAACGCGCGGGCTTTGCGCCGTCGCTATTCTCCGTCCCCTCACAAGCAGGCGGTGAGTGTTTATGCCGTACGGAGTGCAGGTAATAAGCGTGCAAAAATCGCCGCCCCGAATAAGGTCGAGCTTTCCCGCTTCTTCCGGCTCGACGACCCTTATTTCGTCAACCTCGTATGTCAGCTCCGCGTCAAGGATGTAAAGCGTAAAAACGTCGCCCTCCCGAAGTCTGTCCAGATTCGTAAAAAGCTTCGCGCTGGGAAGTCCCCTGTGTCCCGACAGAACCGTATGGACGTTCTCCCCGCCCGTAGGCAGGCTGCTCCAGTCGATATGCCCGACCGCGAAGTCAAGCACGGAGTCGTCCGCGCCGTGATATATGGGCAGATTCACCCTTATCGACGGGATTTCGATATAGCCCATCATTCCTCTGCCGTCTACGTTTAACAGCGATTCGTAAAGCTCCAGACGCCGCGCGTCGGGCGTAAACAGCCCTCCCCTTTCGGCGAAGTCCGCGTTATACTCCCTCGCGCTCTCCCACATAAGGCTGTAATCCTCGGCGGAGACGGAGCCGAGCGATCCCTCGTAATCGGCGATCGCCCTTGTCTGGCGGAACGAATTCCAATAGCTGCTCAGCGACGGATAAAGCAGCAGCCCCAGTCCGACAAAGCCGACAAGAATAAGCGCGACGTTCGAGCGGCGCGTCTTGGGGGTTTTTTCGTTTTTTTCTTTATCGCCTTTTCGCTTCATCGCCGCGCTCCCTTCAAAGCGAAGCCGCCGCGTCAGCGGCGGCTCCGTCCGTCAGTCTGCCTGAATTTTTATCTCTTTGCCATGCGTCTTCTCGTAACGAGAATTACGCCCGCGCCGACAAGCAGAATACTTCCGAGTACATAGAAAATTGTCGTGCCGACGCCGCCGGTTTCGGGAACGGTTGTTCCGCGCAG
>CAZICW010000052.1:0-11002 GCA_964537995.1 uncultured Oscillospiraceae bacterium
TAACTCTTTTGGGCATTAACATTATTTGCGTCCCCCTTCCTGAGTCTTGGGCTTTTTGCTCTCGGGAAGAACCTCGCCCTTGTAAATCCAAACCTTGCAACCGATTTTGCCGTAGGTTGTGTTCGCCTCGGCAAAGCCGTAATCAATGTCGGCGCGCAGTGTCTGAAGGGGAATGGTTCCCTCGTGATACTGTTCGGTTCTCGCTATTTCGGCGCCGCCCAAACGACCGGAACACATTGTTTTGATGCCCTTTGCGCCGAATCTCATGCTTCCGCGCATTGCGCCCTTCATCGCGCGGCGAAACGACACGCGCTTTTCAAGCTGCGCGGCAATTCCCTCCGCAACGAGCTGCGCGCTCAGCTCCGGCTGCTTAACCTCCGCAACATTTATATACACCTTTTTGTCGGTCATTTTTCCGACTTCAGCCCTGAGCTTTTCGATGTTTTCGCCCTTCGGTCCGATTACAAGACCGGGCTTCGCGGCGTGCACGGTGATACGGATTGTGTTGGCCTTCTTCTCAATCTCAATTCTGGGAACGCCAACGGTATAAAGCTTTTTCTTGAGATACTCACGGATTTTGTGATCCTCTACAAGGTTGTCGCCGAAGCTTCCGTCGGCGGCGTACCATCTGGAATCCCAGTCTTTGATAATTCCGACTCTTAAGCCGTGCGGATTAACTTTCTGTCCCATAACCTGCGCCTCCCTTAATCTTTCTCTTTCACAACGATTGTAATGTGACTTGTTCTCTTCATTATGCGGAACGCCCTGCCCTGCGCTCTGGGACGTATTCTCTTGAGCGTCGGGCCCTCGTTTGCGTAAATTTCGGATATATAAAGATTGTCTCTGCTCATACCGAAGTTGTTTTCGGCGTTGGCAACGGCGCTGCCGAGAAGCTTAACCAGAAGCTCGCTTGCCGCCTTGGGGGTGTTCATGAGGATCCCCATCGCTTCGTTTACGGGCTTATTTCTGATAAGGTCATTTACAATGTTGACTTTTCTGGGGGAAATGCGCGCATAGCGCAAAATCGCCCTGGCTTCCTTTTTAGCCTCCATGTGTTTGTCCTCCTTCACTTAATTTCGCTCTTACTTCGAGCTCTTTGCGCCCTGATGTCCTCTATAGGTTCTTGTGGGAGCGAACTCGCCGAGCTTGTGACCCACCATATCCTCGGTTACATACACGGGAACGTGCTTGCGTCCGTCATGAACGGCGATTGTGTGGCCGACAAATTCAGGGAATATTGTGGAGCTGCGGGACCATGTCTTGAGAACTCTTTTTTCGCCCGCCTCGTTCATTGCTTCTATTCTTGCCAAAAGCTTGGGTTCCACGAAGGGACCCTTCTTCAAAGATCTGCTCATACTCTCATTCCTTTCTAAAAGCCCTTACTTCTGCTTGCGGCTCTTAACGATAAACTTGTTGGAAGCCTTTTTGTGCTTTCTGGTTTTAAGACCGAGAGCCGGCTTGCCCCAAGGTGTAACGGGAGAAGGCATACCGACGGGCGATTTGCCCTCGCCGCCGCCGTGCGGGTGGTCGTTGGGATTCATAACGACGCCGCGGACAACGGGTCTCCAGCCCATATGACGGCGGCGTCCCGCGCTGCCGTAGGAAATGTTTTCGTGGTCAAGATTTCCGACCTGCCCCACAGTCGCCTTGCAGACAAGGCTTATCATGCGAACCTCGCCGCTGGGAAGGCGAACCTGAGCATAGCCGCCCTCCTTCGCCATAAGCTGGGCGCTGTTGCCCGCCGCGCGGACAAGCTGACCGCCCTTGCCGGGCTGAAGCTCGATGTTATGGATTATTGTACCGACGGGGATTGCCGAAAGCGGAAGGGCGTTGCCGGGACGGATGTCCGCGTGTTCGCCGTTCTCAATCACATCGCCGACCTTAAGACCGTTGGGAGCGATGATGTATCTCTTTTCGCCGTCCTCGTAGCGGACAAGAGCGATATTCGCGCTTCTGTTGGGATCGTACTCGATTGTGAGTACCGTTGCGTCAACGCCCGTCTTGTCGCGCTTGAAGTCGATGACCCTGTATTTTCTCTTTACGCCGCCGCCGCGGTGGCGAACGGTGATTCTTCCGTAGGAATTTCTTCCCGCCTTGGACTTGAGAGGCTCCAGAAGAGAACGTTCGGGAGTTGTGGTCGTGATTTCCTCAAAGGTGGAAACCGTCATCTGTCTGCGAGCAGGAGAGGTGGGTTTATATTTTTTTATAGCCATTTGTTATCACTCCTTCTCTTTACATTAAGCCGTCGAAGAACTCAATTGTCTTGCTGTCCTGCGTAAGCTTTACCACGGCTTTTTTCCAGTCGGGTCTTTTGCCGGAATTGGCGCCCATGCGCTTAATCTTTCCGAGAACGCGCATTGTCGTCACCTTTTCGACCTTTACGCCGAAAATTTCTTCTACGGCGTTCTTGATTTCAATCTTATTGGCGTCCTTGGCGACCTCAAAGGTATATTTCCTGTCCGCCATTTGATCCATGGAATGTTCCGTTATTATGGGTTTTTTAACAATTTCATAGGTGTTCATTACGCATATACCTCCTCAAGCTTCCGGAGGGCGTCCTTAGCGAGAACCAGCTTGTCGTGGTTGAGAATCGAGTACACATTCAGCATTCCGACATACGAGGCGTCAACGCCCTCGATGTTTCTTGCGGAAAGATACACGTTCTTTTCCGTGTCGGCCGTCACGATAAGAGCCTTTTTGTCAACTTCCATGGCTTTAAGCAGGGAAGCTACCGTTTTCGTCTTTATTTCATCCATTTTAAGCTCCTCAACAACCAGAACGTCGTTTTCCGCCGCCTTGCTGCTGAGAGCGCTCACCATGGCGAGCTTTTTAACTTTTTTATTGAGATTGTAGGAATAGTCTCTGGGCTTCGGACCGAGCGCAACGCCGCCCTTTGTCCACTGCGGAGCCCTTGTGGAGCCTTGTCTTGCGCGTCCCGTACCCTTTTGCCTGTAGGGTTTCTTTCCGCCGCCCTTAACCTCGGTGCGGGTTTTGGTGCTCTGCGTACCCTGTCTTTGGTTGGCAAGATAGTTCACAACGCTGTCGTGAAGCACCGAGGTGTTTACCTCCGCGCCGAAAATTGCCGCGTTAAGCTCAATTTCGCCGACCTTGCCGCCCTGCATATTATATAATGCTGCTTTAGGCATTTATAAGCATCTCCTTTCCGTATTAGGCTTTACGCCTTTACCGTATTCTTTATTGTCACAATTCCGCCCTTGGGGCCGGGAACCGCGCCGCGAACGAGAATAAGGTTTCTTTCCGCGTCAACTCTCACAACGTCGAGATTCTGAACCGTGACCTTTTCCGCCCCCATATGACCGGGAAGCTTTTTGCCCTTCATAACTCTTGAGGGAGTGGAGCAGGCGCCCATGGAACCGGGATGACGGTGAACGGGGCCCGTACCGTGAGTCTCCTTGAGGCGATGGAAGCCCCAGCGCTTGATTACGCCGGCGTAGCCCTTGCCCTTGCTTGTACCCGTAACGTCTACCCTGTCGCCCTCGGCAAAAACCGTGCATTTGATTTCATCGCCGGGATTGAGAGCGCTTACGTCTTCGAGACGAAGCTCCTTAAGAACCTTGCGCACGCTTACGCCGCTCTTCTTATAATGACCCATTTCGGGCTTGTTGGAGTGCTTCTCCTTTTTCTCTCCGAAGCCTACCTGAACAGCCTCGTAACCGTCGATTTCAACGGTTTTCTTTTGAATTACGGGACACGGACCGGCTTCTATAACGGTAACCGGAACCACCTTGCCCGCGGCGTCGAAAATTTGCGTCATGCCTATTTTCTTGCCGACAATTGCCTTCTGCATAAATTTGTCCTCCTTATACGGTTATTGGTTGACGCTTCCGCCAACATTACCTCTTTGCCGCAAACGCGGCTCGATTTCGTCTGTTATTTGCCCTTTTTGTCAATGAGCTTGACGTCGATGCTTACTCCGGCGGGAACATCAAGCTTGCCGAGAGCCTCCATTGTCTTGGGCGTGGGATTGAGAATGTCAATCAGTCTTTTGTGCGTTCTTTGTTCGAACTGTTCGCGGCTGTCCTTATATTTGTGAACCGCGCGAAGGATGGTTACGATTTCCTTCTCTGTGGGAAGAGGAATGGGGCCTGAAACCGTTGAGCCTGTTCTCTTGGCTGTTTCCACAATTTTTTCTGCGGACTGGTCAAGAAGAACGTGATCGTAGCCCTTAATCCTGATTCTCATTTTTTGCTTTGCTGCCATACATGTGCCTCCTAAAAAATTATTTTTGTGACTCATGCGGCTCCTGTACACAGTGCCGGGCGTTTCACCCGACGCCATACGAAAACCCGGAACCTGACTCCGGGTACTACATGAAGATGGGCGCTTGGGGAAGTTCCCCCGCGTCGAAGCCGTTCGGCTCCTTTCGACAAACGCAAAGCTTTATCATGTTGTACAGTGACTGCCGCCCGACTTCGTGAGCCGGACATTCTCCACGGAAAAAACCCAAGTCATGCCTGGCAACCTCCCGCTTCACAGTATGTCATGTCACAGCGTCCCTTATTATATCTCACAAATAAAAAGATTGCAAGTCTTTTCCGGAAAAAAATTCCCGATTTTTAAATTTCGTGAAAATTGCACAAAAATAAAAGCATATTTTTGGCTGATGTTGCCACGTTTATCGCGCTTAAGACAGCCTCGTCTTCGGAGCTTGCGGGCTGCGGGACGGTTTTCCGGACGCGGAGGCAATATGCTCGCGCCGTAAAAATACGGATTCAAAAAAATCGGAGAGTATTTTTCCTTGCGATAGGGCATAATAAAAGCACCTTTTACCGCAAGGAGATTATAGTAATGAAAGATAAGGTTTTTGGCGTATTGCAGAGAGTGGGACGTTCGTTCATGCTCCCGATCGCGATTCTGCCCGTGGCGGGACTGTTTCTCGGCATAGGCAGTTCGTTCACAAATGAAACCATGCTGGAGGCGTACAACCTCACGGGCATAATTCATCAGGGCAATTTCCTTTACAGCCTGCTGACCGTCATGAGCAAGGCGGGCAGCGTCATTTTTGACAATTTGGCGCTGCTGTTCGCCATGGGCGTCGCAATCGGTATGGCGAAACGCGAAAAGGAGGTCGCGGCGCTTTCGGGCGCGGTCGCCTTCCTTGTTATGCACGCAACAATCGGCGCGATGATACAGGCTCACGGCGGAGTTGAAAATATGCTTGAAAACTCCACCGCGGAGACTTTGGGCATAACGACGCTTCAAATGGGCGTTTTCGGCGGAATCATAGTCGGACTGGGCGTCGCCGCGCTGCACAATCGCTTCTTTAAGATAGAGCTGCCGCAGGTTCTGGCGTTCTTCGGCGGCACAAGATTTGTGCCCATAATTTCCGCGGTGACGTATTTGCTGGTCGGAATCCTTCTTTTTTATGTGTGGCCGGTTATCCAAACGGGAATATCCATGCTCGGCAATCTTGTACTCGCGTCGGGCTACGCGGGAACATGGATTTACGGCATAATCGAGCGCGCGCTTATACCCTTCGGGCTGCACCATGTGTTTTATATGCCGTTCTGGCAGACTGCCGTCGGCGGAACCGCCGTAATTGACGGAGTGACGGTTTACGGCGCGCAGAACATTTTCTTTGCCGAGCTTGCGTCGAAGAACACTCAGGTGTTCAGCGTCGAAGCGACAAGGTTCATGGCGGGTAAATTCCCGTTCATGATATTCGGTCTGCCGGGCGCGGCGCTGGCTATGTACCGCTGCGCCCGTCCGGAAAAGAAAAAGGTCGCCGGCGGACTGCTGCTTTCGGCGGCGCTGACGGCAATGCTTACGGGAATAACCGAGCCTCTTGAGTTTACCTTTATTTTTGTGGCTCCGCTGATGTACGCCGTACACTGCGTTCTCGCGGGACTTTCGTTCATGCTTATGCACATTTTCGGAGTGGGCGTCGGAATGACCTTCTCGGGCGGTCTTATTGACCTTACGCTGTTCGGCATATTGCAGGGCAACGCCAAAACAAACTGGATTTTCATTCCGATTGTCGGAATAGTGTATTTCTTTGTTTACTATTTTGTATTCGGCTTTATGATAAAAAAATTCAACTATACAACCCCCGGACGAGAGGACGACGATTCGGAAACGAAGCTCTATACCCGTGCCGACGTAAACGCCCGCAAGGAACGCTCCTCCGGCGGCAGGAGCGCGCTAATCGCGGACGGCTTGGGCGGAAAAGCAAACATTTCCGATGTGGACTGCTGCGCGACGCGCCTGAGAATTACTGTTCGCGACAGTGAAAAGGTAGACGAAGCCGCGCTTAAGCGAAGCGGTGCGGCGGGAGTTATCAGGCAGGGCAACGGCGTTCAGATTATTTACGGGCCGAAGGTTACGGTTATCCGTTCGGAGCTGGAGGATTACCTTTCCATGAATATTTCGACCGAGCGGGAGGATATAATTTTCGGCTCGGCCTTGACGGGAACCGTGACTTTGCTGGAAAATGTCGGAGACGAGGTGTTCAGCGCCGGCATACTCGGCAAGGGAGTTGCCGTGACGCCTTCCACGGGAGAGGTTTACGCGCCTTGCTCCGGCGTGGTTTCCCAGACCTTTGAGAGCCGCCATGGCGTCGGAATTACGTCGGACAACGGAGTGGAGATACTGATACACGTCGGTATTGACACCGTGAAGCTCGGCGGCAAATTCTTTGAATACAAGGTACTTGACGGCGACAGGGTCAACAAGGGCGATTTGCTTATCAGGTTCGACATGGACGCCGTCAAAGCCGCCGGCTATGACGTTGTTACGCCCATGGTCATATGCAACGGCGACTCCTTCCCCGAAGCCGAGGTTATAGCCTTGGGAGAGATTAAGCACGGAGAAAATATTCTCAAGGTCAAGGGATAAATCCGGATAAGCCTAGCCGGTTTTATCAAAAAACGTCAAGGGTCGGGGCGCACGGCCCGACCTTTGACGCGTGCGGCTCTTACTTAACGGGCAAATCAGCGGCGGGACTTCAACGTCGAATAAACCTCGTCCATCGTCATGCCGCGTTCGGCGAGCATAACTATCAAATGATACAGCAAATCCGAGGTTTCAAGCGCGATTTCGGACGGCTCGGCATTTTTGGCGGCAATTATCGTTTCGCTGCATTCCTCGCCGACCTTTTTCAAAATTTTGTCGATTCCGGTGTCGATAAGATAATTGGTGTAGCTGCCTTCCTTCGGGTTTTCCATCCTGTCGCGCACAACCGCGTAAACCTCGTCCAGGATGCGGGCGTCGGCGGGAGCCGTGTATTCCGCAAGATTGCCGTTTTCCGCTTTGCGATAAAAGCAGCTTCTGTGTTCCGTATGGCAGGCGGCTCCGAGCTGCTCGACTTTTATGAGCAGAGCGTCGCAGTCGCAGTCAACAAGAATTTCCTTTACATTCTGGAAGTGACCGCTGGTTTCGCCCTTATTCCAAAGCCGACCGCGGCTGCGGCTGAAATACCAAGTCTGTCCGGTTTCAAGGGTTTTTTCAAGCGACTCGCGGTTCATATACGCCAGCATAAGCACTTCCCCGTTCGCCGCGTCCTGAATTACGGCAGGAACAAGTCCCTTTTCGTCAAACCTTATTTCGTCGATAAACATATGTATTTCTCCTTATTTGTACTTCTTTACGACCTCCGCAAGCCTTATCCGCCCCGTATAGAGCGCCTTGCCGACAATGACGCCTTCGACGCCGGTTTTATCGAGAGCTTCAAGGTCGGCGGCGCAGCCAACGCCGCCGCTGGCAATAACGCGCAGACCGGTTTTTTCAACCATTTCCTCCATTGCGGCGACGTTCGGTCCCGCAAGTGTGCCGTCGGCGGCAATGTCGGTGTAAATTATCGTCCGAACGCCCAAGGCTTTCATTTCAAGGGCAAGCTCCGCCGCGGTTTTGCGGCTCAAGCTCGTCCAGCCGTCGGCGGCGGCAAAGCCGTCCCTTGCGTCTATTCCGACGGCGATTTTTTCACCGTAAAGCCGCACCGCCTCGCCTACAACGGAAGGATTTTTTATTGCGGCAGTGCCGATAACGGCTCTCGAAACACCGATGCCGATAACGGCTTTGACGTCGTCAAGAGTGCGGATTCCGCCGCCCTGCTGTACGGGAATGCTGACCGCGGCGCAGATTTCGCCGATTATTTTGCGGTTCTCGCCGCCGCCGCTTTTGGCCCCGTCAAGGTCAACGACGTGGATAAAATCGGCGCCCGCGGCTTCCCAGCGCTTCGCGACCTCGATCGGCGACCGGGAGTAAACGGTTTCCTTGGCGTAGTCGCCGTTTAGCAGGCGGACGCAGTTGCCGCCGCGAATGTCAATTGCGGGATATATTCTCATAAAGTCATCACCTTTAATTTTTATACGGAAATACAGAAAAATTGTATGCCGCGCAAATCAGGCGCGCATACAACCTTTTCTTACCGAAGCGCGGCTTATTTTATCAAAAAATCGCCGATGACCTCCTCCAGCTTTTCTGTGTCGTCGCTGAACACCCTCAGAGTTATAGGGCGCGACAAATCCAAGGAAAAGATACCCATGATGCTTTTTGCGTCAATGACATAACGTCCGCTTACGAGGTCCATCTCAAAATCGAAGTTGTTGATGGCGTTGACAAAATTTTTTACGTCTATAATAGTTTTAAGGTAAATTTCATAGCTTTTCATTTGATCAGCCTCCCTATTATTTTTTCGGAAGCGCGGATATCGGGCGCTTCCCTTATCTTTTCCACATATTGATTATACTACAAATCAGAAAAAATGCAACTCTTGTAATCAGATTGTAATATTATTGGAGTATACTGTATAATACAAATGTATTCAAGGAGACGGGACTTTATGAAAAATTTTAGCGGATATTTGATTGTTTTTGATATGGACGGCACATTGCTTGACAGCGAGAGGAAAATTTCGGCGGAAAACAAGGCGGCAATACGCGAATGGGAGGCAATGGGCGGCGAAATTTGCCTTGCGAGCGGCAGAAGCAGAGAGTCGCTCCGCCCGTACTATCGCGAGCTTGGCTGCCGTTTGCCGGTGATATGCGGAAACGGGAGCGGAATTTACGACTTTAATAAGGAAGAATTTCTCTATCACGTCAACCTTCCCGAGGGCAGCCGTTTCCTTGCGGAGCTTGCCGATGAAAGGCTTCCCGATACGGGAATTACGATATACAAGGACGGAAGGGTATATTTTTGCAAGCGCAACGCGGTTTCGGAGCGCAACATAAAAAATGAGGCTCTGCCGCCGCTTACGGCGGATTACCGTTTGCTGGACGAGCCTTGGGAGAAGATTTTGTTCTGTCAGGAGCCGGAGCATACGCCGAAAATCGCCGAGCTTATGGAGAGCGCGGCGGACAAGGAGAGGTTTCGCCTGCTGAAGTCCGCGCCCGTGTACTTTGAGGTTCTTAACCCCGAAGCGAACAAGGGCAAGGCATTGAAATGGTTTTGCGCTCATTTTGGCTTTGAGCTTGAAAAAACAGCCGCTGTCGGCGACAACGAAAATGACGTCATGATGCTTGAGGAGGCGGGCTTTTCGTTTACCGTCGCAAACTGCACCGCCGCCGCCCGACGCGCGGCGCAGCGCGTTATATGCGGCAACGACGGCAATTGCGCGCGGGAAATTGTGGATTTCATGAAAGCGCTTGCCCGATAACGGCTGCCGCGCGCAATAAAGGAGCCGCCGCGCGAAGATTTTTCATGTTCCTGTTGACATACGCGGTTTCATATATTAAAATATAACTTAAGCGCGGGCGTCGCCGGCATTCGGGGCGAGCCGTTCCGCGGAATTGCGGATATGAACGATTGAAAGAAAGTATATAATATCGGAGGATTGACTATGCCGCTTGAAATCGTAAGAAACGACATTACAAAAATGAAGGTAGACGCTGTTGTGAACGCCGCCAACAGTTCGCTTTTGGGAGGCGGCGGCGTTGACGGAGCCATTCATCATGCCGCGGGGGCGGGACTTCTTGCCGAGTGCAGGACGCTCGGCGGCTGCGAGACAGGCAGCGCGAAGATAACCGGCGCGTACAATCTTCCCTGCAAATATGTGATACATACGGTAGGCCCGCGCTGGCGCGGCGGCGGTCATGGAGAGCGCGACAAGCTGATCTCGTGCTACCGCGCCTCTCTCGCTCTTGCCAAAGAGAATAAGTGCGAAACCGTAGCCTTTCCTCTGATTTCCTCCGGCGTATACGGCTATCCGAAGGATAAGGCTCTGAAGGTCGCCGTTGATACGATCGGCGATTTCCTCCTTGCCAATGAAATGACTGTTTACATCGTAATATTTGACAGAGCCGCGTATCGGATCGGCGAAAAGCTGTTCAAGGATATTGCCGAGTACATAGACGATAATTATGTCGAGGAGCATACGGACGCGCGCGCAGAACAATTGCGGCGGCTGCTTCCCGACGAAGCTGCGGCTTTCGGCGCGCTGCCCGAAGAAGACGCGGCCAAGACGCCGCTTGCGGCAATGTCCCGCATGATGGCTCCGTCCGCGTCAACGCTGGATGAGGCGGTAAGCATGATTGATGAAAGCTTTTCCGAGATGCTGCTCAGAAAAATTGACGAGCGCGGTATAACAGACGCGGAGTGTTATAAGAAAGCGAACATTGACCGCAAGCTGTTCTCAAAAATACGGAGCGACAGGCATTATAAGCCCAGCAAGCCTACGGTTTTAGCTTTTGCGATTGCCCTTGAGCTCTCCCTCAACGAGACGCGGGAGCTGCTGATGAAAGCGGGCTTTGCTCTTTCCCGCAGCAACAAATTTGATATTATCGTTGAGTTTTTCATCAGCCGCGGCAACTATAATATCTTTGAAATCAACGAGGCGCTGTTCGCGTTTGACCAGAGACTTTTGGGAGCGTGAGGCAAACCAATATAAGGATCGCGGCATGGAAATTGTCGCCTGCTATGCGACCAAACAGGATAAATATTGCTTTAAAATGTAGCTGTAAGGAAAAACCGAACAGCTACATTTTTTAATGGAGGTATTGATTATGAGAAAGAATTTGACAGAAATCGTTTTTATCCTTGACCGCAG
>CAZICW010000053.1:0-10902 GCA_964537995.1 uncultured Oscillospiraceae bacterium
CCCGCCACCCGTCTTTTACTCCGCAATTTGATCCGCGGCGTACATAATCGCCAATTTTGCGCTTTCATAGGTCAGCCCGCCCTGAAGATAACCGACATAAGGCGGCTTTATCGGGGCGTCGGCGCTCAACTCTATGCTTGCGCCGGAAACAAAGGTACCCGCCGCCATGATTACCTGATGGCGGTAGCCCGGCATATCCCACGGCACCGGCAGCGCGTAGCTGTCAACGGGGGAGGCGGCCTGAATTGCCTGAATGAATTTTATCAGCTTGTCCTTGTCGGCGAATTTTACGGCTTGAATTATGTCGCTGCGGAAGCCGTCCGGCTTCGGATTTACCTCAAAGCCGAGAGCCTCCATTATTCCGCCGCACAGCGCCGCCGATTTGAGCGCCTGCGCCACGGTATGCGGAGCCATGAACAGACCCTGATACATAAATCTGTTCTGACCGAGCGTCGCTCCGCATTCCTTGCCTATTCCGGGGCAGGTCTGACGGAAGGCGGCAAGTCTGACATACTTCGCCTTTCCGGCTATGTATCCGCCGGTCTGGGCAAGTCCGCCGCCGATATTTTTAATAAGAGAACCGACTGCCAAATCCGCGCCGACCTCGGTCGGCTCACGTTTCTCCGCAAACTCTCCGTAGCAGTTGTCAACGATGCATACGGTGTCGGGCTTGACGCCGCGTACGCAGTCGATTATTTTCCCAATATCCTCCACGCAGATTGAATCCCTCCAGCCGTAGCCCTTTGAGCGTTGGATAATAACCGCTTTTACGTCTTGGCTCAGAGCCTTTTTTATGCCCTCAAAGTCGGGACGGTTGTCGAGCAAATCAACCTGTTTGTATTTAACGCCGAACTCCTTGAGACTTCCTCCGCCGTCTCCGCTTATGCCTATGACCTCCTCAAGCGTGTCGTAAGGCTTCCCCGTCGCGGCAAGAAGGGTGTCTCCGGGACGAAGCACGGAGAAAAGCGCAATCGCAAGGCAATGAGTGCCGTTTACGATATTGTGCCGCACAAGCGCGTCCTCGCAGCGGAATATGTCGGCGTATAAAGCGTCAAGGGTTTCGCGCCCCGCGTCGTCGTAGCCGTAGCCGGTCGTGGGATTGAAGCAAGCTGTATCGACACGGCGGTCAATGAAGGCCTGAAGCACCTTCCTCTGATTGTAAAACGCCGTTTCGTCGATTCTTGCGAAGCTTTCCGACAGCTCTTTCTCAACCCTTGCCGTTATATCGGAAATTTTCTTGCTTATTTCTATCTTCATCTGCCGATAATCCTCCCCAGCTTGTGATATATCCTTGACGGCAGGCTTGCGCACAGCTTGAATTTCGGCCAGAAAACTCCCCAAAGGCGAAATGCCGTATCATCGCGGCCGATGCGTTTCCCCTTCCGAGTAACCTCTTTTACGACGGCTATGATTTGTTCCTGCCTTATTCCATACTCGCGGCGGAATTGATTGTCGCCGCATAAGGTGTAGCTGCCGTCGCGGCCCAGCCCTACTATCCTGTGCAGAACAAAGGCTCCGTCGCTGCGGCGGTAAAACGGAATGTCGCCCTTTTTAAGCTTTTTCGGAGGTTTTGCAAGCACAACGGTGTCGCGTCCCTCCATGAGAAACGGGAGCATACTTGTACCCCGAGGATTAAAGCTGACCTCACCGTCCGAATCAAGCTGGTCTGTTATCATCGGAAGCAATTGCGCAAAGCTCGCAGAAGCCATTGATAAATTCCCCTTATCCAATATAGGAAAGCGCCGAACGGTAAAAAACCGCCGCTCTCCCAATTATTCGCTTTTAAGTATCTTCATAAATTCTTCGCCCGAAACGGTTTCCTTTTCAAGCAGATAGCCCGCAAGCTCGTGGAGCTTGTTCATGTCGCCCTTGAGAATATTTATAGCCTTTTCATGCGCCTTTTTAATCAGCGCGATAACCTCGCCGTCAACCTTCGCGGCTGTTTCCGCGCTGCACATCAGGGCTGTGTCGCCGCCGAGATATTGGTTTGTCACGGTTTCAAGCGCCGTCATGTCGAATAGGTCGCTCATGCCGTAACGCGTAATCATGCCGCGCGCCAGACGGGTCGCCTGTTCAATATCATTTGAAGCTCCCGTTGTGACCGAGCCGAAAATAAGCTCCTCTGCGGCACGCCCGCCGGTTAGGGTGACAATCTTGTTGAAAGCCTCCTCCTTGGTCATAAGGAAGCGTTCGTCCTCATCAACCTGCATTGTGTATCCGAGCGCACCCGACGTGCGCGGAATTATGGTAATCTTATGAACGGGAGCGGAGTCCGACTGCCGCGCGGCCACAATGGCGTGGCCGATTTCGTGATAGGCGACGATTTCCCTTTCACGCTGCGAAATGGAAGCGTTCTTGCGCTTATAGCCCGCGATTACAACCTCGACGCTTTCCTCCAAGTCCTCCTGACACACTGTTTTACGCCCGACACGAACGGCACGCAGCGCGGCCTCGTTGACTATGTTCGCAAGCTCGGCTCCGCTTGCGCCCTGAGTCGCGCGGGCAATGGAGTTATAGTCGATGGAATCGGACATTTTTACATCCTTTGCGTGTACACGGAGAATTGCCTCGCGTCCCGCAAGATCCGGCAGCTCCACGGGAATACGGCGGTCAAAGCGTCCGGGACGCAGCAATGCCTTATCCAACGATTCGGGACGGTTTGTCGCGGCGAGGATAACCACGCCCTTGTTGCCGTCAAAGCCGTCCATTTCCGTAAGAAGCTGATTCAGAGTTTGCTCGCGTTCGTCGTTGCCGCCCTCGATAATGCCTCCGCGTTTTTTGCCTATTGTGTCAATTTCGTCTATAAAAACTATACACGGCGCTTTTTCATTCGCCTGCTTAAACAAGTCCCTGACCTTTGCGGCGCCCATTCCGACGAACATTTCAACAAATTCCGAGCCCGATATGGAGAAAAACGGCACCTTCGCTTCGCCCGCGACAGCCTTCGCAAGCAAGGTTTTTCCGGTTCCCGGAGGACCTACGAGAAGCGCTCCCTTCGGAAGAGACGCGCCTATTTCGGAATATTTTTTAGGGTCATGCAGAAAATCCACAATTTCAAGCAGGGCTTCCTTCGCTTCGTCCTCGCCGGCAACATCGGCAAAGGTTTTGCCGGTTTCGTCCTCGGCGTAGATTTTGGCTCCGGATTTTCCGAAGCTCATCGCGTTCATTCCGCCGCCCATTTTGCGGCTGAGGAACTGACCCAAAAATATGAAGATCGCAATCGGAAAAATCCACGAAAGAATGAACGAAATAAACGGATTAAGCTCCTCCGGAACGTCCTGACCGTATATTACTCCCGCCTTGTAAAGCCTGTCCGAAAGGTCGCTGTTGACAACAATGTTGGTTTTGTAATTGTGAACTTCACCGTTTTCGTCCTCGGCAATGAAGCGCACCTCCGTATCGTCCATGACCGCCTGCTTGACCAGACCGCCGTCCACCATCTGCAAAAATTCGTTATAGTTTATTTCGGTGAACTGATTCTTCATGAGGTGAGGGAAAACGGCATAATTTAAAAGCAAAATAACAATTATCGCTATAAGATAGTAAAATATAAGCGATTTTTTCGGTTTTTTCCCCGATGTATTCACAGACAAATCACCCCTTTTGATATATATTAGCAGAAATAATCGATAAAGTCAATCGAATATTTTTAATTTAAAAAATTGTTTAAAGATTATTGACAAATCGTGCGGATTGGTTTATTATATATCCGAAAAATACAATATAGGAAATTCGGAAGGGGATACTTCTTGGATATGTCAGCATGGTACACCTTTGAAAGACAGTCCGTGACGGGCTTCCGCGATGAGAGCGGAAACGGCAATGACGCCGGCGTACACGGAGACGTTATGTGCTTAAAAAACACCTTTTTCGGCGGCGCGGCAAAGCTCTGCGGGGAGAAAGGCTATATTGAAATGCCGCCCAAGGCGTTGGAAGGGCTTGATGAATTTAGCCTTGAAATGTGGCTTAAGGCGGATTCGGCAAGCTACTGGGAGCGCGCGTTCGATTTCGGCCGCGAGGAAAACGGAAAAATTACCGGATACATATTTTTCGCTCCGGCGGCAAAGCGGGTCGCGCTCAGTAAAATAGGACACTATTCCGACGAAATCGTAATGCGGATAAACGGCTGTGAAACTACTGACAGCTGGCTTCATTTCGTATTTGAAATGAGGGACGGAGCGGCGCTGGTCTATGTTAACGGAAGCCTTGCCGCCGCGCTTTGGGATCCGTCGATCGCGATGAGCGACTTCGCGGGGCTGAACAGGCTTTATTTCGGAAAATCCCAGTACAGCGGCGATTTGTACCTTTCGGGGACAATCGGTGAAATACGTCTTTGGGAAGGAATGCTCGACGGCGGCGAAGTACGCGAACACTATCTTTCGGGACTGAGCCGTATGGCCGAGCAGGAGATGGAGCGGCTGGAGCTTCCGGAAACAAGGCGGCTCACAAGGAGTATCACGCTTCCGAAAAAGCTTCGTGAGTGCGGCGCGAACCTTGTGTGGAGCAGCAGCAACGAAGCCGCTGTCTCAGCCGACGGAAAAATTCACCGTCCCGGTGTTGGCGCCGACGACGCCTGCGCGGTTCTTACGGCGCGCGTTGAGGGTACGGATACGGCAAAGAGCTTCGAGGTGTCGGCAGCGGCGGAATTTACCGACGGAGAAGCCGTGATTTTTGACGCCGAAAGCCTTAATCTCGGCTCTGACCTTGACGCTCTGACACATAACCTGATTTTGCCCGAAAGAGGAGAAAACGGAAGCCTTATAAGCTGGAAGGGAGAAGGAGCGATTGGCTCCGACGGAGAAATTTCCCGCCCTTCGGAGGGCTGTATGCCCGCAAATGCACGCCTGACGGCTCGCATCGTATGCGGCTCCGCCGCGATGGAAAAAAGCTTCGCGCTGAAAATTCTTCCGCTCGAAAAGGCCGAAGGCTATTTATTTGTGTACTTTACGGGCAATAATGTAAATGAGGAACGTCTGCATTACGCGATTACACGCGACGGCCGCCATTTCCTTCCCTTGAACGGAGGAAAGCACGTTCTGACTCAGACCAAAGGCACGCTCTGCCTTCGCGATCCGTTTGTGATTCACGGAATCGACGGCTTTTATTATCTTGTCGCGACGGATATGCAATCCTCCAAGGGCTGGGACAGCAATCGCGGCATAATAACGTGGAAAAGCTCCGACCTGATAAATTGGACCGACGAAACCGTCATTGAAATCGCGAACGAATTTCCTTCTACCGTCGGAGCGGACAGAATTTGGGCGCCGCAGGCAATTTACGATAAAAGCAGGGGAGAGTATATGCTGTATTTTGCCGTGCGCGTCCACAGCGCAAACGCCTATACAAGAGCGGAAAACCTTTCAACCGAGGAAACCCATATGTGGTATGCCTACACAAAGGATTTCAAATCGCTTTCAAGCGAGCCGAAGCTCCTGTTTAAGCCTGACAGCGGGCAGGGCATCGACGGCGACATTCTCTTTCGCGACGGTGTATATTATATGTACTATAAGGACGAATCAAACGCGAAAATAAAGGTCGCCTCGGCAAAATCGCCCCACGGCCCCTACAGCGGAGGCAGCGAAACCGATCCGGCTCAGAAATACGGCTTGGAGGGCGTGTGCGTTTACAAGGATCTCAGGGAGGATCGCTGGCTGATGATTGCCGACGCCTACGGAGCAAATCGTTATATAATGGAGGAAACCGCCGATATGCTTAATTTTGTCCCGGTGGACGAGCGTGATTACGAATTTAAAGGCTTTCATCCCCGCCACGGTCATCTTGTGGCGGTGTCGGAAAGACAGCTTTCCGCGCTTACGGAAAGCTTCGGCGACGCAATATGAAGCTGCCGGAGGATTTCAAAGCCCGCATGAGGCTGCAGCTCGGCGCGGAATACGATGCGTTTGTCTCGGAATACGAAAAGCCGCCGCTGCACGGCTTCCGTGTCAATACGCTCAAAATAAGCGCCGACGAGCTTCATTCCCTGTTCCCGTTCAGTCTCGGAACGGTGGACTGGTGTCCGACGGGCTTTTACTGTGACGCGGCCGCGCGCGTCGGAAAGCACCCCGCCTCCCGCGCCGGACTTTTGTATTCCCAAGAGCCGTCGGCGATGGTTGCCGTTGAGGAGCTTAATCCTCTGCCCGGTGAGCGCGTGCTTGACCTTTGCGCCGCGCCGGGCGGAAAAAGCACCCATATCGCGGCAAAGCTCTGCGGAGAGGGCCTTTTGCTCGCAAATGAAATTTCCGCTCAGCGCACGGCGGCGCTTTGCGAAAATCTGGAGCGGATGGGCGTAAAGAACGCGGTTGTGACAAATATGCCGCCAAAAAATTTGGAGAAGCATTTTCCCCTGTTTTTCGACAAAATTCTTGTCGATGCGCCGTGCAGCGGCGAGGGAATGTTTCGCCGCGACAGTGAAGCCGCGCGCTGCTGGAGCGCGGAACACGTCCGCTCCTGCGCTCTGCGCCAGCTCAATATTCTCGGCTCCGCCGCGCCGATGCTTCGCGGAGGAGGAACCCTTGTTTACTCGACCTGCACATTCTCTTGCGAGGAAAACGAGGAGGTTTGCGAAAAATTTTTGAAATCTCGCCCCGATTTTACCCTCGTTTCGAGCAGACGTATAATGCCCCACACCCACAAAGGGGAAGGGCATTTCGCGGCAAAATTCGTCAAGAAAGGGAATGAACGGCTCGATCGCCCCGCTCTGTCGGAAGCTGCCGACGCCTCGCTTTATCGTAAATTCGCCGAGGAAAACCTTTTCGCTCCTCCCGACGGTAATTTCACGGCTTTCGGCGGCAGGCTCTATCTTACGCCCGAAAATTTCGGCAGTCTTGACGGACTGAAAATTATGCGTGCCGGACTTTATCTCGGCGAAAATAAAAAAGGACGCTTTGAGCCGTCCCATGCGCTGTGTATGTCGTTAAAAAAAGACGGCTTTGTCCGCACGGTTTCGCTTTCCGACGCCGAAACCGATGAATTTTACAGCGGCGCGGCCTTGACCGTCGGCGCGGGACGCGGCTATTGCGCCGCGCTGTGGAATGATTTTCCCGTCGGCTGGGGAAAAACCGTTGACGGTGTTTTTAAAAATCACATACCAAAATATTTGAGAGGATGATTTTTTATGTTTAATGTATGGCACAATGTTTCCCCCGAAAGAATCAAAAAGGATGATTTCCTTGCCGTAATCGAAATAGGCAAGGGCGGCAAGAACAAGTACGAGCTGGACAAGGAAACAGGCATGATAATCCTTGATCGCGTGCTTTACACCTCAACACACTATCCCGCCAATTACGGCTTTATTCCCCGCACTTACGCCGGCGACGACGACCCCCTCGACGTGCTTGTGCTGTGTCAGGAGGTAATAGATTCCCTTGTGCTTGTGCGCTGCTATCCCATAGGCGTAATAAAGATGATTGACGGCGGTATGGTGGACGAAAAGATTATCGCCCTTCCCTTCAAGGATCCGACCTATTCCATATACCATGACATTTCAGAGCTGCCTGATCATATTTTCAAGGAAATTTCTCATTTCTTCGAGGTTTATAAATTCCTTGAAAATAAAGAAACTGCCGTAAAAGAGGTTCTCGGCAGAGACGAAGCGGAAAAGATTATCGAAACCTGCATGGAAACCTATAAGCAAAAATTTCCAAACACCTGACGCGCTGTTTGCGAATCGGCACAAATAAGAATCGGTATACGGGAGGAAGCGAAAGCATGATTGAAAAAATCGGAGATCTGTTTTTCCTTCAGGGAAAAGGCATGAGCTATGTCATAAGAATAAGCGGAGAGGGCTATATTCTGCACGATTATTTCGGACGGAAAATTCTTCCCGTTTCCTATGGCGAGGATATGCGCGGCTGGTGGTGCTTCCAAGGATGCGGAGAAGACGGCGTGTGCCTTGACGAATTGAGGCAGGAATATCCCTGCTTCGGCTATACCGATTTGCGCAGCCCCGCGATTTCGACGGACAAAAATATTGTTTTGAAATATAAAAGCCACAGTATCATGCGGGGCAAGCCGAAACTTGACGGGCTTCCGTCGGCTCTCGGCGATGACGCGGAAACCTTGGTGATAATTGCCGCCGACACTGCCGCCGACGTCGAAGTCGAGCTTTGCTATACGGTTTTCCCCGAGAGCAACGCGCTTTGCCGAAGCGCGAAAATTAAAAACATCGGCAGCGGAAGGCTTGTAATAGACAGGGCGTTTTCCGCGTCGGTGGAATTTCCCGACAGCGATTATGAGGAACTGCACTTCACCGGAGCATGGGGAAGGGAACGCGGCATTGCCGAAAACCGCCTTGCGCAGGGAGTGTATCAGCTCGGAAACGCCCGCGGCGGCAGCGGACATATGCTGAATCCCTTCGTTATCCTCAAGGAAAACGGCGCGAACGAGGACAACGGCTGCTGCTTTGGCTTTATGCTTGTTTACAGCGGAAATCATATGACCGAAATCGAGGTCGATCAGCATGGCAGAACGCGTGTAAATTCCGGAATAAATCCGTTTATGTTTGAATATACGCTTGAGGGCGGCGAATATTTCACAACTCCCGAATGTATTCTCTGCTTCGGCGACGGACTTGGGGAGCTTTCGCGAGAATACCATGATTTCATACGCAAAAGAATTTGCCGTGGAGAATACAGCGCAAAGGAGCGTCCCATACTTATAAACAACTGGGAAGCCACATATATGGATTTTGACGAGGAAAAGCTGCTCTCGATCGCGTCGCTTGCGGCGGAGCTGGGAATTGAGCTTTTCGTTCTTGACGACGGCTGGTTCGGTAAACGCGATAATGACCGCTGCTCTCTCGGCGATTGGTACGCGAATGAAGAAAAAATTCCTTCGGGCATAGGCGGCCTTGCCGAAAAAATCAATGCTCTCGGCTTAAAATTCGGACTTTGGTTTGAGCCTGAAATGGTAAGCCCCGACAGCGAGCTTTTCCGCGCCCATCCCGATTGGGCCGTACATACCGAGCTGCGCTCGCCGGCGCTGATACGAAATCAGCTTGTGCTTGACCTTTCACGCCGCGAGGTGCAGGATTATGTAATAAATGCTGTAAATTCCGTATTGGACGGCGCGAATATCGAATATGTAAAATGGGACATGAACCGATATATAACCGATATGCCGCGCAAGGGCTTTAATCATGAATACACCTTGGGGCTTTACCGCGTAATGGACGAAATTGTTTCCGCTCACAGTAATGTTCTCTTTGAAGGCTGCAGCGGCGGAGGCGGGCGTTTCGACGCGGGAATCCTCTGTTATATGCCGCAAATATGGACAAGCGACAACACCGACCCGATTGAACGTGTTTACATTCAGTACGGAACCTCGTTCGGATATCCGTTATCCGCGATGGGCAGCCATGTTACGCAGAGCCCCAATCAGTATACTCATCGCCGAACCTCGCTGAAAACGAGGGGAGACGTCGCCATGAGCGGCAATTTCGGATACGAGCTTGACATAACCGAGCTGCCGCAATCCGACCTCGATGAGATAAAAAAGCAGACCGCGCAGTATCAAAGCTTACGCAATATTGTATCATACGGTGATTTTTACCGCTTATTTAACCCCTTTGAGGGAAATCTCGGCGGCTGGATTTGCGTCGATAAGGAAAAGAAAAACGCATTTGTCTGTGTCGCAAGGCTGATGTTTAAGTCCAATTCCTACTATACGCGCCTTCGCCTGAAAGGGCTGAAGCCGCGCGCAAAATACCGCGACGAATACAGCGGAAAGGAATATATGGGCGATATGCTTATGAACAGGGGAATCCTTATTGAATTTCCGCCAAACGATTTCTCAACCGTGACCGTAAAGCTGTCTGAAATAAAGGAGTGACAAAAATGTCACGAAAAAGAATCTGCGCTCTTACAGTCCTGCTTGTCCTTCTGTTTACGCTTTCCGCCTGCTTCGAAACCGATAAAAGCTCCGGCGGCGGACTTGAGGTACACTTCATTGACGTGGGACAGGCCGACTGCGCGCTTGTGCTGTGCGACGGCGAAGCCATGCTTATCGACGGCGGGAATGTTGCGGATTCGTCGCTTGTTTATTCGTATCTGCGCGATAACGGAGTAAGTTACCTTAACTACATAATAGCCTCTCATCCCCACGAGGATCACATCGGCGGAATCGCGGGCGCGCTTGTCCGCGCAAAGGCGGGAATATGCTTTTCTCCCGTTGCCGACGACGACAGCCTCCTTTTTGCGGAGCTGAAGGATAGGCTTGCAAAGGTCGGAGCGGAGCTTACGGTTGCGTCGGCGGGCGACAGCTTTAAGCTTGGAGACGCAAAGATAACCTTTCTGGCTCCCGTAGAACTGACCGACGACAAAAACGAAAATTCGCTTGTGTGCCGGCTTGTATACGGCGATATTTCCTTCCTGTTCACGGGCGACGCGGGAACAACGTCCGAGAAGCTTATGCTCAAAAGCGGGCGCGAGCTGGAATCGACTGTGCTGAAGGTCGGCCATCACGGCAGCGGCGGCTCGACCTGCTATGAATTTTTGAGAGCCGTCAATCCGACCTATGCCGTAATTTCGGTCGAAGCAAATTCCCGCTACGGTCATCCCGACGAGAATACGCTTTCGCGTTTGTCGGACGCGGGAGCGGCGATTTATCGGACGGATAAGAACGGCACCGTTATTTTCCGCACCGACGGAGCGGAACTTACGGTAAACGTCGGAAAGGGCAGCACGGCGCAGATTCGCGCCGAAGCCGAGAATGCTGACGGAGAAGCTATGTATATTGGGAACATATCGAGCGAAAAATATCATTTGCCCACCTGTGCCAGCTTGCCTGCCGAGCAAAACAGAATTTATTTTTACAGCCTTGAAGAGGCCATAGCGTCGGGATTTTCACCCTGCGGCTCGTGCAAGCCGTAAGCGGCGCCGCGCAAGGGCCGCTTCCAAGTCCCGA
>CAZICW010000054.1:0-10819 GCA_964537995.1 uncultured Oscillospiraceae bacterium
CGGGAGCCTTTTACGGCTATTTTTCCAGCAAGGAGGCTCTGTTCGCCTCCATTGTGGAGCCTCACGCCGCCATGCTGATGAGCAAATTCATGGACGCGCAGCTTTCCTTTGCCGAGCTTCCCGCGGAGGAGCAGCCGGAGCATATGGGCGCGGAATCAAGCTCTTACCTGCGCTGGATGGTGGACTATATCTGCCGGCACAGGGAACCGGTGAAACTATTGCTGTGCGGTTCGGAAGGCACCGGCTATGAAAATTTTCTCCACAACATGGTTGAGGTTGAGGTGGAAAGCACCGTAAAATATATGGAAACGCTCCACGGCCTCGGCTACAGCTTTCCCATGCCGAACCGCTCGTTATGCCATATCATCGTCAGCGGTATGCTCGGCGGCATCTTCGAGATTGTGATTCATGATATGCCACAGGCTCAGGCAATGCGGGACGTAGAGCAGCTTCAGACGTTTTATACCGCCGGCTGGCAAAAGCTGATGCCGCTTGACGGAAAAGGCGAATAGCTTTCCCTCGCCGGCAGATTATCGGAAATTGTCCGCCGCTTCCCCGACGGAGCATAGCGGGGAAGCCGTATTTTTTCACTTCGGGTTAGACTAAGCTAACTATATATTTCATCACAAGGAGGTCATTTTATGACACGGAGAAAAAAGAGCGCCGTGGCTGTCTTGGCGGATTACGCGGGCAGCCGCAAGGGACTTATCCTTTTGGGGCTGATTCTGTCGGCGGTGTCCATGCTGCTCGGCATGGCTCCCTATGTCTGCATCTGGCTGGCGGCACGGGATTTAATCGCCGTCGCGCCGGAATGGACGCAGGCGCGGAATGTTTCCATATACGGTTATGCAGCCTTTATATTCGCGGTAGGCGGTATTATCCTGTATTTTGCCGGTATGATGTGTACGCATCTTGCCGCCTTCCGCACAGCCTGCAACATCCGTAAGCGGGGCGTCGCCCGTTTAATGAAGGCTCCGCCGGGATATTTCGATTCCAACGCTTCCGGTTTGATTCGCGGAAGGCTGGACGCGGCGGCCGCCGACACCGAAACGCTGCTGGCGCATAATTTGGCGGATATTGTCGGTACGGTTGTGCTGTTCGTGTCCATGCTGGCAATGATGTTCGTTTTTGATTGGCGGATGGGCGGCGCCTGCCTTTTGGCGGCTGTAATTTCGGTCGCGGCAATGTTTTCCATGATGGGAGGCAAAAACGCCGCGCTGATGACGGAATACAGGGCGGCTCAGGACCGCATGACCAAAGCGGGAACCGAATATGTCCGCGGTATTCCCGTGGTCAAAATCTTTCAGCAGACGGTCTACTCGTTCAAGGCGTTTAAAGAGGCAATCGAGGATTACAGCGACAAGGGGGACTATTACCAGTCGAAGGTGTGCAAAGTTCCCCAGTCCGTCAATTTAACCTTTACCGAGGGAGCCTTCATTTTTTTGGTGCCGGCGGCTTTATTCCTTGCTCCGAACGCATTGGCGGGCGGCAATTTCGCGGGCTTTGTCGCCGACTTCGCTTTTTACGCGGTGTTTTCCGCCATTCTTTCCACCGCGCTTGCAAAAATTATGTTCGCTTCGGAGGGTATGCTGCTGGCGGAGGCCGCTCTGGAACGTATCAACAAGGTAACGGAAGCGCCCATTCAGGAGATGCCCGCGCACCCGCAAACGCCCCACGGCAATAAAGTGGAGTTTAAAGACGTGAGCTTTACATACGGCGGCGCGGACAGCCCCGCTCTTTCCCGCGTTTCCTTTACGGCGGAGCCGGGGCAGACAGTCGCTCTTGTGGGTCCGTCCGGCGGCGGCAAAACGACGGCGGCAAGCCTGATTCCCCGATTTTGGGACGCGGATTCCGGCGCGGTGGAGATCGGCGGCGTAAACGTTACGCAAATCGACCCCCATGTTCTCATGAATCGGATTGCGTTCGTATTTCAAAATACCCGTCTGTTCAAGGCGTCCGTTTTGGAAAATGTACGCGCCGCCCGTCCCGAAGCGACAAGGGAACAGGCGCTTGCCGCGCTGGCGGCGGCACAGTGCGGCGATATTCTTGACAAGCTGCCCGACGGCATTGATACGCGGCTCGGCACGGGCAGCGTCAGTCTTTCCGGCGGCGAACGTCAGCGCATTGCGCTGGCGGGAGCCATTCTGAAGGACGCGCCCATTGTGATTTTGGACGAGGCGACCGCTTTTGCCGATCCCGAAAACGAGGCGTTGATACAAAAGGCATTTGCCGCGCTGACAAAGGGCCGCACGGTAATTATGATTGCCCACCGTCTTTCCACGGTTGTAAACGCGGACAAAATTCTTGTCTTGGAAAGGGGACGCCTTGTTGAGCAGGGCACCCACGCGGAGCTGATTGCCGCGGGAGGACTTTACGCCCGAATGTGGGCTGACTATAACAAGGCGGCACAGTGGAAAATTACCGCCGAAAAGGAGGCAAAGTAAATGTTCGGAGAAAAATTTCGGCAAAAATACGCCCTGACCGAGCAAGGCGTCCGCAACGTAAAGAAGGGCGTCTTTTGGACGGTAATTGTCAATCTGATTGTCATGAGCGGCGTCAGTATTCTGTATTTGGTGACGTCCGGATTTACGAAAACGCTGACCGATGGAAGTCCGCTGCCCGCGGCGGCGCCCATAATCGGGCTGACGGCGCTCTTTGCGCTCCTGTCCTTCGCGACGCATTTACAGCAATATAAGGCGACATACGGGTTGGTATACAACGAGGTCAGGGCTTCCCGTCTGGGGCTGGCGGAACGGATGCGCAAATTGCCTTTGGGATATTTCGGCAAGCGCGATATCGCGGATCTGACCGAAACAATTATGGGGGACGTTAACCGAATGGAACACGTATGGTCCCATGTGCTGGGATACCTGTACGGAGCTTATATCTCCACGGCAGTCATCGCCGTTTGCCTTCTTGCTTACGACTGGCGGCTCGCAATTGCTTGCCTGTGGGGTGTGCCGGCAGCCTTCGGGCTGTTGTTCGGGAGCCGCCGTCTCGCCGCCCGTAACGCGGAACAGACAAAAAGCGCCGCCGTTCGGGTATCCGACGGTATTCAGGAGGCGCTGGAAAACATCAGGGAAATCCGCGCCGCGAACATGGAGGAGCGGTATCTGGACGGGCTGAATCGGAAAATCGACGAGCATGAACGGATTACCGTCCGCGGAGAGCTGGGAACCGGCATTTTCGTCAACGCCGCCGGCGTTATTATGCGGCTGGGCGCGGCGACGACAATACTTACGGGCGCCAAGCTGATTCTTTCCGGCAGTATCGACTTTATGCTTTTGTTCATGTTTTTGCTTGTTATCTCCCGTGTTTACGCGCCCTTCGACCAGAGTCTCGCTCTTATTGCGGAAATGTTCGTTTCTCAGGTTTCCGCCGACCGTATAAACGAAATCTATGATACGCCCACGGCGGAAGGGACAAAGCAATTTAACCCCGACGGTCATGACATCGTTTTTGAGCACGTCAGCTTTTCATACGGCGAAAAGGAGGTTCTGCACGACGTAAGCTTTACGGTCAAGGAGGGAGAGGTAACCGCTCTTGTGGGCCCCTCCGGCTCCGGAAAAAGCACCTGCGCCCGAATCGCCGCAAGGCTGTGGGATGCTTCGAGCGGCGTTATTCGGGTAGGCGGCGTTGACATCTCCACGGTAGACCCCGAGGCGCTGCTGCGGGATTACTCAATGGTGTTTCAGGATGTCGTGCTTTTCGACGACACCGTCACGGAAAACATCCGTCTCGGCCGACGCGGCGCTACGGATGAAGAGGTTTTGGCGGCGGCAAGGGCGGCAAACTGCGACGAATTTGCGCGGCGGCTGCCGCAAGGCTACGCCACTCCCATCGGAGAGAACGGAGCAAGGCTCTCCGGCGGCGAGCGGCAGCGGATTTCCATTGCCAGAGCCTTGCTGAAGGACGCGCCGATTGTGCTGCTGGACGAGGTTACCTCCGGTCTTGACGTGGAAAACGAAACCAGGGTTCAGGGAGCGCTCTCCCGTCTGCTTGCCGGAAAGACCGTACTGATTATCGCCCATCGTATGCGGACGGTGGCGGCAGCCGATAAGATAATCGTTCTTACGGACGGACGTGTAGCGGAGGAAGGCTCTCCGTCCGAGCTTATGGAAAGAAGCGGCGTCTATCGCCGTATGGCGGAGCTGCAGCGGCAAAGCTCCGAATGGCTGCTCGCAGAAAGCTCCGCGCGCTGAAAAAACAAAATTTATCGGTCGGGCAATTCGGTCCGAGAGAGCTTTAGCGGTTCTCTCGGACCGTTTCCTTATAATAATTTACACGGAATTAACACGCCCTTGCTTTCGGAATTAACATTGACTGAGATATAATAAGAGCGTAACGAAAATAAAATTCAAGGAGAGTGGTTTCAATGAAGAAAATCATGGCAGCCGCGGCGGCGTTTACGCTGCTCGCGGGCGCTCTTGCGGGCTGCGGAGCCGACGGCACCGCCGCGGACGGGGCGCAAACCGTCTCAACGGACGGCTCAACCTCAATGGAAAAGGTAATCGGCTATCTCAGCGAGGCGTATATGGAAGCCAACGGCGGCGTTAAGGTTACATATAACCCGACAGGCTCCGGCTCGGGCATCCAAGCGGTATCCGAGGGCAGATGCGACATAGGTCTTTCAAGCCGCAATCTCAAGGACGAGGAGGCTGAGGAGCTGATCGGCACCGTGGTCGCGATAGACGGCATCGCCGTTATCGTAAATCCGGAAAACCCCGTCAGCGACTTAACCGTCGAGCAAATCGGGCAGATTTATACGGGCGCGATTTCCGACTGGAGCGAGGTCGGCGGCAACGACGCGCCCATAGTTTTAATCGGCAGAGAGGCGGCGTCGGGAACGCGCGACGGCTTTGAGGCGATAACCGGCACGGAGGATAAATGCCGCTATTCGCAGGAGCTTACCTCCACAGGCGACGTCGTGCAAACGGTGTCGGGCAACCCGAACGCAATCGGCTACGCTTCCGTCGCGTCCGTAAACGACAGTGTTAAAGCGCTCAGCGTCGAGGGCGTCAGACCGACCGAGCGGGCAATTCAGGACGGGGAATATAAAATTCAAAGGAATTTCGTACTCGTAACGAAGAAAAACGCTTCGCTTTCAAAGGCGGCTCAAGCTTTCTTCGATTTTGCGACAAGCGAAAAAGCGGACGAGTATATTACCCGGGCGGGAGCGGTCCCTGTTAAAAGATAGGAGAGGCGCGAATGAACAAACCGAAAAAAGCGGCGGATATTTTTGAGAAGGCAATGAACGCGGTATTTTTCCTTTGCGGCTTTCTTGCCGTCGCCTTTGTCCTGATTATAACGCTGTTCCTCGTTGTCAGCGGCATTCCCGCAATAAAGGAAATCGGACTGTTCGATTTCCTTTTCGGAACAAAATGGGCGTCCGCGGCCGCGGAGCCGTCATACGGTATATTGCCGTTTATCCTGTCCTCCGTTTACGGAACCTTCGGCGCAATTGTCTTAGGCGTACCGATAGGTCTGATGTGCGCGATATTTTTAGCGGAAATGTCGGGCGGCAAACTTTCGGCGTCCGTGCGCGCGGCGGTGGATTTGCTTGCGGGAATACCGTCCGTTGTTTACGGGCTTTTGGGAATGATAATTATCGTTCCCCTTGTGCGCACGCTCTTTCGGCTTCCCGACGGAGCAAACCTGTTTTCCGCAATTATCGTGCTGACGGTAATGATTCTTCCCTCGGTAATTTCCGTTTCCGAAACGGCTATACGCGCCGTCCCGAAGGAATACAGGGAGGCCTCGCTTGCGCTCGGCGCGACAAAAACGGAAACGGTTTTCAAGGTAATTGTTCCCGCGGCGAGAAGCGGTATCGTTACCGCGGTCGTTCTCGGCGTAGGCAGGGCAATCGGCGAAGCAATGGCGGTTATGATGGTTTCGGGGAACGTGGCGAATATGCCCCGCCTTTTCGGGAGCGTCCGTTTCCTGACAACGGCGGTCGCGAGCGAAATGTCGTATTCCTCGGGGCTTCAGAGGAAGGCGCTTTTCTCGATTGCGCTTGTGCTGTTTGTATTTATAATGATTATCAATCTCATACTGAATTTTGTCGTAAAGCGGGGTGCGAAGAATGAATAACTCCGTATCCGCGTCGCGGAAAATCAAAAGCGCGGCGTTGAATATACTTATGTACCTGTCGGCAGGACTTATATGTCTTCTGCTTTTGGGAATTATCGGATATATCCTTGTGCGGGGCGTTCCCTATATATCGTTTAAGCTTCTTTCGTCGAAGCCGAGCCTTCTGAACAACACCGCAGGGATATTGCCCAATCTTCTGAATACGCTCTACATCATACTGATAACGCTTGTTATCGTTTTGCCGATAGGCGTCGGAGCGGCGATCTATCTCAACGAATACGCCGAAAGCAAAAAAACCGTAAGGGCAATCGAGCTTGCCACGGAAACGCTTTCGGGCATTCCGTCCATTATATACGGGCTTGTCGGAATGCTTATCTTTGTCCGGTTCTGCGCGCTCGGAACAAGTCTTATCGCCGGCGCGCTTACGCTTGTGATTATGACCCTGCCGACTGTAATCGGAACAACGCAGGAAAGCCTTAAAACCGTGCCGATGGCATACCGAGAGGGCGCGCTTGCGCTCGGCGCGGGAAAATGGCATATGATACGCACGGCGGTTCTGCCGTCCGCCATCGACGGCATTGTCACGGGCTGTATTCTTTCCGTCGGAAGAATTGTCGGCGAAAGCGCGGCTCTGCTTTTTACGGCGGGAATGGCAAATGAAATTTTGGGAATATACGAAAGCGTTCTGCCGCAAAGAGCCGGCTCGACGCTTACGGTCGCGCTGTATATGTACGCGAAGGAACGCGGCGAGTTTGACACTGCCTTTGCGATAGCCGCGATACTTCTCGCGCTTACGTTTGTCATAAACATATCCGCAAAGGCCGCGGCAGCGAAGCTTAAACGGAAAAGAGGTTAATTTATGAGCAATATTATAACCGTCGGCGGTTTGAATCTGTGGTACGGCGCAAACCATGCCCTGAAGGATATAAATATCTCGATTCCCGAGAAGGAGATCACCGCTCTTATCGGTCCGTCGGGCTGCGGCAAATCAACCTTTTTAAAAACGCTCAACAGAATGAACGATTTGATTGACGGCTGCCGCATTGAGGGCGAAGTCAGGCTTTCGGGCGTCGATATTTACAGGGATATAGACGTTAATATTCTGAGGAGGCGGGTCGGAATGGTTTTTCAGAAGCCCAATCCCTTTCCTATGAGTATTTACGACAACATCGCGTACGGTCCGAGAATACACGGAACAAGGTCAAAAATTAAGCTTGACGAAATAGTGGAACGCTCCCTTACGCAGGCCGCAATCTGGGACGAGTGCAAGGACAGGCTCGGAAAGAGCGCCCTCGGAATGAGCGGCGGACAGCAGCAAAGACTTTGCATCGCAAGGGCGCTTGCGGTAGAGCCGGAGATACTGCTTATGGATGAGCCGACCTCGGCTCTCGACCCGATATCTACCTCAAAAATTGAGGATTTGGCTCTTGAGCTAAAGAAAAAATATACAATCGTAACGGTAACGCACAATATGCAGCAATCCGCGAGAATTGCCGATAAAACGGCGTTTTTCCTGCTCGGAGAGATTATTGAGTTCGGCGACACCGAAAAAATGTTCTCGACGCCGTCCGACAAACGGACGGAGGATTATATCACAGGGAGGTTCGGATAATGAGAAACACCTTTGAAAAGCAGCTTGCCCGGCTTAACGCGGAGCTTATAACAATGGGCGCGTTATGCGAGGACGCCATCACAGCCGCCGTAAAATATCTCACCGACGGCGACGCGGCAATGAAAAACGCCTGTCTTGACGCCGACAGGCAGATAGACCGAAAGGAGCGCGAAATTGAAACGCTCTGCATAAGTCTGCTTCTGCGCCAGCAGCCCGTTGCGACGGATTTAAGAGTTATTTCGTCCGCGCTTAAAATGATTTCCGACATGGAGCGCATCGGCGACCAGGCCTCGGACATCGCCGAAATAGCCCCGTATGTAACAAAAAGCGGATTTGAAAGCAAAACGCATATCGCGGCTATGGCGGCGGCAAGCGTAAAAATGGTTACGGGAAGCATCGAGTCCTTCGTAAAAAAGGACGCCGCGCTTGCCGATTCGGTAATAGAGCAGGACAATCGGGTCGATGATTTGTTCGTCAAGGTAAAAAACGAGCTTATAAGCGCCATAGCGCAAGGTCAGGGCAATGCCGAGGCGCTTACGGATTTGCTTATGATAGCGAAATATTTCGAGCGCATCGGCGACCACGCGGAAAATATTGCCGAATGGGTTATATATTCCTTAACGGGGGAGCATACGGACAGCGGCATTTAAATATTAGCCTTGCAAACCGCCCGTATAAGCGTTATAATAAATCAAACGGAGGTGTGGGCATGATTTATTTGGTTGAGGATGACGACAACATCAGAAAGCTTGTCAGATACGCGCTGTCAAGGGAGGGCTTTGACGTAAAGGACTTTTCCTCTCCGGCTGATTTTTGGAGCGAAATAAGCCAAAACGCGCCGGAGCTGATTTTGCTTGATATTATGCTGCCCGGAGAGGACGGCTTATCAATTTTGAAAAGGCTTCGTGAAAAATCCGAAACGGAGAAGCTTCCGGTTATTATGCTTACCGCAAAGGACAGCGAATTTGACAAGGTAACCGGTCTTGACATGGGCGCGGACGATTATATCGCAAAGCCGTTCGGAATGACCGAGCTTATTTCAAGGGTTCGCGCGGTGCTTCGCCGATTTGAAAAAACAAAGTCCGCCGATGGGAAGGTGTACCGCGTAGGAGAGCTGTATGTCAATCCGTCCAAGCATATTATATCCGTATCGGGAGAGAGGATAACTCTCTCTTACAAGGAATATTCGCTGCTCCTCGCCCTTTTGGAGGCCGACGGGAACGTGCTTGAGCGCAACACGCTGCTCTCAAGGGTGTGGGGCGAATATTATACCGAGTCGAGAACGCTCGACGTCCATATCAGAAAGCTTCGGGTAAAGCTCGGCTCCGCCGGCGATTTGATTCAAACGGTGAAGGGAATCGGATATAAGATAGGCGGTGCGGAAGATGAATAAGAAAATTTTCCGTTCGTCGTTTTTTGCAACCCTTATTGTTTTGACCGCCACAGTCGCTTTCATCATAGGAATTTTGTTTAATTTATTTGAACGCCGGATTCAAGCCGAGCTTGAAAGCGAAGCGAATTATCTTTCTCAGGCGATTGAAAATGAAGGTATGGATTTTTTCGATAAATTTGAAAGCGGAAATAACCGCGTAACGCTGATAAGCGAAAGCGGCAATGTTCTTTTTGACAGTCAGGCGGTCGCGCAGGAGCTTGACAATCACTCGGAGCGCGAAGAAATAAAACAGGCTATGGAGACCGGCTCCGGCATGAGCGTCAGATATTCAAAAACGCTTACGGAAAAAACCGTATATTACGCTACGCGGCTTTCCGATAACAGCGTTTTGAGGGTTTCGACCGAGCAATATACCGTCATTACCATTTTGTTGGGACTTTTTCATCCGCTGCTGATTATTTTAATCATAGCCGTTGTCTTAACGTGCATCCTTTCGGCAAGGGTTTCAAAGGCAATAATCAAGCCCATAAACGAGCTTGATTTGGAGCGGCCCGAAAACAACGACGCCTATGAGGAGCTTGCGCCGCTTTTGGAAAAAATCGCCGCGCAAAAGCAGACAATCGACGGGCAGCTCCGGCTCGCCCGAAAAAGGCAGGAGGAATTTAAGCTCATCACCGAAAACATGAGCGAGGGCTTTTTGGTCATCGACAAGGAGACAAATCTTCTGACCTGCAACCGCGCCGCGTTACGGCTGCTCGGAATCGAAACCGCGCCGGCGGGCAGCGTACTCTCGCTTTGCAGGATAAAAAATTTCCGCGAGGTAATCGACCGTGTTCTTTCGGGAGAAAGAGCCGAAAATACAATGACTCAAAACGAGCGCGTATACAGCCTTATCGCGACCCCCGTGTTCGTTGAGGACGAAAGCGTCATAGGCGCGGTTGTTATTATTATCGACATTACCGAAAGCGAAAAGCGGGAGGCGCTGCGCCGTGAATTTACGGCGAATGTTTCCCATGAGCTTAAAACGCCGCTTACCTCGATTTCGGGCTTTGCCGAGCTTATGAAAGACGGAGGCGTCCCCGCCGAAGCCGCGGCGGATTTTTCAAAGGCCATTTACGACGAGGCCCAAAGATTGATTTCCCTGGTAAACGATATTATAAAAATTTCGGAGCTTGACGAGAAAAGCATCGCTTCGGAAAACGAAACGGTTGATTTATACGAGCTGTCCGGAGAGATTATCGACCGCTTAAGAAGCGAAGCGGCAAAAAGAAACATCACTCTAAACTTAATCGGCTCCGCCGCAAGGGTTTCGGGAGTACGGAAAATTCTTGACGAAATGATTTACAATCTCTGCGACAACGCCATCAAATACAATAAGGAAAACGGCGTTGTAGATATTATCCTTAACAATACGGAAAATTATATAACCGTTACCGTCCGCGATACCGGCATAGGAATCCCTCCCGCCCACCGGGGAAGAGTGTTTGAACGCTTTTACAGAGTGGATAAAAGCCATTCCAAGGCGGTCGGCGGCACGGGTCTTGGGCTTGCGATAGTAAAGCACGGCGCAATATACCACAATGCACGGCTGTCCCTTGACAGCGTCGAGGGAAAAGGAACAAGCGTAACGATAAGCTTCAAAAAGTGATTCTTTTTACAGGTTATTGTATTCTTTTTTGACGCTGCCTTTCGGAGCGGCGCAAACCGATATAAACCGGCATAAA
>CAZICW010000055.1:0-10655 GCA_964537995.1 uncultured Oscillospiraceae bacterium
ATGGCAATATTGGTGATGTTATAGTTGCTTCCGTAAAGAAGGCAGCTCCCGGCGGCATGGTTAAGAAGGGCGATGTTGTGAAGGCGGTTATCGTGCGCAGCGTAAACGGCGTGCGCAGAGCCGACGGAACCTATATCAAATTTGACGAAAACGCCGCCGTTATCATCAGAGACGACAAGAACCCCAGAGGCACCCGTATATTCGGACCGGTTGCAAGAGAATTGAGAGATCATGAATATATGAAAATTCTCTCGCTTGCTCCCGAAGTTCTTTAATGGGAGGTAAAGCAATGAGCAAGAATATTCATATTAAAAAGAACGACGTCGTTATGGTCATCACGGGTGAGGATAAAGGCAAAAAGGGCAAGGTTCTCAGCGTTGATCCCGCAAAAAACCGTGTTATCATTGAAGGCGTCAATATGGTCACCAAGCATAAAAAGCCCCGCAAGCAGGGCGACATCGGCGGAATTATCCATCAGGAGGCTCCCGTCAGCGCGGCGAATGTTATGCATATCTGCGGCAAATGCCAAAAGCCCACAAGAATCGGCTATGTAACTCTCGGCGACGGAAGCAAGGTTCGCGTCTGCAAGAAGTGCGGCGAGAACTTCGAGAAGTAAGAAAGGAGGCGGCTCTAAATGTCTACAATAAAAACACTGTATACTCAGGAGGTTGCACCCGCTCTCTTCAAGAAGTTCGGCTATAAGAGCGTAATGCAAATTCCTAAGCTGGAAAAAATCGTTGTAAATATCGGTCTCGGCGAAGCGAAGGATAACCCGAAGGTTATCGACGCTGCCTCAAACGACCTCGCGCTCATCACAGGCCAGAAGCCCGTTGTAACCAAGGCGAAGAAGAGCGTAGCGAACTTCAAAATCCGCCAGGGCATGAATATCGGCATCAAGGTTACTCTGCGCGGCGAAAAAATGTATGAGTTCATTGACCGTCTTTTCAATGTGGCGCTGCCCAGAGTAAGGGACTTCAGAGGCATCAATCCCAACTCCTTTGACGGTCGCGGGAACTATTCCCTCGGCATTAAGGAACAGCTTATTTTCCCCGAAATCGATTATGATAAAATCGACAAAATACGGGGTATGGACATTATATTCGTTACCACGGCGAATACGGATGAAGAGGCCCGCGAGCTGCTCACTCTCCTCGGCGCGCCCTTTACCAGAAGCTAAGGAGGCAGGAAAAATGGCAAGAAAATCTATGGTATTGAAGCAGCAGAGGGCTCCCAAGTACAGCACCCGTGCGTATAACCGCTGCAAAATCTGCGGCAGGCCTCACGGTTATCTGCGCAAGTACGGCGTTTGCCGTATCTGCTTCAGAGAGCTGGCGTATAAGGGGCAGATTCCCGGAGTAAAAAAGGCAAGCTGGTAAAAACAAGCTTTCGGAAAAGGAGGTATTCTCATGCAAATCACAGATCCTATCGCGGATATGCTTACGAGAATCCGTAACGCGAACTCTGCGAAGCATAAGGCTGTTGACGTCCCCGTTTCCAACATGAAGAAGGCGATTGCCCAGATTCTTCTTGAGGAGGGCTACATCAAGAGCTATGATATAGTGGACGACGGAAAGCAGGGCATGATTCACATTGTCCTCAAGTACGGCGCCAATAACGAAAAGGTTATTTCCGGTCTGAAAAGAATTTCCAAGCCCGGACTCAGAGTATACGCCGGCAGGGATGAGCTTCCCTCGGTTTACAAGGGTCTCGGCATTGCGATTGTTTCAACGTCCAAGGGCGTTATGACTGATAAGAAGGCAAGAGCTGAAAAGGTAGGCGGAGAAGTTCTTGCTATCGTATGGTAGTAAAAAGAATTAGGTGGTGAAAATATGTCAAGAATAGGAAGAATGCCTATCACCGTTCCCGCCGGAGTAACAGTTGATGTCGCCGAGGGAAATGTTGTTACGGTCAAGGGTCCGAAGGGTACTCTCAGCCGCCGGCTTCACGGTGATATGATAATAAAGCAGGAGGCAGGCGTTCTGAAGGTTGAACGTCCGAGCGACGACAAGGCGCACAAAAGTCTTCACGGATTGACGAGAAGTCTGCTTCACAACATGGTCGAAGGCGTAACAAACGGCTTTTCCAAGGAGCTTGAAATCAACGGCGTCGGTTACAGAGCGCAGATGCAGGGCAAGACGCTTGTTCTCAATTTGGGCTACTCTCACAATGTTGAATATGTTCCCGTTGAAGGTATAACCATCGAATGCCCCTCTCAGACAAGCATAATAATTAAGGGTGCAGACAAGCAGGTTGTCGGTCAGGTTGCCGCGGAAATTCGCGAAAAGAGACCCCCCGAGCCGTATAAGGGCAAGGGCATCAAATATGTCTCCGAGCGCATAATCCGCAAGGAAGGCAAGGCCGGCAAGGCTAAGAAGTAAGAGAGGAGATTGGCGATATGATTAATAAGCCCAACAGCAATAAGGCAAGACTGAAAAGACACCGCCGCCAGCGCAATCACATTTCCGGCACCGCGCAGCGTCCGCGTCTGAATGTGTTCAGAAGCCTTAATAATATCTACGCTCAAATCATCGACGACGAAAAGGGCGCGACTCTCGTATCCGCGTCAAGTCTTGAGCTTAAGGGTGAGTACGGCGGAAACAAAGAAGCCGCGAACAAGGTCGGAAAGCTGGTTGCCGAAAAGGCCAAGGCCGCCGGAATCAGCGAGGTTGTGTTTGACCGCGGCGGTTACATTTATCACGGCCGCGTGGCCGAGCTTGCGGCGGGCGCCCGTGACGGCGGGCTGCAATTCTAAGGAAGGAGGAAGGAAACAATGGCAGAGCGTGCAGAAAGAAACGACCGCAGAAACAATTCCGCGGAATCGGATATAATCGAAAAGGTTGTCAGAATTAACCGTGTCGCCAAGACCGTTAAAGGCGGACGCACAATGCGCTTCAGCGCGTTGGTGGTTGTCGGCGACGGCAAGGGCAACGTGGGCTGCGGTCTCGGTAAGGCGGCGGAGGTTCCCGACGCAATCCGCAAGGGAATTGAGGACGCGAAGAAGAACATGATTTCCGTCCCCCTTGTAGACGGAACCGTTCCTCATGATATACTCGGCGAGTACGGCGCGGGCAAGGTTCTCATCAAGCCCGCCAAGGAAGGTACCGGCGTAATCGCCGGCGGAAGCGTGCGTGCGGTTATGGACGCGTGCGGAATCAAGAATATCCGCGCGAAATGCCTTCGCAGCAATAACCCCATAAACGTTGTAAGAGCAACAATAGCAGGTCTTGCATCTCTCAAGAGCGCAGAGGATGTTGCGCGTCTCAGAGGCAAGACAGCACAGGAACTGTAAGGAGGGATTGACGTGGCACAGCTTAAGGTAACTCTCGTTAAAAGCACAATCGGCCGCAAGGCGGATCAGATAGCTACGGTTAAGGCTCTCGGACTCAAAAAAATCCGTGACGTGGCCCTGCACAACGACACCCCTCAGCTCAGAGGCATGGTGAACAAGGTCAGTCATCTTGTAACTGTTGAAGAAATCTAAAGGAGGTGCGGCAAATGAAACTCTACGAGCTTAGACCTGCCGAAGGCAGCAAGACCGAAGCCAAAAGGAAGGGCAGAGGCGCGGGCACCGGTAACGGCAAGACCGCGGGCCGCGGTCACAAAGGTCAAAACGCGCGCAGCGGCGGCGGAGTAAGACCCGGCTTTGAGGGCGGTCAGATGCCTTTATACAGACGTTTGCCCAAGAGAGGCTTTAATAATATTTTTGCAAAGACCTATTCCGAGGTTAATGTTTCCGAGCTTAACCGCTTTGAGGACGGCGCGGTCATCGACGCCGCGGCGCTCAAGGAAAACGGCGTTATTTCCAAAATCAACGACGGCGTTGTAATTCTCGGAAGAGGAGAAATAACAAAAAAGGTAACTGTTAAGGCTGCGCGTGTAACAAAGGGCGCACAGGAAAAGATTATAGCTGCCGGTGGTAAGGTGGAGGTGATCTAAAGTGCTCGAAACAATTCGCAACGCATGGAAGATCCCCGACTTACGCAAAAAAATTCTCTACACGATTTTTCTTCTGGTTGTTTTCCGCTTCGGCAGCGTAATTCCCGTGCCGTGGCTTAACCCCGACGTCGTAAGCGCATGGATGAATTCCGGCTCGGGAAGCACTCTGTTCAATCTTCTGGATATGTTCTCCGGCGGTTCGCTGGCGAACGCGACTATCTTCGCGATGTCAATCACCCCCTACATCAACAGCTCCATCATCATGCAGCTGCTGTGCGTCGCCATTCCCGCTCTCGAAAGAATGAGCAAGGAAGGCGAAGAGGGCAGAAAGAAAATTACAAAAATCACCCGCTATCTCACGGTCGCGCTTGCGGCGCTTCAGGCATGGGGTCTTACGCTCACTCTTAAAAATCAGGGCGCCCTCATGACGACCGAGGCCAATCTCCCGACATGGCTTGTTATGATTACGGTAATCTTCGCCTTCACGGCAGGCACGGCCTTCCTTATGTGGCTTGGCGAGGAAATCACGGGCAAGGGCATAGGCAACGGCATTTCCATGCTTATCTTTGCCGGTATCGTAAGCCGTATCCCCACAATGGTGGTTTCGGCTTGGAACACCTTTATGTCCGGCGGGAACAACCAATGGTACTTCCTTGTGTTGCTCGCAATTTATGTTCTGGCGTCGATAGCCTTCGTTGTGCTTGTCAATGAGGCGGAGCGCAGAATACCCGTGCAGTACGCCAAAAGAGTTGTCGGCAGAAAAATGTACGGCGGTCAAAGCACCTATATCCCGATTAAGGTCGCAATGGCGGGCGTTATTCCTATTATCTTCGCAATGTCAATCATGACCTTCCCCGCGACAATAGCCACTCTTTTCGGAAAGAGTACGGGCGTGCTCGTGAGCATTGCTTCGTTCATTACGGGCGGCGGCGGAATTGTCAGCAGGATCTTTTATCCGCTCGTTTACTTCCTGTTGATTGTGGGCTTTACGTATTTCTATACGTCAATAACCTTCAATCCCGTTGAAGTGTCGAACAATATAAAGAAAAACAACGGTATGATTCCCGGAATTCGTCCCGGCAAGCCCACAAGCGACTATATTGCCAAGGTTCTCGGAAGAGTAACTCTTGTCGGAGCAATCTTCCTCGGTATAGTTGCCGTGCTTCCCATTGTAATCAGCGAGTGCATCCCCAATCTCGGTTCTCTCAGCTCTATCGCGCTCACAGGCACCAGCTTGCTCATCGTAGTCGGCGTTGCCCTTGAAACGGTAAGACAGATCGAAAGCCAGATGCTCATGCGCCATTACAAGGGATTCCTTGAATAATTCGGCGAGGCGAGTAAAATGAAATTTACAATAATGGGACCTCCCGGCGGAGGAAAGGGAACTCAGGCGGAAATTCTGCGCGAAAGACTGGGCGTTCCTCATATCTCCACCGGAGCGATAATTCGGAAGGCAATCAGCGAAAAAACTCCTCTCGGGCTTGCGGCCGAGGGTTACATTACCGAAGGCAAGCTTGTTCCCGACGATGTTGTAATATCCATGGTCAAGGAGAGGATAAGCGAGCCCGACTGTGAAAAGGGCTATATCCTTGACGGCTTTCCCAGAACAATTCCTCAGGCCGAGGCAATGGACTCCATGGGAATAGACCTTGATTTCGCCCTCAATATCGACGTTGATGACGAAGCCATTGTCGAAAGGCTCGGCGGCAGACGCGAATGCGCGGACTGCGCGGCGTCGTACCATGTAAAGTACAATCCTCCCGCGCGGGAAGGGAAATGCGACAAGTGCGGCGGAAAGCTGATAACGCGCTCGGACGACGTTCCCGAAACCATAATGCAAAGGCTTCGGGTTTACCATGAGCAGACAAAGCCTCTTGAGGATTTTTACCGCGAAAAGGGGCTGCTCCGCACGGCAAAGGGCTGCGAGGAGCTGAGCGATACGACGTCAAACGTCATGAGAGCTGTTGGTATTGAGCAATGATTGTCATTAAAACAAAATCGGAAATAGAATTAATGGCCGAAGCCGGAAAAATTGTGGCGGAGGCGCTCAACAGGGCGGAAGAGGCTGTTAAGCCCGGCATATCGACCGCCGAGCTTAACAACGCGGTGGAAAAGGTTATTCTTTCCCACCACGCAAAGCCCTCGTTCAAGGGCTACCGAGGCTTCCCGTCCTGCTGCTGCATATCTCCGAACGAGGTTGTGGTTCACGGCATTCCCTCCGCAAAGACAATCCTTCGCGAGGGCGACATCGTAAGCATAGATGTAGGAGCCTTCTACAAAGGCTATCACGGCGATGCCGCGCGAACCTTCCCCGTCGGGAAAATCAGCGCGGACGCGCAGCGGCTTATCGACGTGACGCGGGAGTGCTTCTTCAGGGGCGCGGCAGCGGCGGTCAGCGGAAACCGCATCGGCGACATCGGCGCGGCGGTTCAGGAATACGCCGAGGGGAACGGCTGCGGAGTTGTCCGCGAGTTAGTCGGTCACGGCGTGGGGAAAAACCTTCACGAAGCCCCCGATGTTCCCAATTTCGGCCGCAAGGGTCACGGCGTAAGACTGGTAAAAAATATGGTCATAGCCATTGAACCCATGATAACCCTGGGAGGATATGAGGTTAATTTTGACCAAAGGGACGGCTGGACAGTACGGACAAACGATAAAAGCCTTTCGGCGCACTATGAAAACACCGTAGTCGTCACGGACGGCGAACCCGTTTTCCTCACACTTTGACAAGAGGTGCGGCGATGGAAGCGGGAGCGCTGGTAAAATCCGCGGCGGGACACGATAAGGGGCGATTTTATATAGTTCTTCGAATCGAAGACGGCTTCGCCTACCTTGCCGACGGAAAGCGTCACGGGCTGAACAGCTCTAAAAAGAAACGGCTCAAGCACATTGTCCCGCTCAAAGGCTCGGCGGACGTTTCGCGGCTTTTGTGCGACGCTCATGTGCGGAAGCAGATTAAACGGTTAATTAATTCCGAAGGAGGTTGTCACCTTGGCTAAGGACGATGCGATAGAACTTGAAGGTACGGTTGTGGAGGCGCTGCCAAACGCCATGTTTCAGGTGGAGCTGCCCAACGGTCATCATATTCTCGCCCATATTTCGGGCAAGCTTCGCATGAACTTCATAAGAATTTTACCCGGCGACAAGGTTACGGTGGAGCTTTCTCCCTACGACCTCACCCGCGGGAGAATTACATGGAGAGCAAAGTAAAAAACAAATACAATTGCTTGATTGTTTGAAGCGATTAAGGAGGTAATTAAAATGAAGGTAAGACCCTCTGTAAAGCCTATTTGCGAAAAGTGCAAAATCATTAAGCGTAAAGGCAAAGTAATGGTTATATGCGAAAACCCCAAGCATAAGCAAAAGCAGGGCTGATTGTCTGCCGCCGACCGCGGGCGCGGCTGAAGCCGCACGGTGCGGCTGCCCCGGAACGCGCAATAATTCACCCTTAAAATCCAATAAAAAGCGTTTTAACTAATTTGGAGGTGTATTAAAGGATGGCCAGAATAGCCGGTGTTGACTTGCCCAGAGAGAAGCGTGTGGAGATTGGCTTGACATACGTTTACGGAATTGGCAGAAGCAGTGCAAATAAAATCCTTGCAAAAACCGGAGTAAACCCCGACACCCGCGTCAAAGACTTGACCGAGGAAGAGGTTTCAAAGCTCAGAGACGCGATTGACAAAGACTACGTTGTCGAAGGCGACCTTCGCCGCGACGTTGCCCTCAACATAAAGCGTCTCATAGAAATCGGCTCTTACCGCGGAACCCGACACAGAAAGGGACTTCCCTGCCGCGGACAAAGAACAAAAACAAACGCGAGAACCCGCAAGGGTCCGAAGCGTACAATCGCAAATAAGAAGAAGTAAGGAGGAGCGAGCATGGCTAAGACAGCAAAAAGAACGGTCCGCAAGCGCAAGGAGCGCAAAAACATCGAACGCGGAGCCGCGCATATCCGTAGCACATTCAACAACACAATCGTGACAATCACCGACGTCAACGGCAACGCTCTTTCTTGGGCGAGCGCGGGCGGACTCGGCTTCCGCGGAAGCAGAAAAAGCACGCCCTTCGCGGCTCAAACCGCCGCGGAAACCGCCGCAAAGGCCGCTATGGAGCATGGTCTGAAGGTTGTCGAGGTTTTCGTCAAGGGCCCCGGCGCGGGCCGCGAAGCGGCAATCCGCGCGCTTCAGGCGGCGGGACTTGAAGTAACTCTTATAAAGGACGTTACCCCCATTCCTCACAATGGCTGCCGTCCTCCCAAGAGAAGAAGAGTCTGATTTTTAAAGGAGGTTACAGGAAATGGCTAAAAATATGCAGCCCATTCTCAAGCGTTGCAGAACACTCGGAATCGAACCGGGCGTTATGGGCATTGATAAAAAGAGCAATCGTAATCCCAAGCCGCAAAGAAGAAAGCAGTCCGAATACGGAATGCAGCTCTATGAGAAGCAAAAGGCGAAGTTTATCTACGGCGTGCTTGAAAAGCAGTTCAAGAAATATTTCCTCATGGCGGAAAAAGAAAAGGGAATCACGGGCGAGAACCTGCTTTCCATACTTGAGACAAGGCTCGACAACGTAATTTTCCGTCTCGGCTTTGCCAACACCCGCCGCGAGGCCCGTCAGATTGTAAATCACGGGCATATAACTGTGAACGGTAAGCGCGTGAACATTCCTTCCTATCTTGTAAAGCCCGGAGACGTCGTTTCCGTTGAGGAAAAATCTTCCGGAGCATGGATAAAGGACATAGTCGAAAGAAATTCCTCTCGCACCGTCCCCAAGTGGCTCAGTGTCGATAAGGAAACCCTCACGGGCAATGTTGTTGACACTCCGAAGCGCGACGATATTGACTATGAAATCAGCGAAACGCTTATTGTCGAGCTGTATTCCAAATAACAGGCTCCCTCGGTTGACTTACTCATAAAAAGTAAATTAAAGTAGGAGGGTTTAACAATGACTGATTTAAGATTTGAAAAGCCTCACCTTGAGCGCGAAGCTCTCAGTGAGGACGGTTCCTACGGAAAATATGTCGTTTCTCCGCTTCAGCGCGGCTACGGCACAACCTTGGGTAACTCCCTTCGCAGAATGATGCTTTCCTCGCTCGAGGGCGCGGCAATCACTTCCATAAAAATAGACGGAATCCAGCACGAGTTTTCAACAATCCCCGGAGTTAAAGAAGATGTGAGCGAAATTGTGCTTAACATCAAGCAGGTAATAATCAGGCTTCACGGCGACGGCCCGAAAACCGTCTACATCGAAGCCGAGGGCGCGGGCGAGGTTCGCGCCGCCGATATTCGCTGCGACAGCGACGTTGAAATCGTAAACGGCGACCTGCATCTCGCGACTCTCAACGAAGACGCCAAGCTCTACATGGAGCTGACTGTGTGCAAGGGGCGCGGCTATGTTTCTTCCGACAGAAACAAGTCCATGAATCAGCTTCTTATCGGACTTATCCCCGTGGATTCAATCTACACGCCCGTCCAAAAGGTGAATTATACCGTTGAAAACACCCGTGTCGGGCAGGATACAGACTACGACAAGCTCACAATGGAGGTCTGGACAAACGGCACCAAAACCGCGGATGAAGCGATAAGCCTTGCGGCAAAAATCATCAACGATCACATGATGCTGTTCATTCAGCTCACCGACGAAGCCATGAACGTAGAAACAATGGTTGAAAAGGAAGAAACCAAGAAGGAAAAGGTTCTCGAAATGACAATCGAAGAGCTTGACCTCAGCGTTCGTTCCTACAACTGCCTGAAACGCGCGGGAATCAATACCGTTGAGGATCTCACCCAGCGCAAGGAAGACGAAATGATGAAGGTTCGCAATCTTGGGCGCAAATCGCTCGACGAGGTGTGCAATAAGCTGCAAACTCTCGGGCTAAGCTTTGCCCCCGAAGAAGATTAAGCGTAAGACTAAATTAAACCCCGTGGCATTTTGACACGAATAAGGAGGAAATATCAATGGCCGGAACAAGAAAGCTCGGTCGTCCGACCGACCATAGAATGGCAATGCTCCGCGGACAGGTGACGGCTCTTCTCGAACACGGTAAAATCGAAACAACCGTGACCCGCGCGAAAGAGGTTCGCGCCCTTGCCGAGAACATGATAACTCTCGGCAAGCGCAATAATCTCCACGCCCGCCGTCAAGCCCTTGCTTTCATAACGAAAGAGGACGTTGTCAAGAAGGTTTTCGACGAAATTGCGCCCAAATACGCGGAGCGTCAGGGCGGATATACTCAAATTATCAGAACGGGTGTACGCCGCGGCGACTGCGCTCCCATGGCGATTATCAAGCTCGTGGACTGATTGAACTGTGAAAAACGGAGCTGCGGCTCCTTTTTTCGTGCGCGAAAGTTCTCCCCCGCGCCGCCGGTTCAGCTTTTATTCCCATTAATGAATAAAAAATTAACAAATTTTTTTATTTTATTTAAGCGCTATTTGTTGACAACAGATAAAAAACATGATAAAATAACTATAGTAGAAATACTGCACGCGTTGTACGGCGCGTAAAGCAAACGCCAAGCTCGGCGGCGGGAAGCAGAGGTCGACTGCGGAATGTCCTCGAACCGCGCAAGCGGCGCGCGTGGCGCAGCGCGTAATCAAAATTCTCAATATTAAGGAGGAAAATTTAATCATGAATACTAAAAAACTTCTCGCAATGGTCGTTGCGGTCGCAATGGTCGTTGCGGCGGTTCCGATGTTCGGACTTGTCGCAAGCGCGGC
>CAZICW010000056.1:0-9783 GCA_964537995.1 uncultured Oscillospiraceae bacterium
CTTTATTTCTTATTTGACTTTCCCGTATATTCTATCACACACAACTTAAAAATGCAATTCTTTTTTAAGAAAAAACAAATAAGAAAAAATAAAAAAATTATTTTCGAGCTAAAAATTTCATTAAAACCGCAATTTACACTCTTGAAATTTTCCGGAAAAACAAGTACAATTCATCCGAGGTGGTTTTCCTATGTATTTTTCCGTGGCGGGAGTCGGCACTCTTGTAAATTCCGCGGCAATAGCCGTGGGCTGTCTTATCGGTCTGCTTTTTAAAAAGCTCATTTCCGAAAAAATGAGCGAGGGCATAATGCACGCTCTCGGGCTTTGCACAATGAGTCTGGGCATAGTCGGCATAGTCTGCGGCGGTACGAAGCTTGCGGGAGAGGAGCTTTCCTCGCGCGACACAATGGTTATGATTGTAAGCATAGTTCTCGGAACGATTATCGGCGAATTAATTGACATTGACCTTAGACTTGACAAGCTCGGCAGAATCGTCGAAAAAAGGTTTTCCGCCGAAAGCGGCGGCTCGTTCAGCCGCGGCTTCGTTACGGCGACGCTGACGGTATGCGTCGGGGCAATGGCAATCGTCGGCGCGCTCGACGACGGTCTGCGCCACGATCCGTCGGTGCTTTTCGCAAAAAGCGCGCTGGATTTTGTCATTTGCATAATTTTTGCGTCAACACTCGGCATAGGCGCGTTGTTTTCGGCAGTATCGGTGTTTGTTTATCAGGGAGCGATAACGCTGCTCGCCTCGTTTCTTGAGCCTCTTCTCACGGACGCCGTCATTACGCAGATGTCGCTTATAGGCAATGTGCTTATTTTCGGAATAGGACTGAACTTCATATATAAGCCTCGAATCAAGCTGGCAAATATGCTGCCGTCGATTTTTATACCTATAATTTGGTATGGCGTCGAAGCGTTTGTTTTATAGATATACGGAGCGCCGCTCCGATTTAAAAACGCGAAAAACATTCCCGCGAGGACAATCCTTGCGGGAATGTTTTTTGAGGGAGCGTCCGGCAATTGGTGTTTGCCGTCCGGAGCGCCGCCCAATTAATCGTTTTCTTCCCGATTTTCCCGATTTTCACCGTCAAAGTCTTCAAAGGCAGGAGGCTGATTTATGACAACCTGCGGGAAGGGAATATTGATGTTGTATTTGTCGAATATAATCTTGACCTCGCGTCTTAGCGCGCGTTCAACCTTAACTCTTGTATTTTCCGGACACTCCGCCATAATTCTTATATCGACGCTGCTGTCGCCGAAATTGGTGATTCCGAGATACTGCGGCTCTCTTTCGATTTCGGGAATGGCTTCCCTTATGTGCGGAAGCTCACGCTTCAAAACGGCTTCGACGCGTTCTATGGATTCCCCGTATTCAACGCCCACATCGCAAAAGGCAACGGAATATTTCCGCGTCATATTGACAACGCCGGATATTTTGCTGTTGTTGAACACCTTTATGTTATGAGTTCCGTCCTCAATCTTTGTTGTGCGCAAACCGATTTCGATAACCGTGCCGCGCCAGCCGTCTATGGTAACAATGTCTCCTACTCTGAATTCGCCCTCAAATACGATGAACAAGCCGGCAATCAAATCTCCGATAAGCGACTGTGCGCCAAGACCTACAATCAGCGACAGCAGTCCGGCGGAGGTCATAAGGGTTGAGGTGTTTACGCCGAAAATGCTCAACCCCTTGAATATGCACACAATGATTGCCGCGTACTTGATGAAGCCGCACATCAATCTGCCGACGGTTTCTCCCCTTTGGCCGGAGTTTCTGGCTATGAGCATAAAAAGCTCCTTCAGAAGCGCCGCCACCACGTTTACAAACATTATCAGCACGATAACATTTGTCAGCGAGAATATGTTGAGGCTGTTTTCCCAGCCGCCGTTTATAATATAATCAAGAATGTTTTCGCTGCCGCTGTAAAACAGGTTGTTGCGGAGCCAAACCGTGACGCATATCAGAACCGCCGTAATACCGAAAATTGCTTTAACCATAGTAATAAGCTTCTGTTCGGGGGTTTTTTCGTTCCATTTTTGGGATTTCAGACTGAATCTGCTCTCCGCGGAGCTTAAGGCGCTGATTGTTCCGTCGGGTCTGACGCAATTGAAATACGCGCTGTTTTCGTCCTTGTCAACAACGGCCTTCTTTATTTCCTCGGCGTCGTTTTTGTCGCTTATAATAAGGATATATATCAGAAGGATAAATATAATCGCCGCAATTATCATCGTAAGACCGACAATGACCATCTTTGTTTTTCCTATTTCGCGTTCGGGAACCGCAACATAGACAAGATTTCCGCCGCAGTCCTTCGACGACGCAAAATAGCTTTCTCCGTCAAGAGCTATGAAATCCGAGAAGCCGTCCTTAATTTCATTTTCTCTCATTCCAAGCTCCTGCGCGCTCTTGCCGATAAGAGCCTCGTCGGGATGGTATGTTACCTCCTTTGTTTCGCTGTCAACGGAGAACACAATGCCGTTGTTTCCTACTTTTATGCTCGCGAGCGATGAATTTATATCCAAAAGAGAAAGATTCATGCTTCGATTTTCGCTCGACAGGGCTATCTGGAGCATACCGCAAACAACATTTTGTTCATCATATACAGCCGCGGCAATATATTGGCTAAGCGCACCCGTGTCGTCTGCGGTCATTTCCTGTATATAATACTCCTGCGAGCCCGAAAGAATCGCCCAAAACGGGTAAGACTGTGTATCCTTATCGCTGCTCAGGCGAATTATTCCCTGAGACGCGCTGGAAACGGAGGATTCCCCGTTTACGTCAAAGTAGTATACGTTTTTAACTCCCAAAAGCTTCGCCAGCTCGGAAAAATCGGCATTGTTCAGAAGCTGCGGACATTGCTCCACTATGTACGCGCCTATCCTGCACTTCCGAAGATACCTGACGTCATAATTGTCGTTCAAAAGCTTCGCCTTTTCGTCATAGCCCTCAAGCGTCAGGCTTATATCCGCCGTATTCTCGTTATTGCTCACCGCTGTGTTTGAAATAAAGTAAAGAGTTTGCAAATAAAACGAAACGATAAATATAAACACAAATATGGTTACCGCTACGGGAAGTACCTTCCGTAAAATATATTTGTCTATAAATTTATTTGTCCTTTTAAGCTTGGTAATTTCCATAAGCTCCGGATGGTTAAGGTCATTGTTCCACACCATTACGCCGTATGAAATCAGCAGGACTATGGCAATCAGGAGTATTATGAGCGACGAGACAACCATAAAAATGTTGGTTTTCATCATTTTCGCATACGGCACAACAGCCAAAAGGCAGCGTTCGGGGCTTTCGGCATTTGTTACGCAAAAATATTTCTCGCCGTCAATTTTAACAATGCCGCTGAAGCCGTCGCTCAAATTTTCCGAAGTAAGTCCCAGCTCGAAGGCGTCCGCGTCGAGCAGCTTATTTTCGGGATAGGTTTCAACGGTATTCGTAAGACGGCTGATTGAAAAGACAAAGCCGCCGTTGCTCATTGTGATATTGCCGATATTGTTTTCAATTGATGTTATATTCTCTATTATTTCGATATATTCCGTCGGATCTTCGGCAATGACAAACATTCTGTCGTCGTCCAGCCGCGCTCCGCAATAGCGCAGCGTTCCTCCGAATTTTCGCTCAATTGTGAACGGCTCCGAAACGCCCTGAGAAAATCCGTCCCTGAGCTGTGTAAAGCGTTTGATTGTGAAATCCGTCGTATCCTTCGGATTGCTTGCCGCCTCAACATTCCCTTCGCGGTCAATTATCCAGCAGTCGGATATTCCTTCGACGTCGCACAGCTTTTGCATATTCCCCGAGCTAAATTCGTAATCGGGCTTATTGCGAACCATATAAGCGACGGCTTCCGCTTTCGTTTTTATCGCGTCGTCGTATTCCAGATATTCAAGCTCCGCTTGCGCGGCGCGCTCGTTTATGACCGCAATCGTGTCCTCCAGCTTCCCTCGTGAACGCACATCCTGATTATTGATTTGCGACCGTGTCTGGACAACGGTTATTATTACGGAAAACACAACAAAGCACAGCAATGCCGCCGCAACCATCTTAATTAATTTTACTTTTGCATCCCTTACCATATCTCTACTCCTTCAAGCCGTGATTCGCGATGTATTCGTCAAGCGTGCCGTCCGCAAGCATACGGTTTACCAGCTCGTCCGCCGTGCTTTTCAGCGGCGAATCCTTTTTCATGCAGATTCCGTAGTGCTGCTCGGCAAATTTGTCCGCCAGAAAGCTGCGGTTTTCATTTTTATATCCTATAAGCAGGCTTCCGTCTCCCGCCGCGGCGTCAACCGCGCCTATTTCAAGACCGTACGCCAGCTTATCGTAGTCGCTGTATACCTTAAAGGAAATTCCGCCGTCAAAATGCCGCGCATCAAAATCGGTTATATCCGCGGAAGGGATATAGCCGAGCCGCATCATTTCGTCAACCAGCGCTTCCGCGGCTGTGGAATTTTCAACAACTCCCACCGTAAGTCCCTTTAAATCGCTTACGGAATTGATTTTGCTCGAATTTTCGACAAGCAGCCTGATATAGTCGGTGTAGTACGGCACGGAAAAATCATATCTTGCCTTTCTTTCCTCCGTTTCGGAAAAGGTTGCTATAACGCAGTCAACCGTATCGTCGTCAATAAATTCGGTTCTTTGTATGTTGTCCACGGGAACCAATTCGAGATTCTTTCCCGTTTCCTTCGCAAGCGCCTTCGCGATGTCTATTTCAAGTCCGGAATATACTCCGCTGTCGGGATTTTTATAGCCAAAGCCGGGAACAAAATCTCTGACCCCGACGCGGAGCGTCCCGCCGACCGAGGTCGTTCCGATTGAATTTTTGCAGCCCGCAAAGCCCGCGCAGAGCAAAAAGCAAAGCATGGCCGCAGCTATTTTTTTTACCATGGTTTTCTCATTAAAGCGATCCTCCGCCTTAACAATGCCTCCTCTCATAATTTTAAAAGCGTCTTTTTTCGACAAATTACCATATAATTATATTACAATATAATGACGATTTTGTCAATACCGAATAAGCTTCCCGTACAAATCGCGCGGGAAGCTCATTTCACAATCTCATTTTGAAATCGTCATATCCGAAGGTTCGGATTGTATAAACCTCGCCGTCAGGCTTCATTCCGCATATTGAGGGAAGGCAAACGCCGTTGAAGGTGTTGTTTTTCACGATAGTGTATATCGCCATATCCTCAAATATAAGCCTGTCGCCGATTTTCAGCGGACGCTCGAACGAATAGTCGCCGATAATGTCACCCGCAAGGCAGGTAATAGAGGAAAGCCTGTATGTATAAGGCTTTTCTCCCGCTTCGAAGCCGTTCCTCAGAGGCGGACGGTAGGGCATTTCAAGCACGTCGGGCATATGGCAGGCGGCGGACGCGTCAAGAACGGCGGTTTTTATGCCGTTGTCAACAATTTCGCAAACCGTCGTCACAAGATACCCCGCGTTGAGCGCAACCGCTTCGCCGGGCTCAAGGTATACGTCCACGCTGTATTTTTCCTTTATTCTTATTATTTCGGACATAAGCAGCTCTCTGTCATAGTCGCCGCGCGTTATGTGATGACCGCCGCCGAAATTAATCCAGTCCATCTTATACAGATATTTGCCGAATTTTTCCTCGACCGCCTTTAATGTTAGCGCGAGAGCGTCGGCATTTTGCTCGCATAGGGTGTGAAAATGCAGTCCGCTTATTCCGTCAAGCTCGTCCGGTTCAAAGTTGGCCGCCGTAACGCCGAGCCTTGAGCCGAAGGCGCAGGGATCATATATCCCATGCTCCTGCGTCGAACATTCGGGATTTATCCTTATACCGAAGCTGCCGCCGTGATTTAGTGCGCTGAGGCGGAATTTTTTCCACTGAGAAAAGGAATTGAAAACAATGTGGTCGCATATTTCCAGCAGCTCGTCAAATTCCCCTTCCTTATAAGCGGGGCTGAAAACATGGTTTTCCCCGCGCATTTCCCCGTGCGCAAGCCGCGCCTCAAAAAGTCCGCTCGACGCGGCTCCGCTGATATATCTGCCGATTAAGGGATAAAAGCTGTAGCAGGAAAACGCCTTCTGCGCAAGCAGAATACGCGCGCCCGTCCTGCGTTCCGTATCGCGCAGTATTTCAAGATTCCTTGTAAGCGCGGCTTCGTCTATTACGTAGCACGGAGTCGGGACATTGTATATATCCATGTCAATCCACCAATTCGGGATTAAAGCTCTCCTTCCACGGAAGCCCCCATTTGTTAAGCTCTTCCATGAACGGATCGGGGTCAAACTCCTCAATATTGAACACGCCCGCGCCCCGCCATTTGCCTGTCATGAGCATCATTGCGCCTATCATTGCCGGAACGCCCGTGGTATAGGAAACAGCCTGAGAGCCGACTTCTCTGTAGCATTCCTGATGATCGCAGACATTGTAAAGGTAGTATGTTTTATCCTTTCCGTCCTTTTTGCCGCGGAAAATGCAGCCGATGTTTGTTTTGCCTACGGTTCTCGGCCCGAGAGAAGCGGGATCCGGCAGAACCGCCTTCAGGAATTGGAGCGGGACTATTTTATGTCCCTCATAGTCAATCGGCTCGATTGAGGTCATTCCCACGTTTTCAAGACATTTCAGGTGTGTAAGATAGCTCTGCCCGAAGGTCATGAAGAAACGTATGCGCTTTATTCCGCGGATGTTGAGCGCGAGCGATTCTATTTCCTCATGATGGAGCAGGTACATATCCTTTTCGCCTATTTCGGGAAAATTATACACACGCTTTATCTCCATAGGCTCGGTTTCTATCCACCGTCCGTTCTCCCAGTAGCTGCCTTTGGCGCTGACCTCCCGAATATTTATTTCCGGATTGAAGTTTGTAGCGAAGGGATAGCCATGGTCGCCGGCATTGCAGTCAAGAATATCAATATAATTTATTTCATCAAATTCATGCTTCATGGCATACGCCGCGAACACGCCTGTTACACCGGGGTCGAAGCCGCTGCCCAGAAGCGCGGTTATTCCCGCTTCCTTAAAGCGTTCGCGATACGCCCACTGCCATTTATACTCGAACTTTGCCGTATCCTCGGGCTCATAGTTTGCCGTATCGACATAATCGGTTTTCGTCGCAAGGCAGGCTTCCATTATTGTCAAATCTTGATAAGGAAGCGCAAGATTGAGTACAACATCGGGCTTAAAGCTGTTTATAAGGGCTGTAAGCTCGTCAACATTATCGGCGTCAACTCTTGCGGTTCGTATTTTTGTCCTTGACGTACCCTCAAGCTTTTTCTTCAGCGCGTCGCACTTGGATTTTGTGCGGCTCGCTATCATGATTTCCTCGAAAACCTCATCATTTTGAACACACTTATGAATTGCGACGGAGGCAACTCCGCCGCAGCCTATTATCATACATTTTCCCATTCCTCTTACCTCCCGTTATTATATACCGCCAAAAGCAGCTCGCGCATTACCTTGAGAGCCACGGCGGTGGAAGCTCCGCTCGCGTCAAGCATGGGCGAAAGCTCGTTTAAATCCATTCCTACTATATTAAGCCGCGCCGCCTTAAGTATTGCCGCAAGCAGCTCTTTAAAGGTCGCTCCGCCGGCTTCGGGGGTTCCCGTTCCCGGCAATACGGACGGATCAAGCACGTCCAAATCAATTGTGAAATATACGGGCTTTTCTTCAAGCCGCTCAATCACATTTTCCAAATTGCCGAAATCGAAAAACCGTGTTTCGACGTGTTTCTTTCCCCACTCAAGCTCCGCTCTGTCCCCGCTGCGTATGCCGAACTGGAAAATCCGCCCGTCGCCGATTATTTCCCATACACGGCGAAGCACCGCCGCATGGGAAAGCCTTGCGCCGAGATATTCGTCCCGCAGGTCGGCATGAGCGTCAAAGTGGACAACGCGCAAATCGGGATACCTTTTCGCCGCCGCGCGCACCGCTCCGAGCGTCACAAGATGCTCTCCGCCGATCATAAGCGGCAGTTTCCCCGCATCCAAAATTTCTCCCGTCCGCGCTTCTATGTCCGCAAGCGCGAGCCCTGCGTCGCCGAAGCAAAGCTCAAGGTCGCCGCTGTCAAAGATTTTGGCGTCACACAAATCCAGATTTTGATACGGACTCCACGTTTCAAGCCCGTATGATTCCGCCCGCATATGGCGGGGAGCGAAACGGGCGCCCGGACGATAAGACGTCGTGGAATCAAACGGCGCGCCGAAAATCACAATCCTGCTTTCGTCATATTCGTTTTCGCACCCGAGAAAGGTTTCTACATTTTTTTCCAAGCTCTTTATCCCTCCTCACTCAACATCACTGAGCAGCTTTTCAACATACGCCGGCACATAAAACGCGCCGAGATGCAGGTGTGTGGTGTAATATTTGGTATCAATATGATATGACAGCCACCTTTCGGGATTGAAATCCTTCAAGGGGTGATATTTCTTTGTGGCAAAGCCGAAAAGCCAGTGTCCGGAGGGGTAGGTCGGAATATGCGCCTGATAAACGCGGCACATATCGAACGAGTTCACAATCCGCTTGTGCGCACGCTGCATAGCCGTCGCGTCTTCGTCATAGAAGGGGCTTTCATGCTGATTTACCATGATTCCGTCAGCGTGGAGAGCTTTAAAGCAATTGCCGTAAAATTCCATTGTAAACAGCCCCTCTCCGGGTCCGAACGGATCTGTCGAATCAACTATTATAAGGTCGTACATATCCTCGCAGTGACGGATAAATTTCAGTCCGTCCTCATAGTATATCCTTATTCTGTCGTTTTTTTCGCTTAAACAGGCAGCCGTCTGCGGCAGATAGCGCTTACACGCCTCCACAACCTGTTCGTCAATTTCAACAAGGTCTATCGACTCAACGCAGGGATAGCGCAGCAGCTCACGCACCGTGCCGCCGTCGCCGCCGCCGATTACAAGCACCTGCTTCGGATTTGGATGTACCGCCATCGGTACGTGCGTTATCATTTCATGATAAATAAACTCGTCCTTTTCTGTCAGCATAAGGTAGCCGTCAAGCGTAAGAAAACGCCCGAATTCGGGGGATTCAAAAATATCTATCTGCTGAAAATCGCTCTTTTCGGAATAAAGCTGCCTTGTTACTTTTACAGAAAATCTCACATTTTTCGTATGATTTTCCGTGAACCACAAATCCATTTTTTAAACCCGCCTTACTTTAAAACATTAATCAATTTCGTGTTAATATCCTCCGTCCCCAAAAGTGTGCATCCTTTTTCCTCAGCGTAAGCGATATATTCGATGATACGGCTTGTTATAAGCTCCCCCGGAGCAAGAATCGGGATTCCGGGCGGATAGCACATTACAAACTCGGCGCAAACCCGCCCCGCGGATTTCTCTATCGGGAGCTGCTCCTTATCGGCATAAAACGCCTTCTGAGGAGTTTCCATTACCTTAGGATTTATATATTCGGTTTTGAGCATACCCGTTTTGTCGCGCCCGAATCTGCGGCGTATTTCGGAAAGAGCGCTTATAAGGCGCTCAATGTCCTTTTCCCGGTCGCCGACGGAAATATAGGCAAGCAGATTGCCCATATCGCCAAACTCGGTCTGAATGTCGTAATCGTCACGCAGAATGTCGTACACCTCAATGCCCGCAAGACCCGTGTCAAGCGTGTGTATTGAAAGCTTCGTTTCGTCAAAATCGAAAATCGAGTCGCCGTTTATAAGCTCCTTCGAGTACGCGTAGTAATCTCCGATTTCATTTATTTCATTGCGCGCATAGCTCACAAGCGATTTTATTCCGTCGAATACGCGTTCTCCGTTTAATGCCAGATTTCTGCGGGAAATATCAAGGCTTG
>CAZICW010000057.1:0-9388 GCA_964537995.1 uncultured Oscillospiraceae bacterium
GACAGTCGATTATATCGGCTGTCCTTTTCTATATGTAAAAAATTCCGCATTATCGTGTCTTTTGAGAGTATGCCGCTTTTGCGGGCAATGCTCGCGGTTTTCCGTTACGCCGCCTTGCGGTCATGCATCTCGCCTTCCTTCGTTAAAGACGGGCATAAAAATACCGGAATTGCCGGCGATTGCTCAAAGAGCATAACCCTGCGCTTTGTCAACAAATTACGGAAAAAGTCTATTGACTTGTCGCGGCGGCGGTGATATAATTAATCAAAGAAAGACGAGCTTTATTGCGGGAGGACGATCTATGCCGGCAAACAATAATGAAATTCACATATTTTCCGGTCATTACGGCAGCGGGAAGACCGAAACGGCAATAAGTCTGGCAAAGAAAATGCGCCGCAAAGGTCGCAGCGTCGTCATTGTGGATCTTGATACCGTCAATCCGTATTTTAGGACAAATGACGCCGCCAAAGAGCTTGAAGGGCTTGGAATCAGGCTTGTGGCAAGCTTTTTTGCGTCTACAAATTTGGATATGCCCGCACTGCCGAGCAATGCCGCCGGTGTGTTTGAGGGAAATGAGGACGTCGTGATTTTTGACGTCGGAGGAGATGAGGACGGAGCGCGGGCTCTCGGTTGTTTCCGCCGCTTTTTTATGTCTTCGGGCTACCGTATGCATTATGTGGTCAATCTCCGCCGGCCGCTCACGCCCGACGCCCAGTCATTGTATGAGCTTGCGGAAAATATTCAGGACGCGTCGCGGCTTCGTTTTACGGATATATATAACAATACCAATATCGGTTTTCTTACCGATACGGCCGTGCTTCTTTCCGGCGCGAAGGAGGCAAGGCTGCTGGCGGAAAAAATGGGCATCCCGCTTGCCTGCCACTGCGGCACAAGGGACGTAGTCGAAGGTCTTGACGGGGAGAATGTTTTTGTAACGGAGCTTACTTTAAAAAATCCATTTTAGAAAGGGGAATTGTAGTATGGCTTTGGCGAAAAAGGTAGAAATCAATATGGAGCGCTGCAAAAGCTGCGAGCTGTGTACCCTTGCCTGTCCGAAAAAAATACTTAAAATTTCAAAGACAAGGATGAACGCGCAGGGCTACCGTCCGGCTGAGGTCACCGATCCGGTCAAATGTATCGGCTGCGGCTTTTGCGCCACGGTATGTCCCGACTGTGCCGTGACAATATATGAAATTACGGAGGGAGACACAAGCAATGGGTGAAAAAATTCTGATGAAAGGCAACGAAGCCATCGGTGAGGCGGCCATACGTTCGGGCTGCCGTCATTTTTTCGGCTATCCCATTACTCCGCAAACGGAGCTTTCGGCGTACATGGCAAAAAAGATGCCTAAAATAGGCGGCGTTTTCCTTCAGGCGGAGTCCGAAATTGCCGCCGTAAACATGGTATACGGCGCTTCCGCCGCGGGAGTAAGGGCAATGACAAGCTCTTCAAGCCCCGGCATCAGCCTTAAATCCGAAGGCATCAGCTATATAGCGGGCGGCGACCTTCCGGCGGTCATTGTAAATATAATGCGCGGAGGTCCGGGGCTTGGAGGAATACAGCCTGCCCAGTCGGACTATTTTCAGGCGACAAAGGGCGGCGGACACGGGGATTATCATCTTATAGTCCTTGCTCCGAACAGCGTTCAGGAAATTGCCTGTCTTACCGCGGAGGCATTTAATCTGTCCGACAAATACCGTGTTCCGGTAATGCTTTTGGGCGACGGAACAATAGGGCAGATGATGGAGCCTGTTGATTTTGACCTTATCCCCGCTCCGGAGTATGTTGAAAAGCCGTGGGCAACCACAGGCACACATGACGCCCGTAAGCCCAACTGCGTCAAGACGCTTTACCTTACTCCGACGGAGCTGGAAGCCAAAGTGCGGGAAAGATACGCCCGATACGAAATCATCAAGAAGGAGCTTCAGCGCTATGAGGCTCATGACATAGAGGATGCGGATATTATAGTTTCCTCCTACGGCATAACCTCAAGAGTCGCGGAAACAGCCGTCAGGACGCTGCGGGCTCAGGGCATGAAGGTTGGCGTTATCCGCCCGATTACATTGTGGCCCTTCCCCGAGAGGGTGTTCAAATCCGTACATCCAAAGGCTTTTCTGTCCGTGGAAATGAGTATGGGTCAGATGGTGGAGGATATTCGCCTTGCCTGCGAGTGCAGCGCGCCGGTATATTTCACCGGACGGACAGGCGGCGTAATTCCAACGCCCGACGAAATAATTGATAAGCTAACGGAAATCGCCAAGGAGGTGGGCGCAAAATGAATAAGATAATTTACCAAAAGCCCGCATTGCTGAGCGACAAGCTTTTCCATTACTGCCCGGGCTGCTCTCACGGAGTCGTACACCGGCTTATCTGCGAGGCGCTGGAGGAGCTGGAAATCGGCGGGAAAGCAATATGCGTCGAGCCTGTGGGCTGTGCGGTTACAGCCGACGAATATTTTATGTTTGACGTTGTGCAGGCCGCCCACGGGAGAGCGCCTGCCGTCGCCACGGGCATAAAGCGTTCTCTGCCGGACAGCTTTGTGTTCACATATCAGGGAGACGGCGACCTTGCCGCCATAGGTACGGCGGAAACGGTACATTCCGCCGCCCGCGGCGAAAACATAACGGTAATTTTCATTAACAATACCATATACGGCATGACCGGCGGACAAATGGCGCCCACGTCCCTCCCCGGGCAGGTGACCCAAACCTCTCCTTACGGACGCGATCCGAAAAAGCAAGGCTATCCCGTGAGAATGTGCGAGATGCTCTCAACGCTTGACGGGCCTTCCTTTATCGCTCGCTGTGCGGCGGACAGCGTCGCTCATATTAAGGAGCTGAAGCAAACCGTAAAAAAAGCCTTTCGGTATCAGCTTGCGGGCAAGGGGCTTTCCTTTGTGGAGATACTTTCCGTTTGCCCGACAAACTGGGGAATGTCTCCCGCGGAGGCAATCAAACGGCTTCAGGACGAAATGATACCTTACTATCCCTTGGGAGTATTCAAGGAGGAAGCATTATGAGCAGCTGCGAAATAATTCTTGCGGGCTTCGGCGGACAGGGAATACTGTTTACGGGCAAGGTTATCGCCCAGACCGCCATGCTTAAAAACCGGTTTATCTCATGGTTGCCGTCATACGGGCCGGAAATGCGCGGCGGCACGGCAAATTGCCATGTAATAATTTCGGACGAACCCGTCGGTTCGCCCATAAGCATCAATCCCGATATACTTGTCGCAATGAACCGTCCCTCTCTCGACAAATTCGAGGACAAGGTCAAAAGCGGCGGTCTGATAGTGGCGGACAGCTCTCTCGTGGGTCATGAGGTACAGCGAACGGACGTGAAATGCTTATACCTGAGAGCTACGGAAATTGCCGAAGCCATGGAAGTAAAAAAGCTGGCGAACATGGTAATTTTGGGCGCGTTAATTAAGGAAACCGATATTTTTGACCTTGAAGATGTAATTACCGCCCTTAAGCAAACAATTCCTCCCAAAAAAGCGGCTCTTCTCGAGCCTAATATTAAGGCTGTAACGGCGGGATATGAAACAAAGTCGCTGTAAATTTTAAAAGCAATTCCCAAACAACCGATTTTTGCGCGCGTATAATTCCGGCGCCCTTAGGGGCGTCGGAATTTTTTTGCGCCGTCGTTGTGCCAAAGGCGCATAAACCGCATAATATGTATGGAAAAGGCAATGAAGGGAGGAAGAGGCGGAAAGGAACCCCGTCTCTGCAATATATATGTCAAAAAAAATACTTGTGATAGGCGGTGACGCCCGTATAGACCGTCTTTGCGCTTCCATGCGAAGAGACTTCCCCGACGTGAGCCGCTACACCGATGACATGGCGCTGAAAACGGCTGTCGGCAGAGCCGATATTGTTATCCTCGGACTGCCGGTCTCAACCGACGGCGAAACCGTCTGCGCTCCGCAGCTTCTGCGCCCCATACTCATAAACGACCTTTTTCGCATGATGGACGGACGCCAACTCCTGCTCGGCGGAAAATTCGACGAAAAGGCAAAAGCATTGCTGGACGTATACGGAATAAAATACATCGACTATCTCGAACGCGAGGAATTTGAAATTGCCAACGCCGTTCCGACGGCGGAGGGAGCCGTGCAGATTGCGATGGAGGAGCTTCCCATAACCCTGCACGGAGCCGACGCTGTTGTTACGGGCTACGGCAGAATCGGGAAATATCTCTCGGGGCTGCTTCGCGCTCTCGGAGCCGAAACGACGGTATTTGCGCGCAGGCAGTCGGATTTTGCGCTGATAAGGTCGGCGGGACTTATTCCCGCGCCGTATGCCTGCCTGCCCGAAGCCGCCGCCTGCGCCGACGTGTTGTTCAATACGGTTCCCGCAAGAATTATTACCGCTCCCGCGCTTGCCGCCATGTCCGGCGGGCTTATCATCGATTTGGCGGGCGCGCCGGGCGGCACCGACCCCGAAGTCGCTTCGGGTCTTAATGTACGCGTAATACGCGCCGGCGGACTGCCGGGAAAGGTTGCTCCGGTCACCGCCGGAGAAATTATAAAGGAAACAATCTATAATATTTTCAGAGAGACAGGTGAATAGGAAATGGACTTAACGCAGGTAAAGCTCGGCTTTGCCTTGACAGGGTCTTTCTGCACCTTCCGCAAGGCGATAGATGAAATGAGAAAAATCGGCGGCAGCGGGATTGAGCTGATACCGATAATGAGCAAAACCGCGTTCTCAACGGATACGCGCTTCGGGAAAGCCGCGGATTTCGTCGGCGAGGTTGAAGATATATGCCGCCGCCCGATTATCGGCACAATCTCCGAGGCAGAGCCGATAGGCCCGAAAAAGCTGTTGGACGCTTTGCTTATCGCGCCCTGCACGGGAAACACGCTCGGCAAGCTTGCCATGGGGATCACCGATACAAGCGTGACAATGGCGGCAAAGGCGGTTCTTCGCAACAACCGTCCGCTGATAATTGCTCCGTCAACAAACGACGCTCTCGGAGCTTCCGCAAAGAATATAGGCTTCCTGATGAACAGCAAAAACGTCTATTTTGTGCCTTTTGCGCAGGACGATCCCGTCAGCAAAACAACCTCCATGGTAGCAAGGTGGAATCTCCTTTTGCCTGCCGTGGATGCGGCACTGGAGGGGCGGCAGCTTCAGCCGGTTGTAATGTAAACACGGCGGGGCGGCGGCATAAGGGCATTTGCCCTATATGTCCCCGCTCCGCCCCCCAATTGACGCTCGGCTCTTCGGAATCAGCCGCGGCTTCCTTTAGCTACAGCAGCACATACATATATTCTCCCGCTTCGGACGCGTCGGAAATATTCGGGAACGGCGCGGGATCGCCCTGAATATGCTTTATCGCGAGCGCAAGCCTTTCTCCGTCGCGCCCGAAAAGATAATATCCGTGCTTCTTGAACGCCTCAAAAAACGCCCTGTTGCTGAGGACAAAGCGTACCCTGTCATTTGTCGTCGGAAAGCTGCGGTCGGTTATTTTTTTCCAGTTCATGTCCGGCAGTGGATCATACGGAGAAGCCGGAAGGGAATTTTCCGCTTCCAACGGCTTCTCCTCCTTATCGGGCCGGAGACGGTCTTCCGCTTCCAACTCGCCGTAAAACATCTGCTTCCCCGACTGCGTTATCAAAATTCCTCTGCAGCCAGCGGTGTCGATTTCGCGGCGCAGTCTGCCGCCCACAATATTCCCTATCGCCAGATTTTCATCTCCGATAAGCCACGCCTTTAACGCGCCCATAACGCCGCTTATGCGTATTTCGATTCCGCTGTCATCGACAATCGCGTAGCCGCTCCCTATTTCCGCCTTTGGCATAAGTTCGATTCTTTTTGACACAGACATCTTCTCCTTTAATTTTGCCTTATGTTTTTATTATATTTTTTTGCCGAAAATAAAATGATAAAAATTATAAAAAATGAAAAAACAGAAGTAAATTGAAGTAAATCGAAGAAAATCAAAGCAAATGCCATATTACATTGCCAAAATAGGGGTTGATATATGAAAGATAAGGAAGTAATATATTGTTAGCACTCAATGATGTTGAGTGCTAACACAAAAAGTAATTTAATTTAGGAGGTAATAATACATGAACATCAAACCATTGGCAGACAGAGTTGTTATTAAAATGGTGGAAAGCGAGGAAACCACAAAGAGCGGCATCGTGCTTCCTTCCGCGGCGAAGGAAAAGCCCCAGTATGCCGAAATCGTTGCGGTCGGTCCCGGAGGCGTTGTTGACGGCAAGGAAATCAAAATGGAAGTTTCCGTCGGCGACAAGGTTATTGTCAGCAAGTACAGCGGCACGGAAGTAAAGCTTGACGGCGTAGAATACACAATCCTGCGCCAGAGCGATATTCTTGCAAAAATTGACTGATTGAATGGAGGAAATAAATTATGGCTAAGCAGATTAAATTCGGCGAGGATGCTCGCAAGGCTCTTGAAAGCGGTGTAAACCAGCTTGCGGATACCGTCAAGGTAACTCTCGGCCCCAAAGGCAGAAATGTTGTCCTTGACAAGCAGTACGGCTCTCCCCTTATCACAAACGACGGCGTTACAATCGCCAAGGAAATAGAACTCGAGGATCCTTTCGAGAATATGGGCGCCCAGCTTGTTAAGGAAGTTGCCACAAAGACAAACGACGTTGCCGGCGACGGCACAACAACGGCTACTCTTTTGGCTCAGGCTCTTGTCCGCGAAGGACTCAGAAATATTGCCGCCGGCGCAAATCCCATGGTGCTGCGCAAGGGCATAAGCAAGGCTGTCGATGCCGCCGTTGAAAGCATAATGAACGACGCGAAGGCCGTTGAAGGCCGTGACGATATTGCGCGTGTCGCTTCGGTTTCCGCAAGCGATGAAAAAATCGGAGAGCTTGTCGCCGACGCTATGGAAAAGGTCAGCAAGGACGGCGTTATCACCGTTGAGGAGGGCAAGACCGCCGAAACCTACAGTGAGGTCGTTGAAGGAATGCAGTTTGACCGCGGCTACCTCTCTCCCTATATGGTAACGGATACCGAAAAGATGGTTGCCGATCTCGACGACCCGTATATTCTTATAACAGACAAGAAAATCAGCAATATTCAGGATATTCTCCCGTTGCTTGAACAGATTGTCAAAATGGGCAAGAAGCTTCTTATCATTGCCGAAGACATTGAGGGCGAGGCTCTCACAACGCTTATCGTCAATAAGCTTCGCGGCACCTTTGTCTGCGTTGCCGTAAAAGCTCCCGGCTTCGGCGACAGACGCAAGGAAATGCTTCAGGATATAGCCATTCTGACCGGCGGTCAGGTTATCAGCGACGAGCTTGGCTTTGACCTCAAGGAGACCACGATTGACCAGCTCGGCCGTTGCCGTCAGGCTAAAATCGAAAAGGAAAACACCATCATCGTTGACGGCGCGGGCGATAAAAAGCTCATTGCCGATCGTGTTGCCCAAATCAGGGGTGAAATTGAGAATACAACCAGCGACTTTGACCGCGAAAAGCTTCAGGAACGTCTTGCCAAGCTTGCGGGCGGCGTTGCTGTAATCAAGGTCGGCGCGGCAACAGAGATTGAAATGAAGGAAATGAAGCTCCGCATCGAGGACGCTCTTGCGGCAACGAAGGCCGCCGTTGAGGAAGGCATCGTTGCGGGCGGCGGCGTAAGCTATATTTCCGCGACAAAGAGCGTTGAAGCCGTTGTCGGCACGCTTTCCGGCGATGAAAAGACCGGCGCGGAAATCGTTCTCCGCGCAATAGAGGAGCCTGTCAAGCAAATTTGCGCCAATGCCGGAATCGAGGGCGCGGTTGTTGTAGACAAGATTAAGAGCAGCGCCGCGGGCGTAGGCTATAACGCCCTCACAGATGAATTTGTGGATATGCTCAAGGTAGGTATTGTTGACCCCGCCAAGGTAACGAGGAGCGCGCTCCAGAACGCCGCAAGCGCCGCGGGCATGATTCTGACGACCGAAAGCATTGTCGCCGACATTCCCGATAAGGCTGCCGAGGCGGCTGCGGCTCAGAGTGCCGCCATGAACGGCGGAATGTATTAATCCTTAGACCGCCAAAAATAATTCATGCACAGATGTCCCCGCCGCTAAAGCGGCGGGGACATTTATCGTTTCGGGGAATAAACCTCCAAGCGGCGTTTAATTTTAACAAGCAAAAAGAACCGCGCTCGAAAACGAGTTCGGTTCTTTAATCCGCGGTTAATTTTATTCGAGCGGCATAGTCCAGCCCATATCGTCGTGAAGCTTGCCCCACTGTATGCCGGTTATGGTTTCGTAGAGTCTGTGCGTAACCGGACCGATTTCGCCGTTGTTTATATAGGCGACATCGTTTTCGTACCGAAGCTCTCCGACGGGGGAAATTACCGCCGCCGTACCCGTGCCGAACACTTCTTCAAGCTTTCCGTCCTTTGCCGCAGCCATAACGTCCGCAATGGGAAGCCGATCCTCGGAGACCTCGTATCCCCACTTTTCAAGCAGCTCAATGCACGACATTCTCGTTACGCCGGGCAATACCGTGCCAACCGTGGGAGCCGTATATATTTTGCCGTCAATTTTGAAGAAGCAGTTCATGGAACCCACTTCCTCGACATATTTATGCTCCACGCCGTCAAGCCAAAGCGTCTGCTCATAGCCGAGCTCATGCGCCTTTACCTGAGAAATAAGCGAAGCCGCATAGTTGCCGCCGCACTTTGTAAAGCCCGTACCGCCGGGGCAAGCGCGGGTATATTCATCTTCGACGAAGATTTTTACAGGATTTATTCCCGTAGAATAATATGCTCCGACCGGCGAGCAGATGATTATAAACTGGTGAGTTTTCGACGGACGGACGCCGAGATGCGGCTCTGTGGCAACCACAAACGGACGGATATAGAGCGACGTTCCTTCCGTATGAGGAACCCAATCCGCGTCTATGCTGACAAGAGCTTTAACCGCCTGAACAAAATCCTCGGCGGGGAATGACGGAAGGCACATACGATGATTCGTGTTTATCATGCGCTGCGCATTCTTTTCGGGACGGAACAGATGAATTGAGCCGTCCGCCCAGCGGTATGCCTTAAGCCCCTCAAAGGATTCGAGAGCGTAATGGAAGACCATTGCCGCGGGATCAAAGGAAAGGTTTTGATACGGAACGATTCTCGCGTCGTGCCAGCCTATGCCCTCGGTGTGATCGGCGATGAACATATGGTCGGTATAAATTATGCCGAAGCCAAGCTTGGTTTCATCGACTGGCTTTGCCTTGGGCGTTGTTGTTTTTGTAACGGAAATTTGCATATATGTACACTCCTTTTATCAAATTCACTTATTGTAATATTATTATGCGCTTTTTTTTATAAAAAATCCAGTGTTTTTTTACAAAAAGCAAGAAGAATTAAATTTTTAAGACTTAAAAATAAACATCAATAATAAATTTTTAAAT
>CAZICW010000058.1:0-7623 GCA_964537995.1 uncultured Oscillospiraceae bacterium
TCATTCCCACTCTATTGTTGCGGGAGGTTTACTGGTTACGTCATAAACGATTCTATTAACGTGTTCAACTTCATTAACGATTCTTGTGCTGATTTTTTCGAGGACATCATAAGGGATTCTTGCCCAGTCGGCGGTCATAAAATCGGTTGTGGTAACGGCGCGGAGAGCGATTGTATAGTCATAGGTTCTTTCATCGCCCATAACTCCGACGCTGCGCAAATCGGTTATTACGGCGAAATATTGATTTATGCTTTTATCCATGCCGCAGTTCGCAATTTCCTCACGGAAAATTGCATCGGCATTGCGGAGGATATCAAGCTTATCCTTCGTTATTTCACCTATTACGCGCACCGCCAGTCCCGGGCCGGGGAAAGGCTGACGCCACACAAGATTATCGGGAATGCCGAGCGTAGTGCCAAGCTTACGCACCTCATCCTTAAACAGCATACGAAGCGGCTCAACAATTTCCTTGAATTTTATTACATCGGGCAATGCGCCGACATTGTGATGGCTTTTTATTGTGGCGCTCTTCCCGCTGCCGCTTTCAACCACATCAGGATATATCGTACCCTGAACGAGATAGTCCACCTCTCCTATTTTATTTGCCTCGTCCTCAAACACGCGGATAAATTCCTCGCCGATTATCCGACGCTTTTGCTCCGGCTCCGTTACGCCCTTAAGCCTTCTCAGGAACCTATCCTCGCAGTTTACACGGATAAGATTTATGTCAAACTGCTTTGTAAAAACCTCCTCAACCTCATCGCCTTCATTTTTGCGAAGCAGACCGTGGTCAACAAAAATGCATATCAGATTTTTCCCGACCGCACGGGAAAGCAGCACAGCCGCAACCGAGCTGTCAACGCCGCCGCTGAGAGCGCAAAGTACCTTTTTCCCAGCATATTTTACCTTTGCTTCTTCAATATAACGCTGTGCGTAGTCGCTCATTTCCCAATCGCCGTTACAACCGCAAATGCTATAAAGAAAATTTCGCAGCATTTTTTCGCCGAAAAGTGTATGATTCACTTCCGGGTGGAACTGTACGCCATAGAGTTTTTTCTCCGCGTTTTCATAGGCCGCGACGGGGCAAGCGGCGCTGCGCGCCGTCACCCTGAAGCCTTCGGGAACGCGGCTTATGTAATCCGTGTGGCTCATCCAACATACGCCTCTGCCCTTAATGCCGTCAAAAAGCAGGCTGTCGGAAAGCTCAACCTCTATTTTGCCGTATTCCCGCGTTTTTGCGCTTTTAACCTCGCCGCCGAGCATATAGCTCATAAGCTGAGCGCCGTAGCAGATTCCGAGTATGGGAACGCCGAGCGAAAATATTTCCTTCGGCACACGGGGAGCGGCTTCGCCGTAAACGCTGCTGGGGCCGCCCGTAAAAATTATGCCGACGGGATTTTTTGCCTTAATTTCCTCGATTGTCCTCGTATACGCCATAACCTCACAGTACACATTGTGCTCACGAACCCTGCGGGCTATGAGCTGGTTATATTGTCCGCCAAAATCGATTACCAATACCGTTTGTTTGTCCATAAGTAAATCCTCCGTTGCCGCTGTTACGATTTTTTATTTGTTTTTTTCTTGACTCTATTGTATTTTGTTCCTTTATTCATTATGTGCCGCGAAATTTCAAAAATTATAAACCATATTGTTAGAAGAAGAAACGAAATCAGAAGATATTTCATCGCTCCGGCGAAAACAGACGCAATTTGCTTTACGCTCTTTGCTTCCGACGAAACGGCGAACGCAAATATAAGACCGCGAGCCAAGCCTATCGCTCCCACGGTTGCGGCCGCGGGCGGATAAAATTTAAGCACGGACACCTCATCGCGTATTCCCGAAACTCCTCCCACAACCGCAAGCAATATCGGACAGATCATCGCGCCGACCATATCAAGCAGAAACGCCGTATTCATCAACGACTGGCTGCGCAGCAAATTCGACGTCGCCATCAGCGCAAAGCAGACCATATGAAAAAGCGCCGTGCAGAATACTGCTTTTTTCAAGGAAACTCCTCCTTTGGGCTTTTTTGTTATTCCGAAAAAATTTTCTATAAAATTATTATAACACGCCTGTGAGAGGTTTGCAAGGAAATTGTTGAATAAATTTTGTTTGCCGCAAAACGGGCCGCGAATATACTTTATGACCTTTTACTGCGAATATAGCAGCAGACAGTGTCGGCGCTTTCTTCCAAGCCGGCGGAGCTGTCAATCATAAGCTCGTAATTCCTTCTGTCACCCCAAGTAAGCTCGGAAATGCTCTTATAGTAGGAAGCCCTTGCCTCGTCGGAGCGGCGGATGCTCTTCCTCGCTTCATCCGCGGTATCGCCGTAAACCTCCATTACCCGCTTGATTTTGTAATCTTCGGGAGCGTAAACAAAAATACGAACAACATCGTCGTAATCGCGGAGAACATAATCGGCGGCCCGACCTACGATAACACAACTGCCATTGTCGGCAATTTTACGAATAACCTTATCTTGCGCAACAACCGCCTGCTGAACAACCTCCGTGCTGAGATAAAGGCTGTGAAGAGCCGCGGGAGCATTGGCGTTAATATCGGAAATAAATTCCTTGTCAAGACCGCTTTCCTGCGCGGCAAGCGCGGTCATCTCCTTGTAGTAAAAAGGAATGCCGAGCTTTTCGGCGACGAGCTTGCCAATCTGCTTGCCGGAAGAACCGTGTTCCCTCGCAATCGTAATAATAACTCCCGGGACGGATTTTTTGATTACCTGTGTATCTTTAGCCGCATCAATGTTTTCGTCCTTAATGCTCAGGGATTTCCAAACACGGAGCATAATGAACAGGGTAATAACAAACGCAATCACGTCCGCAATAGGCGCCGCCCAAAAAATACCTCTGACGCCGAAATAAACGGGAACAATCAAAGAAGAAGCTATCAGCAGCACATCACGAAGCAGCGAAAGAGGAGCGGCCAAGTGAGTTTTGCCGATGGACTGGAGGAATATGGCGCACACCTTTTGCAGACAGGTAAATAAAATCAGAGAAAGATAAATTCTCAAACAGCCTGTCGCAAACTCCATATACAAATCACCGTCGGATCCGAACATTTTGATAAAGAGACTCGGAAAAGCCTCAATCAAAACCGTAGCGGCAACGCACACAACAGCGGTATATTTAAGTATGAGCTTCAAAATATCCCGCACTCTTGAATACCGCTTCGCGCCGAAGTTATATCCGGCAATGGGCTGAGCGCCGGCGGCAATACCGATTGCGATATTCAAAATTATCTGGAACAGCTTCATGATAACAACAAAGGCAGAAAGAGGAATGACCACGCCGTAAGGTGATAAAGCGCCGTATTCGACCAACAGAATGTTATTGATGACGGTAATAACAACAATGGAAAGCTGTGTCAGGAAGCTGGAAGCGCCGAGCGCCATTATATTGCACAGAAGTTTGCCTTGCGGAATGAAGCTCTTGATATTAACCTTAAAATTTTTGGAGCGGAAAAGATACGAAGCGCACATCAAAAAGCTGACAAACTGACCGAGGATGGTCGCTGCCGCGGCGCCTTCAATTCCTATAAAGGAGATGAAAATCGGATCGCCCACGATATTGATGATTGCGCCCGTAAACATAGCCGCCATCGCGACTTTAGGGCTGCCGTCCGCACGGATAACGGACGCGAGACAGTTCTGTACAAGGGCAAAAGGCATCATAATGTAGATGATTTTACCGTATGCGGAAGCAAGCTGTAAGGTTTCGGCGTCCTTCGCGCCGAGAAGAACCAAAAGCCCGTCGCCGCCGATATAGGCAACGGCAATAATAATGATACCGGATACAAAAGCCATCAGGACGGCATTGCCGACGCCGGCGGGAATTTTCTTGGTTTCGCCTTTGCCGAGCGCCATACTGAGATAGGCTGCCGCGCCGTCGCCAAAAAACAGCGAAGCGCCCCAACCGATAACGGTAATCGGGAAGATGATGCCTGTTGCGGCATTACCTGCCGTTCCGACCATATTGCCGACGAAAATCTGGTCAACAATGTTATACAGGCACGAGATAATCAGCGACAAAATACAGGGAATCGCAAATTTCGCAAGCAGTTTGGAAAGCTTCTCTTCCCCAAGGTAGTTACTTTGATTTACATTTTCCATATAAATCGGCCTCCTAAAATAATTTTCGGAGTCTTTATCCGAGAAAAGCTGCCTGAAAACTACGTCAAAAGCGCAAAAAAACAGCGCGTAGAATCCCGTCGTAATTCTACGCGCTGCGGCTGTTCGACCGGAATATTATAGCATAAACGGTTGAATTTTTCAAGGACGCAAAATTAGAAAAATCGCGACTTTTCATCGACTTTTTTTGGGCATTTTAGCCATTGCTTTAAGCGTTCCGCCTCCGCTCTTAGGCGCGTTTTAGGAATAAACCGGAGCGCCGAATCGGCTGCTTTCGGGGAAAAGTCCGAAAAATTATGCCCGAAGCAAAAGAAAAAATTATTTTCCCTATTGCGCAAAAGAAAAATATGTGATAATATATAGACACTGAAAGCTCTGATTAATTTCAACCCGCGGCTTGGCGAGCCGCAGCCGTAAATTATTCGGCGCTTTCCCAATTGACCTGAAGGGAAGAAAGCCCATGCAAAGGCGCATGGGTTGACAATATGAACAAAACCGATTTTTCACAAGGGGTTAAAGACGGAATCCCGATAGCCCTCGGCTATCTTTCCGTTTCCTTTGCCTACGGAATCATGGCGCAGGGCAGCGGACTCAGCCTTTCGGCGGCTGTGCTTATTTCAATGACAAATCTTACAAGCGCGGGACAGATCGCGGGGACGCAGCTTATTCTCGCCTCGGCAACATATCTTGAAATGATAATGACAACCTTCGTCATAAACCTTAGATATATGCTCATGAGCCTTATGCTTTCGCAGAAAGTTGACGAGGAAATGACAACCGCACAGCGGCTCATGGTTTCGTTCGGTATAACCGACGAAATTTTCGCCGTGGCTTACCGTCGGGAAAAGGCGCCCAACGCGGCATATATGTTCGGACTGATATTTCTCCCTTACATATGCTGGGCGGCGGGAACCTTCCTCGGCGGCGCGGCGGGCTTCCTTCTCCCCTCAAGCGTGCGAAGCGCGCTCGGAATCGCAATATACGGTATGCTGACGGCAATTGTCGTTCCCGTATGCAAGCACAGCAAGCCCTGCCTTTTTGCGGCAGTGACGGCGGGCGCGATTTCATGCTGTATAAAATATATTCCCGCGCTGTCGGTCATTCCGTCCGGATGGGCAATAATAATCTGCGCCTTCGTCGCTTCGGCGGTCGCCGCGCTCATATTCCCCGCAGAGGAGGCAATAAATTGACACCGTATATTCTTACGTCAATCTTTATAACGGCTGCGGTAACATACCTTATCCGTATGCTTCCGCTGACGCTGATGAGAAAAAAGATAACCAACCGCTTTCTCCATTCGTTCCTGACCTATATGCCCTACGCGGTGCTTACGGCAATGACGGTTCCGGCAATTCTTTATTCCACAGACTCCGTCGTCTCGGCGGCGATAGGCTTTGCCGCGGCGGGTATCCTCGCCTTTAAAGAAAAAAGCCTGCTCACCGTAGCTCTCGGAGCTTCGGCGGCGGTTTTCATAGCGGAGCTGTTTTAAATCGGAGCGGCGCTCCGTCAGGCTTGCTTGAAACGAAATGGAAGGAGACGGTTTTATGAAAAAATTACTTTAACCTAAAATAAAGACGTATAAGTCTGCGTTACAAAGAAAGGAGACAGTTTCATGAAAAAAATTATTTTAACGGCCGCGCTTGCCGCCTTGCTTTTTACCGCGGCGCAGACAGCGCTTGCCGCCGCGCCGGAGGGCTGCTCCGTATACACTCGTCCTGTTGTTATAAATACTGTGGAGACGACCGCTCTTCCGAACCTGCTTTATAAAGATATAATCTACATTCCCCTTGACGAGGCTCATCAAAGCCTGCTTGGGCTGGAGGTTGAAGAAACCGGCGCCGCGACAGACGTAAAAAACGCCCTCACGGACGAGTACCGCCTTGTCGCTGCCAAAGCGGAAGACCCGAGCCGCGAATCGGGGGAAATTGCTTTCGCGCAGAACGTCAGCGTCAACGGAGAACCCTCCGATTATCCGTTTCTTCTTCGCTCGGATGTGCTGTATCTTCCGCTGACATGGTCGAATATGCAGTCTCTCGGCATAGCGGCGCTTGACGACGGCTCGGAGCTTCGGCTTTGCTCCGACAGCCGCTTTCAGACATATCGGCATGAGACGAGATACTATTTCGAAAAAAGCTATTATGTCAGTTCCGTCGATTGCTGCGTGAAAATGGTGTATGATATTCAGCACTTCTTTTCGAGCAAAAAGCTTTATTATTCGTTAAACGGCAGCGATTTTACGGAAATCGACCCCAATGCGCTCGGAAGAAATCCGGACGTATCGCTGCCGGAGGTTTATCCTGACGGGAATACGGTTATAAGCTACAACGTTGAACCCGAAATGACGCTTGACGGCAGCAAACTTGCAATAAAGGTGTCCTATATGCGCGAATGGCTTGCCTCCGTAGCCGGCGATCCCGAATCAAGCGCGCATGACGAGTATCTTCTGAATATAGACCTTTCTTCGCAAACCGTTACGGACGCAACTCTTGTCGAGGTTTTTTCAAAAAATATGTATGGCTTGCTGGAACGCTCCGACGGCTCTTTCCTTGAAACCCCAAATCCGTACCCCGATAATGAAAACTTTATGTGCTATGCCTACTATGATGGCGGTCATGTAATTTTAAACGGCACAATGATGCGCAGCTACGAGCTTTTCATGTATGTAGGCAGCGCGTACAAAACCGAGACAGGAGATTTTCAAGTCGTATCCGGATATCCGCATCCGTACTGGATTTGCGCTGAGGATTTGGAAAATTACGGTTACGATATGGTTGTCGATTACGAAAACCGCGCGACTTATTTCACGCGCAATCCCGATAAACCCGTTACACCCCTCGGCTTTGACGGTACGGACGAGCATCTTCCGACATACGAATCCGACTGGAAAATATATATCGACGGGGCCGAGCCGAGACTTTATTTCAACATCGGCGGCTATACGCTGATTTACTGCGGGGAATTGGGCTCGCTTGAGGAAGGCTCTCTCGACGACGACTACAAAGTCATGTATGTTACGACATACGATTTGCTCGGAGAATAGATACCTCCGAAAATGCGGAATACGAAAGCAGCGCCGTGTCTATACGGCGCTGCCGCGGTTCTTATTATCCGAAATTTTTCAAATTCCGCGCGAAAAATTTTCTAAAAAGCTATTGACAAAGGGAGAAAGTTCTGTTATAATAGCTTGTGTCTTGCGGGTGTAGTTCATTGGTAGAATGCCAGCCTTCCAAGCTGGTTAGGTGGGTTCGATTCCCATCACCCGCTCCAAAGCCATTTGGCTTATCTTATTCTTTTTATGCGCACAAAACGGCAGAAGCGTTTTGCTTTATAGTTTGCGCTGCCGCTTTGTGCAGAATTTTTATGTGCCTATAGCTCAGTAGGATAGAGCAACTGCCTTCTAAGCAGTAGGTCCTGGGTTCGAATCCCCGTAGGCACGCCATATGGTGGGTATAGCGCAGTTGGTTAGCGCGCCAGATTGTGGCTCT
>CAZICW010000059.1:0-6979 GCA_964537995.1 uncultured Oscillospiraceae bacterium
AGTGTCACCTTGCCAAGGTGAAAGTCGCGAGTTCGAATCTCGTCTTCCGCTCCAAGTCAGCAAAGGATAGGGCTTAAGGGTCTTATCCTTTGTCTGTATATGCCGAATTTGCCGGAAGGAGGGATTGGCGGTGAACAATATATCGTTTCCGAAGCTGGGGCTGAGCTTTGAAATCGACCCTATAGCCCTGCACTATAAAAACGGCGGAGGGATTCATTGGTACGGAATAATAATCGCGGTCGGAGTGCTGCTGGCGCTGCTGCTTTGCAGCGCGGTATATAAAAGGCGGGGCAGAAATCCCGAGGAATTGTTGGATTTCCTGATTTGGGCGCTGCCGCTCGGCATAATAGGCGCGCGCGCGTATTACGTTATTTTTTCGTGGGAATCGTATAAAGGTAATCCCGTTGATATTTTCAAAATTTGGGAGGGCGGACTTGCCGTATACGGAGGAATTATTGCCGGAGTGATTACGGCGGTCGTTTTTTGCCGCGTGCGCGGACTGAGCTTCCTTGAATTTGCCGACGTTGCCGTTTTGGGACTGACGGTCGGGCAGTGTGTCGGACGGTGGGGAAATTTCGTGAACGGCGAGGCTCACGGCGGAGAGACATCACTTCCGTGGGGAATGTGCATAAACGGCTCGGAGCCTGTGCATCCGACGTTTCTTTATGAAAGTCTCTGGAGCCTTATGGGGCTTATTGTGCTGCTTGTCGTCGTATGCAAAAGCAAGGCGGCGGGGCGGTCGTTTTTTACTTATTTGATATGGTACGGCACGGGGCGCTTCTTTATAGAGGGGCTGCGCACCGACAGCCTGTACACCTCGTTCGGACTTAGGGCGTCGCAGATTGTCGCCGCCGTTTCGGTTGTATGCGGAGCCGCGGGAATCATTGCGGGCTTTGTCCGCCGCGGCCGGCAAAGCGGGGAGACCGACAATTCCGACAATATTAAAAAAATATGACAAATATAAAAAGAGCTTGACATTAAACCGTACGCGGTCTAAAATAAAGGTGTATAAGTCTGCGTTACAAATTCAAAAATTTTTAAGGAGAGATACGACAATGAGAAAACTCAAACCAATTCTGTCACTGATTCTCGCTCTGGCAATGATGTTTTCGTGCTTCGCGGCCTTTGCCGCGGACAGCGAGGAAGCAGACGACGAAGAAGAGTCGGCCGAGCTTGTGACGGAATTTTCGGACATTGACAAATCCACCATGGTGGGGAAAGCCGTAACGGATTTGGCAATGCGGGGAATCGTCGCCGGCTATGAGGACGGAACCTTTATGCCGGAGGGCAGCATTACCCGCGCCGAATTCGCGATTATATGCACCCGCCTGAGCGGTCTTGCCGACTCTGTCGGAACGGACGCGGTAACCGGCTTCAGCGACCTTGACGGCGACGATTCGTACAAATGGGCGCGTCCCTATGTGCATATGGCGTCCGGACAAGGCATCATAACCGGCTTCGACGACGGAACCTTCCGTCCCGCCGATCCGGTGACATACGAGCAGGCAATCAAAATGCTGATGTGCCTTCTCAAATACGGCGACATTTCGGAGGCAAAGACCGAGGATCTTCAGAAAGAGGACAGCACGCAGTCGTGGTCGTCGGGCTATATCTTTTACGCAAACCAGACGGGCTTGCTCCAAAACATGACGATGGATCTTTCATACACTCAGGCGATTAACAGAGGGCAGGTTGCGATACTGGCGTATAACTCGCTTTCCATTCCCACTCTTGAAAAAACCGTGAGCGCGACGGGTACGGTCACATATACGACAAGCGGCAGCAAGAACAACGGCGGCGGCGGAGGCGGCGGCGGAAGCGGAAGCACGCTCAACTCCAATCTCGAAACCTCGTCCGGCGTTGTCACCGCGACATACATTACGTCCCTTGACTCGCAGACCAATGACCTCGGAAAATACGAAATCATGATCGGCGACGATATTTACGAGGTTGATTCCACGGTTCTCAATAAGCTTGACCTCAACGAAATACTCGGACAGAAAATCAAGATTACCTACAATAAAAAGGAAGACCTTATAACCGCGATTTCAACGAATTATGTAAGCACCACGCTTATCAGCACCGGCGTGCGCGAGGACGGCAAATTCCTTCTTGAAATCGGAGAGGACGGCAAAATCTATTACAGCTCCAATCCCGACACATATAAGTCCTCGTCGGTGTCGCTTTCCGGATACAATGTTATCTTTAACGGAAAGTATATCGAGGACTTCAATCCCGCCGACCTTGCCGACGAGGAAAGCCCGTACTATTTTACCAACGGTACGATTGAGCTTATAACCTCGGGGAAATATAAAACCGCCAAAATCTGCAACTATAAGACATACGTTATAAAATCGATCACCTCAACGACAAGCTCCGGCAGCTCTTCCTCGAAGCTGACGATTCTCTATAAATCCGGCTCGGAAAGAGTTCTCGAATTCCCCGAAGCCGAAAGCGGAGAATACTTCATGTTCCGCAGGGGTTCGACCGAAATCGAATCCTCGAGCGACCTTGCCGCTTATGATGTGCTGAACATCATGCAGTCGCCCGAAGACGTTGCGGGAACGGATGTGCGCATCATCGAGGTTTCCAGAAGCAGCAAGACAAGCGCGACGGTTACGGGACTTGGCGAGTATGACTCCGAAAAGGTTGTTGAAATCGGCGGAAAGTACTATCAGTACAACTACGATTATCTCAACTATAATGAAGAGGCGGGAACCGATACAAAGTATGAACTCAAAACCGGCGACACCGGCGTAAGCGTATACTTTGACTTTGTCGGTCAGATCGCCGCCGTGGCAATGAACACAACGTCAACCACGACCTCCTATAAATACGGCTATCTGCTTGACGTCGGCCAGGATAAGAACGAAAAATCGCTGGAGTTCTACATTATCGACGAAAACGGCTCCGATGTGGTGCATGAAGGCTATAACAAGGTTGTAATCGACGGCACGAGCTACGCCAAAACAAATACGTCGATTCCCGAAATGCTTTTGGAATCGGCCGAGCTGGCGAACGCGGCTTACATTGCGGCGGAGGGCGAAGCCGTCACGAATCAGGCATACCAGCAGCCCATACGCTATAAGCTCAATACGAACGGATATATAACCGCAATCGACACGGTTGCCGAATCCGATATTGACGACGAGGATCTGACAATAGGCTCGGTTTACTCCGGCACACGCTCGCCTTCGGGCAGCAACGGCACCTTTAACGATTTCACCGTTTCCGATTCCTATACAAAGGTGATTTACGTTCCCGACGACAGAGCCAACTACAGCGGCTATGAGGTTATGTCCAGTCCCGCGAGCAACTTTACGGTGGGCAGGTCGTACTACGTTGAGGCGCTCAATCTTGAAAGCTCCTCCTCGTCCAGACCGAGAGCGAAGCTGGTTCTTGTCTATAAGACCAACGATTCCCTGACCTATAACTATAAGACGCCGTTTATGATTGTGACGAATGTCGGCATAGACATTAAGAACGACGTTTATACTCTCACGGGCTTCTATTGCCAGACGAGTACGGTTTCCACAACCACAACCGGCTCAAACTGCACATACAATATTTCCGGCTCGGTTTCCAGCTCGCTTGTCGAGAGCATAGGCAAGGGCGACATAGTGCGCTTCCTGCTTGACTCGGACGGAGAAATCAACGATTTGCAGATTTGGCTTGACGCCTCCGATCCCGCTCAGGCGGAGCCCGTAAGCTCGATTGAGGAAGCCGTTGAAAAGAGAATAACGGCATATTCTCAGACTACGGACGGCGACCCCGACAGCGGCGACGTTCCCACGGCTCCGTTCCGCTTGGCGTACGGCTTGGTATACAGCCACATTCCGGACGATAAGGCCATTACGGTAACACCGACTCTCCCGGGAGACGACCTTGAAATTTCCGACAACGTAACCGGCGCCGTTTCCCACTATTACAGCACCGCGACAAAGCTCTTCGTATACAACGGTTCGAAGGACGGTCCGGAATATCTCGGAACCACCAGCTCGACGGAATTTGACGTGCTTTCGTCGTATACAAATGTCGGCGACGCCGCGTCGGTTGTTGTAACCTATACAACAGGTACGACAACCTCGATAAGCAACGGACAGGTTCGCTTCATCTATATTATTACATTGTAATTATACAGTGTAAAGGTTCTTATTTAATAAGAAGCAGTGCACCCGAACGGTATGAAAATGCCGTTCGGGAGCTTTCTGTATTGAAAAGCAGGGAGGAATTCGCTTTGAAAAAACATACGCTCGACGAGCTGGAGCAAAGAATGAACCATACCTTTAAAAATCCGGAGCTTCTGCGTACGGCCGTGACACATAAATCCTACGCTCACCAGTACGGTGTGGAAAGCTATGAAAGGCTCGAATTTTTGGGCGATGCTATACTTGGCTTTATCATCGCCCAAGAATTGTATCTCGACGAAAAGTTCCCCGAGGGAATGTCAACGCGGATAAGAGCGGCTCTCGTCTGCGAGGACGCGCTTGCGGAGCTTTCGCGTGAGCTGCACATCAACAGATACGCGCGGCTCGGAACCAGTGCGGAAAGTAACGGCGAACGCAACCGCAAATCCATTCTCGCCGATATGTTTGAGGCTCATGTTGCGGCGCTGTATCTTGACGCGGGCATGGAGGAAACCCGAAAATATGTAATCGGCGTATACGGCGACAGAATACAAAACGTCATAAAGAACGGGGAGTTTGTGGATACGGACTACAAAAGCCGCCTTCAGGAGAAAATTCAGAGCAAATACGGCAATGTTTCGTATGAGGTTGTTTCCATGGTCGGACCGATACACAACTGTGAATTTACGATTTCCGCGGTTATAAACGGCGTATGCATCGGTACGGGCGTTTCCAACAGCAAAAAGCACGCGCAGCAGATGGCGGCGCGGGAGGCGCTGGAAAAGCTCGACCGCGTTGAAGAGAAGCTGCGCGCCGAAGGCAAGACCGCCGCCGCCCATACGCTGACAACCGAGCTGTTTAAGCAGTTGGGAATCGAAAGCGAGGAATGAGGAATATGGCGTCGAACATTCCGATTTTCGTCCCTCATGTCGGCTGTCCCAACAACTGCGCCTTCTGCAATCAGCGCTCGATAACGGGAACGGCGTCAGCTCCCTCTCTTGCCGAAGCGCGCGAAACCGTAGAGGCATATCTTTCCGGCGGCGGAGAAGGCGAAAAAACCATAGCCTTTTTCGGCGGCAGCTTTACGGGTATTGATATTGACGTTCAGAGGGGCTATCTTTCGCTTGCGCGGGAATATCTCGACAAGGGACTTGTCGATGGAATAAGGCTCTCGACAAGACCGGATTATATTGATGAGAAAAGGCTCGGCTTGCTTGAAGAATACGGCGTGACGAATATTGAACTCGGCGCTCAGTCAATGAACGACGAGGTTTTGCTTCGGGCGGGGCGCGGTCACAGCGCCGATGATGTGCGCCGCGCGTCGGAGCTGATTTTGAAGCGGGGTTTTGTTTTGGGGCTGCAAATGATGACGGGACTGCCGCTCGACACACCGGAGCGGGCAAAATACACCGCGGAAAGCTTCGCCGCCCTCGGAGCGCGGGAGGTTAGGATTTATCCCACTCTTGTAATGAAAAACACCGCGCTTGCCGATATGCTGGAGCGTGGAGAATATAGGCCTCAGAGCGTCGAGGAAGCGGTTTCTCTCGGAGCGGAGCTTTACGCGTTTTTCAAAGGCAGGGGTATAAAGGTGCTTCGTATCGGACTGAGCGACAGCGCCGAGCTGAAGGAGAACTGCCTTGCCGGACCCTATCATCCCGCCATGGGCGAGCTTGTCGTCGGTCGCCGCATCCGTTCCATGCTTGAGAATATGGTTGAAAACGGGCGGCTGGACGTGCGGGCGCAGAAAAAATATTTCAGCAAAATTGTCGGCAACGGACGCTGCAACGCGGAATATTTCAAGGCGAGAGGCATAGCGTTCTCTTTGAAGCCGACCGACGGCGCGGCGGAGGTCAACGGAAAATACAGCTTGGATTTGGAGTGATTGAGGTGATTATACGTCAGGCAACGGAGAAGGACGCGGCGCAGCTTGCGGAAATTTATGCCCCGTATGTGCGCGAAACGGCCGTGACATTTGAATATGAAGCTCCGTCGGCGGAGGAATTTGCGGCGAGAATTGCCGCCGTGACGGCGGAATTTCCGTTCCTCGCCGCCGAGGAGGACGGGCGGATTTCGGGTTACGCGTACGCTTCTCATTTTCATGAGCGAGCCGCCTATGCGTGGTCGGCGGAAACCTCGGTGTATGTCCGAAGGGGCGCGGAGCGCGGCGGAATAGGCAAGGCGCTGTATTTACGGCTGGAGGAGCTTCTTATACGGCAGGGAATCCAAAACCTCAACGCCTGCATTGCTTTCCCCAATCCCGCGAGCATAGCTTTCCATGAGGCTCTCGGCTATAAAACGGCGGCGCATTTCCACCTGTGCGGCTATAAGCTCGGCCGCTGGTGGGACATGATATGGATGGAAAAGCTCGTCGGCAGCCATGCTTCTCCGCCCGCGGCCGTTTCCGCCCGAAGGTAAAAACGCGCGGCCGCGGCAGGTCGGAAAAATTTTGACTTTTTTCAAAAAAAGGCTTGACAACACTGGTCGGGCGTGTTATAATAGCAAATGTTCGGCAGACCTTGTCGGACAGGCTTCGCGCCATTAGCTCAGCTGGTAGAGCACCTGACTCTTAATCAGGGTGTCCAGGGTTCGAGTCCCTGATGGCGCACCACATAAAAACCTCGCAGCCATACGGTTTGCGGGGTTTTTGCTTTTTATGTGTTGACATTCGGATATTTGCCGTGATATAATTTCTCTGAGAGGGGAGGGGCATAATATGCTGTTTAGTTTGTCACTGATTTTTTTGTCGGCTCTTTTACTGAGCGCGGTATGCAAAAAAATCAAAGTTCCGGCTCTGCTGGGAATGCTTGCGGTCGGCATTGTCCTCGGCCCGTATGTTCTTAACCTGATTGATG
>CAZICW010000060.1:0-6521 GCA_964537995.1 uncultured Oscillospiraceae bacterium
GCCAGCACAATAGCGCGCACGCAAACATCAGCCCGCCCCAAAGCAGCACCCTGCGCAGATCCTCCGACGGAACAATATCGTCAATTATTTTTTCCAAAATATAAGGCAGCGCAAGCTCCGCCAGAGTGCTTAGAAGCTTCAGCGTAACCGCGAAGCACACGGCCGCGGCATATTTACGCATACTCCGAAAAATCAGTCTCATTCCTCATCCACCCCATTTTCTCTATCAGTCCGACCGCGCTGCGGTAAAGATTAAATATTACTCTCTTTTGCAAAGGGAGACTAAGTCTCCGTTTTTTGTTCTCATATTTAATCAGTAATTCTTTACAAATACATAGCCGCCGAAATGCTTATCGTTTTTGTCGGCAAGAATAATCCGTCTGCCCAAGACAAGCAAGGTTTTTCCGCTGTAGCTGTTCAGCAAAAAACTGCCGTGTTCGGCTTCGACGGTATTCCATACAAGGCGGGGCTGATTTTCCTCATAATCAAGAAGTATGCCGTCGCCGCTGACATAGCGTCCGCTCTCGCAGTGGCGCAAAAGAAAGCCTCCGTCGGTTTCCTCGCGGGTCCAGAGCAGTTCCCTATCCTCGTAGCTGAGGCGCTTCGAGAAAATATTGTATCCGTCGCCGGCAACATAGTCCTTACAGTTCCAAAGCATTATGCGGAATTCGTCGATATTTTCTTCTGCGGAGACGGAAATCGAGCCGTCGGGTTCAATTTCCACTTTTTCCGCCCAGTTTGCCGCGCAGGCGCTGTCGGAAGGGAAATTAAGGGGAAGGCATATTATTTTGGAATTTTCGTAATTTGACGGATCCCAGCGATCGCCTATGTAAAGATAAGTCTCGCCTATTTTCATCACAGCGGTGGGCTGAGTGTTAAAGGTGGTTTCATTTCCAAAGGGCTTTATTAAGCTCCAACGCCCGTCAATTGATTCGGCGCAGGCATAGCCGCTTTGATTGGGATACCAGCCCGTACATTGGCTGGTAAGCAGAAAATATCTGCCTTTACGCTTGAACATGACAGGCGCTTCGCGGTACTGACCCGGCCATAGAGTTTTAATTTGCTCGTCAATGCTGAGATAGTCGCCGCTGAGACGGTAAATCGCGATGTCGGCGTTATCCCGCGCGGAAGATATAAAGTATGCCGTTTCGTCGTCGTCCTTAAAAAGCGTGCAGTCACGCGACATATTTCCTGCGGGACGGAAGCTGCCGAGATAAGTATAGTCACCGTCTATTATATCGCATACGGCAACGGCGCAGCGGGCGGCGTTGTAATCCATGCCGTTTTCAAAGTGCATCCACATTACAAATTTTCCCGTCTCTTTGCAGTAAATAACCTTCGGACGTTCGATGTTTGCTCCGCGCGGTCCCGTTGACGGTATGCTGTTGGGCCCCGCTGTTCGGGGCGAAAGCTGATGATCCGTCCGTACATAATGACTCGCTGTCGGGCTATCAAGCGAAAGCACAATGTTTCTGAATTCCCAATTAACCATATCTCTGCTTCTGTAGCAGGAAACGCGGTTATCGCCCCGACGATCCTCGCCGAACATATAATAAAATCCTCCGTGCTCCAAAAAACCCGCTCCATGGCAGCGGACAATATTTCCGTCGGTGTCGTAAAGCGGCTTCCCGTTATGGAATACTGACATAAAAATCCTCCTCGAAAGCAATTTCCGAGAGAATTATAGCATAAGACGGAAAACGTTGTCAACAAATAATTTTGACAGAATCAAAGGAAGCGCCGATTAATCCGAAATATCAGCCGGATCGGCGCTTCCCTATGATGCTTTTATTCAAGGTTCAGTTTATTTTTAAGAAAATAATTCGTGATAAAAAGTCCGATGGCGATATACAGAACCTCAAAGATTACCGTCAGCGTGTCAAAATATATTCCCGCGGAAATGAGCAGCGTCTCAACCATGCAGTAAGCGTAAATTCCGGCAACAACAAGCAAAATAAATACGCCGATTGATATTACAAGCTTAGCCTTCCGAAAGGAATGTCCGACGCTTAACGCGGCATAAACCGCTACGTTAAAGAGTATTATCGCGAGAAACATGAACAAATAACTGAGAATCAGCTCATACCATTCGCCCGGACTCAGTTCGGAAGCTGACGAAAGAAAGCTCTTAAGCTTCTCGAAAATATGACCGAAATTTCCTCCCACAATTCCTACGCTTATAACAGCTACCAAAATTCCGACGAGTTGATACAGCGTAGCGGAAATCAGCTTTGCCGATATATTTTTCATCGGGCTTATCGGCAACGTATTCATAAGATAGCCTTCTTTTCCGAGGATATTGCTCCTAAAGCGCAGAGCGGAGCTGAAAAAGCTAAATCCCGCGGAGGTTAAAAAGAATATGTAAAACAGTAAAGCGCTAACTAAGCTTGACACGCCTAAAAGTCCGTTGCTCAAATTATACGTTGTCGGCATGACGGCAAACACTATACTGAATACGATAGAAGCGGCAAACATCGGCAGCAGCATCCGCCCCGTTGCCTTAATTTCATATTTAACAAGCTTTCTTAACATTTGAATTCCTCCCTGAACAGCGCGTCAACGCTCATTCCGCGCACGCTGCGAATATTGTCAACCATGTCGCTGAGAATGATTTGTCCGTCCTTTATGAAAAAAATCTCGTCCAGAATTTTTTCCACATCGGCAATAAGATGAGTAGAGATTACGACCGACGCATCCTCGGAATAGTTGGAAATTATGGTGTTCAGTATATAATCGCGCGTTGCGGGGTCAACTCCGCCGAGCGGCTCGTCCAAAAGGTAGAGCTTCGCTTCGCGGCTCATTGTAAGAATAAGCTGCACCTTCTCCTTATTGCCCTTGGACAGTTCCTTAAAGCGCTTATTGCCGTCCAGACCGAGATTTAAAAGCATGGTTTCGGCTTTCTCACGGTTAAAATCATTATAAAAGCCCGCGTAAAAATCCATAAGTTCGCTCACCTTCATCCAATTCGGCAAGCTCATGCAGTCCGGCAGATACGACACAAGCCTCTTGCTTCTCTCCCCCACTTTTCCGCCCTCGATAATGATTTCGCCCGACGTCGGAACAAGCAGCCCGTTGGCGATTTTTATAAGTGTGGTTTTGCCGCTTCCGTTAGGGCCCAGCAGCCCGACAATGCGCCCGCGGCTTATCTTAAGGTTAACTCCCTTCAGCGCAGCCGTGCCCCCGAAGGTCTTGGAGAGATTTTTGCACTCCATTACCGTTTCGTTTTCATTCATTATTATCATCTCCCAAATTAAAATTTTCAAGCAATCTGATGATTTCGCCCTTGCTGAAACCGATTTTTTCCATTGCTTCCAAAAATGCGGCGGTATTTTCCCGCGCCAGCTCCATTCGCGTTGCCTTTACTTTGCCGCCGTCTTCCGTGATAAAGCGGCCTCCGGTGCGGTTGGCGGTGTAAATCAGCCCAAGCCGTTCAAGCTCCGCCAGTGCGCGCTGCATTGTGTTGGGATTGACTCCCGCCTCGCTTGCCATGTCGCGCACAGACGCCAGCCGCTCGCCTACGCACAGCTCACCGGACGCGATTGCCTGACGAAGCTGTTCGATTATCTGAGTATATATCGGTCGTTCGTTGTCAAAGCTCCATTTTATTGAAGCCATGTTATATCACCTCCGTATTATTATATTAAGCGCTTAATACAATAATACTACATGATTTTCTTTATGTCAATACTTTTTTTGAAAAAAATTGAAATTTTTTGTTTGATACGTTTTTATCAAAAATTTTGCAAAATATGTTTGATTAGTCTGGACTTATTATGCTTTTTGTGATATAATTAAAATATCTAACGGTTAAGGTTTGTCCTGAGCCATAAGAAAGGAAGATAATAATGTACAATCCAAAGTCAAAGAACGCCGAAGAATTTATCAATCATGAGGAAATTCTCGAAACTCTCGCCTATGCCGATGAAAATAAAACCAACGCCGAGCTTATCGGCGCAATAATCGACAAGGCAAAGCTGAAAAAAGGGCTTTCCCACAGGGAAGCTTCCGTGCTTCTGGCCTGCGAGCTGGAGGATAAAAACCAAGAAATCTATGCTCTTGCGAAGCAGATAAAGCAGGATTTTTACGGCAACAGAATTGTTATGTTCGCGCCGCTGTATCTTTCCAATTACTGTGTAAACGGCTGCACCTATTGCCCGTACCATATGAAAAACAAACACATTGCCCGCAAGAAGCTTACTCAGGACGAAATCCGCAACGAGGTTATCGCCCTTCAGGATATGGGACACAAGCGGCTTGCGCTCGAAACCGGCGAGGATCCGGTAAACAATCCGATTGAATATGTCCTTGAAAGCATTAAGACCATTTATTCAATAAAGCACAAAAACGGCGCTATTCGCCGTGTAAATGTGAATATTGCCGCCACAACGGTGGAAAATTACCGTAAGCTCAAGGAAGCGGGCATAGGCACATACATTCTTTTTCAGGAAACCTATAATAAGGAAAGCTATGAGAAGCTGCATCCTACCGGCCCAAAGCACAACTATTGTTACCATACGGAAGCCATGGATCGCGCGATGGAAGGCGGAATCGACGATGTCGGCTGCGGAGTGCTGTTCGGGCTGGAGCTGTACCGCTATGAATTTGCCGGTCTGCTCATGCACGCCGAGCATCTTGAAGCCGTATTCGGCGTCGGGCCGCACACAATAAGCGTTCCGCGTCTGCGCCGCGCCGACGATATTGATCCCGATGCTTTCGACAACGGCATTGACGACGATACCTTTGCAAAAATTGTCGCTTGCATAAGGGTTGCCGTCCCGTACACCGGAATGATTGTTTCCACGCGCGAAAGTCAGAAATGCCGCGAGCGCGTGCTGGAGCTTGGCATAAGTCAGATAAGCGGCGGCAGCAAAACGAGCGTAGGCGGCTATGCCGAGGATACTCTTTTGGACGACGACGTAACCGAGCAGTTTGACGTCAGCGATACACGCACTCTCGATCAGGTTGTGCGTTGGCTTATGGAGCGCAACCATATTCCCTCGTTCTGCACTGCCTGCTACCGCGAAGGACGCACGGGCGATCGTTTTATGTCGTTGTGCAAGAACGGACAAATTCTCAATTGCTGTCATCCGAACGCTCTAATGACACTGAAGGAATATCTCGTGGACTATGCTTCGCCCGAAACCCGTGAAATCGGTGAAAGGCTCATCAAATCCGAAATTGAGAAGGTCACAAATCCTAAGGTTAAGGAAATCGCAAAGCGCAATCTTATTGATATTGAAAACGGCAAACGCGATTTCAGGTTTTAAATGTATTTATGCGGGCAAGGTCTTAACGGCTTTGCCCGCGGGTTCTGTCAAATTATCAAAATTTTCCGAAGAAAATACTTGACAAACATTTTCCGTTGTAGTATAATAATCATCGTTGAGAGATAATATTGCCGAATTGTGTAAGGGTAGCACGACAGACTCTGACTCTGTTTGTGAGGGTTCGAATCCTTCTTCGGCAACCACAAAAACCGTAGCAATGCTACGGTTTTTTGCATGGCGAAATTGCAAAATAAAATCAGTGTGTCGCAAGCTCCGTTCCAAACAAGCCTGAGGGAACATTGCTCCGATTTAAAACGCTGAATTAAACTCCGTTTTGTCGGGCAAGCTATACCTAAGGAGGCGAGTCATAATGGAATTGAAGGGTTCAAGAACCGAAGCAAACCTTATGGCGGCTTATGCCGGAGAGGCTCAAGCGCGTGATAAATATACCTATTACGCTGACAAAGCAAAGGAGGACGGATATGAACAAATTGCGGAGATATTCAAGGAAACTGCGGAAAATGAACGCGCGCACGCGGAAATATGGTTCAAGCTCATTCACGAGGGCGCTGTTCCCGCGACGGCGGAAAATCTTCGCGACGCGGCGGCTGACGAGCATTTTGAATGGGCGCAGATGTACGCGGAATTTTCCGAAACGGCTAAAAAGGAAGGCTTCGACCACATCGCGTTTCTTTTTGAAAAGGTTGCCGAAATTGAAAAATTCCATGAAAGCCGTTTCCTAAGGCTCATGGAAAACGTAAAGGATAAAAAAGTTTTTACCAGGGACGGCGACAGCATATGGATATGCCGCAACTGCGGGCATATCTGCATCGGAAAAGCCGCCCCCGGAATTTGCCCCGTTTGCTCAAAGCCGCAGTCGTATTTTGAGCTTAAAGCGGAAAATTATTAATGCCGCTCCAAGCGACGCGGCACGGAATCCAGCCGTAAAAACACGCCGTATGCCATTTTTGCCGCAATACGGCGTGTTTCTTTTCGTTTAAGGCGCGTTGAAAGCATTAATTTACATCGACGCTTTCAGAATTTCCACAATCTCGTCGCGTGTCAGAACCTTATAACCGCCGGTTTCGATAAACGTTCCGTCCGCGATACCCTCTATCATATCGGCAGTCGCGCCAAGTTCCGAGATGTTCATCACAAGACCGATTTCTTTCATCCATTTTTCCATTGTGATGAGTCCTTCGGCGGCGATTTCCTCATCGCTCTTATTTTCGGGATTGACGTTCCACACATTGA
>CAZICW010000061.1:0-6484 GCA_964537995.1 uncultured Oscillospiraceae bacterium
AAAAAATACTTGACAAATACCCGCATGGGGTATATAATCAAAATCAAAGGACAACGGCCTGTAAAATATATGTAAAGGAGAGATACGCTGTGGAAGATTGCTGTCAAAGAAAAAAGGTTCGCTCCGAGCGGGAATATAAAGACCTCATTAACCGTCTCAGCCGGATTGAGGGTCAAATCAGGGGAATTAGGGGAATGGTGGAAAGGGACGCTTACTGTAATGATATTTTAATTCAGGTTTCCGCCGTAAGCGCCGCGCTTAATTCCTTTTCAAGGGAGCTTTTGTCGAACCACATAAAAACCTGCGTCGCCGACGATATACGCGCCGGCAGGGATGAAACAATCGACGAACTTGTGCATACCTTGCAAAAATTCATGAAGTAGGAGGAAAAACTTATGGGAACAGCGATTATAATTGTAATATTGGCTGTTATTGTCGTTATGGCACTGTTATCCTCGCGCAGGCATTTTAAGGGCGAAGGCGGCTGCTGCGGCGGGGGAGAGCTCAAGAGCGGGAGAAAACGGCTTGACGCTCCGAAAATTGCCGAAAAGCGGGTTTTAATCGAAGGAATGAGCTGCGACGGCTGCAAAAACAGCGTTGAAAAGGCGCTTAACAAAATTGACGGCGCCGCGGCGACGGTAAAGCTGAAGCAAAACATGGCGTATGTTTCCGTAAGCCGTGAAATTTCCGACGAGGAGATTGAAGCCGCGGTTAAGGGAGCGGGCTTCAGGGCGGTCAAAATCGAAACGGAGGCGGTGTAGATGGAGCGGTTCGATGTTACGGGAATGAGCTGCGCGGCGTGCAGCGCGCGTGTTGAGAAAGCGGTTCTCGGTGTCGATGGCGTAACCTCATGCTCGGTAAATTTGCTCACAAATTCCATGGCGGTTGAGGGAACGGCGCCGGATGGGGCAATTATCGCCGCGGTGGAAGCGGCGGGCTACGGCGCGTCAAAGAAGACAGCGGCGGGGACGGCAGCCGCTCCGAGCGCCGCCGACGCTTTCGAGGACAAGGAAACTCCCGCGCTGAAACGGCGGCTTGTTTCATCTCTTGTATTTTTGGCGGCGCTTATGTATATTTCCATGGGTCACATGATGTGGGGCTGGCCTTTGCCGAAATTTTTCGACGGCAATCACGTTGCCATGGGGCTTGCGCAGCTCCTGCTCGCGGCGATTATCATGGTAATAAACCAAAAATTTTTCATCAACGGCTTCAAGGGACTGATCCGCCGTTCGCCTAACATGGACACGCTTGTCGCGCTCGGCTCGGCCGCGTCGTTTGTTTACAGCACATACGCGCTTTTCGCCATGACCGGCGCGCAGCTGAAGGGCAATTCCGCCGCCGTCATGGAATATATGAATGAATTTTACTTCGAGTCCGCCGCAATGATTTTGACTCTGATAACCGTAGGGAAAATGCTGGAGGCGCGCTCAAAGGGAAAAACCACCGACGCGCTGAAAAGCCTTATGAGGCTTGCTCCGAAAACAGCGGTTGTTCTGAGAGACGGAAAGGAAACCGAGATTGCGGTTGAGCAGGTCGTGAAGGGCGACATTTTCGTTGTGCGCCCCGGAGAAAATATCCCCGTTGACGGCGTGGTTGTCGAGGGAAGCAGCGCGGTCAACGAGTCGGCTCTTACCGGCGAAAGCATACCGGTTGACAAGACCGAAGGAGACACCGTGTCGGCGGCGACGGTAAATCAATCCGGCTTTCTGCGCTGTGAGGCCGTGCGTGTCGGCGAGGATACAACGCTTTCGCAGATAATTCGCATGGTCGGCGACGCGGCGGCAACAAAGGCGCCGATAGCGAAGGTCGCCGATAAGGTTTCCGGAGTTTTTGTCCCCGTTGTCATCGCAATAGCGGTGCTGACGGCGGCAGTATGGCTGCTGTGCGGGCAAAGCTTCGGCTTTGCCTTGGCACGGGGAATCTCAGTGCTTGTTATAAGCTGTCCGTGCGCGCTCGGACTGGCTACTCCCGTCGCCATAATGGTAGGCAGCGGTATGGGCGCAAAGCACGGAATTTTGTTTAAAACCGCCGCGTCACTTGAAGAAACGGGCAAAGTCCGGCTTGTTGCCCTCGATAAAACCGGTACAATCACGGTCGGCGAGCCGAATGTTACCGACATAATTCCCGCCGACGGAATTTCGCCGGACGAGCTGCTGTCCCTTGCGTATTCGATGGAAAAAAAGAGCGAGCATCCGCTTGCCGGAGCGATTTTGCGTAAGGCGGAGGCGGAAGGGCTTTCCGCCTCCGAGGTGAGAGATTTCCGCGCCTTGCCCGGCAACGGGCTTTCGGCGGCGCTGGACGGCAACGAGCTGTACGGAGGCAGCGTCGGCTTTATCGGCGGCAAGGCGGAAATTCCGCCGTCGCTGAAGGAAAAGGCGGATTTGCTTGCCGAGGAAGGAAAAACTCCCTTGATGTTTTCCAAAAACGGCAGTCTGCAGGGTATAATAGCCGTTGCCGACGTAATTAAACCGGAAGCTCCGCGGGCGGTCAGCGAGCTTAAAAATATGGGAATACGCGTTGTTATGCTTACGGGAGACAACAGACGCACCGCCGAGGCAATAGGTCGTCAGGCGGGAGTAGACGAGGTGATTGCGCAGGTGCTGCCCGACGAAAAGGAAAGCGCGATTCGCGATTTGAAGAAAAAGGGTAAGGTAGCCATGGTCGGCGACGGCATAAACGACGCTCCCGCGCTCACCCGTGCCGACGTCGGAATAGCAATCGGCGCGGGAACGGACGTCGCAATCGACGCGGCGGACATTGTGCTGATGAAGAGCAGGCTTTCCGATGTTCCCGCGGCGATACGCCTGAGCCGCGCAACCTTGCGGAACATTCACGAAAATCTGTTCTGGGCATTTATTTACAACACCGTTGGGATTCCGCTTGCGGCAGGCGTATTTATCCCTGTTTTCGGCTGGAAGCTCAATCCCATGTTTGCCGCGGCGGCAATGAGCCTTTCAAGCTTTTGCGTTGTGACGAACGCGCTGCGCCTGAACTTCAAGGATATACTAAGCTCGAAAAATGACAAAAACAAAAAAAGAAAAAAAGACAGAACGCTTGAAGCTTAAAAAACAGCTTTAGAAGCAAGTCAAAAAGCCGCAAACGCGAATTATTCCATGTTTTCCCAAAAAGGGCTTGCGTTTTTCGCGAAAAAGTGGTAAAATAATATAGGCAATTTGTACTTTGCCGGATATTGGTATAGAACGGAGCATGGGAAATGAATATTGAACACCATTCGGTAAAGCCTTTTTACAGGGAGCCTTCGGGCGCGGTATGCTGCGGTACGGTTGTACGGCTGAGAGTTACCGTGGAATCGTTTGACATTCCGGAAACGGTGGAATGTATAATAAACGGCAAAGCCGTTGTCATGCACTATATTGAAGAAATAAGCCACAGCCGCATTTACGAGTGCAGCGTGAAAATGCCCGAAACGGAGGGGCTTGTGTGGTACGGCTTCCGCGTCTCCGCCGACAAAGGAGTGGCTTTTTGCGGGAACAATCCCGAATTTCTCGGCGGCAGAGGCAGAATGTACAGCGAAATGCCGGAACGGCTGTTTCAGATAACCGTCTACAGCAAAGACTATAAAACTCCCGATTGGATGAAAAACGCCATCATTTATCAGATTTTCCCCGACAGGTTTTTTCGCGGCGGCGAAACTGAATTTCACGGAATACGCCGTGAATGGGGCGAAACACCGTTTTACAAGGAGGAACAATTCGGCGGGGAATATCTCGCGAATGATTTCTTCGGCGGCAATCTTAAGGGCATTGAGGAAAAGCTGCCTTATCTGAAGGAGCTTGGCGTTACGGCGGTTTACCTGAATCCGATTTTTAAATCCGTATCGAACCATCGTTACAATACGGGCGACTATGAAACCGTCGATCCGCTTTTGGGAACAAACGAGGATTTTGAAAGGCTCGCAAAGCTGTTTAAGGAAAACGGCATACGGCTCATTTTGGACGGAGTTTTCAGCCATACCGGAGCCGACAGCCGATATTTCAACAAATACGGACACTATAATTCCGTCGGAGCCTATCAGAGCAAGGACAGCCCTTACTACGACTGGTACAGCTTCAAGAGCTGGCCGGATGATTATGAGTCATGGTGGGGCTTCGCAAGTCTGCCGAACACCTGCGAAATGAGGGGAAGCTATCTTGACTATATCGTAAGGGATGAAAATTCGATTGCCAAGCGCTGGATAAAAAGCGGCGCGTCGGGCTGGAGGCTGGATGTCGCCGATGAGCTTCCCGATGAATTTATAAAGGATATGCGCCAAGCCGTAAAAGCCGTCGACAGCGATGCCGTACTTATAGGCGAGGTTTGGGAGGACGCGAGCCACAAGGTCAGCTACGGCAAACAGAGGGAGTATTTCTTGGGATACAGCCTTGATTCTGTCATGAATTATGTATATCGCGGCGCGATTCTCGATTATTTACTTTACGGCGACGCTTCTTTGTTTGCCCACAGAATTTCTTCTCTTTACGAAAATTATCCCAAGGAAGCGCTGTATGCCTGCATGAATCTGATTTCCAGTCATGACGTTCCGCGCGCGCTTACCGTACTCAGCGGAGCGCCGTCCGTCGATGCGATGAACAGGGAGCAGCAGGCGGCATACGTTATACCGCCCGAAGCTATGGAAACTGCAAAAAAACGGCTGCGCATGGCGACCGCGATTCAGATGACACTGCCGGGCGCGCCTTGCATTTACTACGGCGACGAGGTCGGAGCCTCCGGCTATACCGACCCCTTTAACCGCGGCTGCTTTCCGTGGGGCAATGAAGACAAAGAGCTGCTGGAGCTGTATAAAAAGCTGATTGCGCTGCGCAAGAAGCATCAATGTCTGCGCACGGGAAATTATAAAAGCGTTTTCACATATGAGGATATAGTGGTTTATATGCGTTCGATAGACGACGGAAAGGACGTTTTCGGAAATCCTGCCGAAGACGGCGAGTTTTTTGTACTTATTAATCCGCTGACAAGCGGAACGACGACTCTCAGGCTGTCGCTGAAGCAGTACAGTCTGCTTTCTCTCAGAGACGCGCTTACGGGCGAGGAGATACCTTACGAAATGAAAAACGGCAACGCCGTATTTAATATGGAATCTCTGAGCTTTATTATAGCCGAGGCGGATGTTTCGGATGAAAAATTTGTTGAATTGATTTAAAGGAAAGCATATGAAAAACGATATTTTATCATTGACCGTAGAAGCGGTCGGCAGTGAGGGAGAGGGTATCGCGCGCCGCGGCGACGGATATATATTTTTTGTGAACGGAGCCGTGCAGGGTGACAGAATTAAAGCGCTTGTGCTGAAGGAAAACAAGGACTACGGCTATGCAAAGCTGCTTGAAGTCGAGCAGCCGTCACCGTACCGCGTTGAGCCGCGGTGTTCCGTATTCGGACGCTGCGGCGGCTGTACAATGCTGACGACGGCATACCCGTTTCAGCTTGAAGTAAAGCGTCGCCGCGTGATTGACGCAATGGAGCGAATCGGAGGCTTTATTAATCCTCCCGTCGCCCCGTGCGTGGGCAGCGATCCCTGCATAGGCTGCCGGAATAAAGCGCAGTACCCCGTCGCAGAGGTTAACGGTCGGCTCGCGGCGGGTTTTTTTGCTCCGCACAGTCACAGAATTGTGCCGTCGGAGAGCTGCGTGCTGCAAGATCCGAAAATTACGGAGCTTGTGAATTTTGTCGTTCGTGAAGCCGACGCGCTTAAAATCCCCGCCTATAATGAAGAAACGGGCGGCGGCTGTCTGCGTCATATCTATGTTCGTATCGGCTCCGATGAAGCGGTCGTTGTGCTTGCCGCGACGCACCGAAGCGGGAAATTTGCTGCATTGAGCGATAAAATTACGGCACGTTTTCACGACGTTAAGGGCGTTGTGCTGAATTTGAATCCGCGGCGGACAAATCTCATACTCGGCGAAACAGACGAAATTCTTTTCGGACGACCTTATATTATAGATAAAATAGGCGATATATCGTATAAAATAAATTACAAAAGCTTTTATCAAGTCAATCCTTATACGACGAAAAAGCTTTACGACAAGACAACGGAGCTTTGCGCCTTAACCGGGGAGGAAACGGTTTTCGACCTTTACTGCGGCGTAGGGACGATTGGTCTTTACCTTGCGCGTAAAGCCAAAAAGGTCATCGGTGTTGAAATTGTGCCGGAAGCCGTGCGCGACGCGGCTGAAAACGCTGCGCTTAACGGAATTGAGAACGCGGAATTTCATCTCGGAAGAGCCGAGGAGGTTTGTCCGCGCTTGATAAACGCGGGCGAACGAGCGGATGTTGTTGTCCTTGACCCTCCCCGTAAGGGCTGCGAACCGTCACTCCTTTCCGTGACGGCGGAAATGCGGCCGAAAAGACTTGTGTATGTTTCGTGTAATCCGAGTACCCTTGCCCGAGACTGTAAAATCCTCTCCGCAGAGGGCTATTCCCTCGTAGAAGCCGTCCCGTTCGACCAATTTCCAAATACCGCACACGT
>CAZICW010000062.1:0-6183 GCA_964537995.1 uncultured Oscillospiraceae bacterium
TATTTTCGGTTATTTTTGAGGGCGGAAGCGAAATAATTCGCGGTCGGCAAAAAAATAAAATTTACATCTTGTCAAAGTCCGAAAAATAATATATAATAAAAACAAAGATAAAAAAATATGTGCAGTGTGGGAGGAAAAGCAAATGGCCTTCGGGAAAATGAAAAAAGCTTTGTCCGGCGCGGTTTCGGCAATATTGCTTCTGGGATTTGCGCCTTTTGCGTCCGCGGCGTCGCCCGTGCGGGTAAGCATAAGCGCGGACGATGTTGATTTGCGCCGCCCGTTCGAGGGCTGGGGAACCTCGCTCTGCTGGTGGGCGGAGCAGCTTGGCGGAATTGACGGGGAGAGCCGCCTTAAAATCAGCAAGGCGTTTTTCTCTGACGAAGGCGACGGCTTGGGACTTAACATAGTTCGATACAATATCGGCGCGGGCGACGACCCCGACCATACGCATCTCAACAACGGGCGCGGTATGCCCGTGTGGGTTGACGAAGACGGCGGCTTTAATCCCGACGCAGATCCGAATCAGCTTGCCTTCCTTAAGGACGCGGTGAGCATGGGAGCGGACATTGTGGAGTGCTTCAGCAATTCGCCGCCGTATTATATGACGGAAAGCGGCTGCTCGAGCGGCGGCAAAGACAAAAACACGAATAATATTTCGCCGGACAGCTTTGACGCTTTTGCCGAATATTTGGCAACGGTTACGGCTTATATACAGAATGAGCTTGGAATTAAGGTGGACTCTCTCGAACCGATGAACGAGCCGTGTACCGATTATTGGGGCTACGAGGGCAGTCAGGAGGGCTGTCATATCGACGCCGCTGATCACAGCGCGCTGATTGCCGCCGTACATAACGCTCTCGCCGCGCACGGGCTTGAGGATGTTGACGTGACGGCTGCCGACGAAAACAATATGGACAATATGGCGCGCTACCTTGACGAATACACCGACGAAGCGCTTGCGCTCATATCCCGTCTGAACGTACATTCCTACGGCGGCGGATACGCAAAAATCAAGGAAAAGGCGGCGGAGCTTGGGAAAAAGCTCTATATGTCGGAAGTCGACGGCGACGGCTCAATCGGTTATGACGCGGGGAATATGGGTCCCGCGCTTTGGTTCAGCCAAAAGGTGACCGATGATATGAACAATCTGCGTCCGGACGCGTGGATTTTGTGGCAGCTCAGTACGGTTGCCTATCCTGCCAGCCATCTTGACAGCGGCTATTGGAATCTGACGGAATATGACCTTAAAACCGATACTCTCACAAAATTCAAAAAATATTATGCCTATGCGCACTATACAAAATTCATCAAAGAGGGCGACTATCTGCTTTCCTCCGACAATTCCTCCGTGCTTGCGGCGAGAAACTACGATACGGGGAAGGTTGCTCTGGTGATAACAAATTCCGGCAAACGCGCGCAAACATACGAGGTGGCGCTTTCCGCTCTTGACGGAATCGGCGAAAGCGTCAGCGTTTACCGTACTGACAGCGAGCGCAGTCTCGAAAAGCTTGACGGCGCGGCGTCGATAGAGAATAAAATCCTTACGGTGGATATTCCGAAAAGCTCGATAACCACGGTTGTAATCGAAAATGAGACTCCCTCCGCGGCGGAGGACAGAAGCATAAGCCTTGAAATTGGCGCAGGGAGCTGCTTCCCGAACGACGAGCTTCCGGTCTTTGCGGAAGGCGAAGGAGTAAGCGTAAGCGCGGTCGGCGGTGAAGCGAGCGAAACCGTATTTAAGGCGGGAGAGCGCGGAACTGCCGTTGTTACGGCGAAAATCGACGGTTCGGATATTTATGTCTCGAAGCGAATCGACATAGTTGACGACGGCGACACGGTTCGCCTTGTAAATCTCGAAAGCGGTCTTGCCCTTAAGGAAAGCGGCGAAGGCTATGTTCAGGAGGGCGACAGCGACAGCGCGTATCAGTATTGGAAAATTTCCCGCAAGGGAAGCATATTGACGTTTAAAAATCTCCGCAGCGGGAACTTCCTTTCCGACGGAGACGGAAACACCGAATGGACGGCGGAGCCGTACGGGGGCGGCTATGCGCTGATAAACACCGCCACGGGAAACGCTCTCGATGTTTTCAATCATTCGACCTCGGAGGGCAGCCGCGTCGGAACATATGAATTTGGCGGCGGCGGAAATCAGCTCTGGAATTTCAGCCTCGGCGGTCTTGAGCCGGCATTGGACGCTCTTGCCGCCGCAGAGCCGCCGCGTAAAATCGAGCCTGTCTCGATTGACGGAACCGCGTCATACGGCGGAAATGAGGACGTTTCGTTTGAAAAGGCGTTCGACGGCGACGTCGAAACCCACCATGACGCGTGGGACGGCGACAATTCCTATCTTTCGGCGGAAATGCCCGAAGGGGAAGTCGTAACGCTCATTCGCTTCTATCCGCGCGTCGGCTTCGTTTCCCGTATGTACGGCGGAAGCTTTTACGGCGTCAAAAACGGAGAGGAAACGCTGCTCTGCACTCTCGGGGAAGACATACAAAACGGCTGGAACGACATTTACATCGACAATTCGACGCAGTACGACTCGATAATTTACCGCACCCCGAAGGGCGGACTTTGCAACGTCGCCGAGCTGGAATACCTGAGCTGTCCGCTTTCCGTCTCGCTTTCCTGTGAGGACGGGCTGAGAGTCGAGCTTAAAAATCACTCCTCTCCGGTAAAAGCTACCCTTATGATAATTTACCGCAACGGCGGGGAAATTGCCGCTGTAAATATCAACACAATCGGCGCGGATGAGTTTGCCCGCGTAAGCGAAAATTTCGCGCTCGACGCAAATTACGAAAGCGCGGATGTATATGTCATGCTCGGAACGGAAATAATTTCAAGCGGATATGTTTATCTGAAAAATATTTATACTGAAAGGACTTGACGGATATGAAACGATTTACGGCTTTAATTGCGGCGCTCGCGCTTGCGCTTGTGCCGGCTGCCGCCTTTGCCGACGGCGAGGACATCAGAATATACCTTGACGGAAAGCTTGTCGAGCTGACCGACGCGAACGGGAATCCCGTCACGCCGATAATCATTGACGGCACGACCTATCTTCCCGTAAGGGCGATTTCGAGCGCGATGGATTTGACGGTTGTATGGAGCGACGCCGCGCGGTCGATTTATCTTTCGAGCGACGGAAACGAGGTCGTCGCCGAGGAAGTAACGGTATTTTCGACGCTTGAGCGTTACCTTAACAATCCCTACGGGCTTCTCGGCACGTCCGCCTTCCTGACGCCGCTGAAAAATGTTCTCGGCTCCGACTACGACGCGCTTGTCGCGACGCTGGACACCGTATACGCAAGCGGCGACGGAGATATGCTTACGCTCCGCTCCGCGAAATCCGTAATCGACGTCTACGGCGACGGACGTATTGACGCCGCGCTGCTTTCGCCGAAGGACAGCGGCTTCGGCGGCGCAAACGTAATAAAATACTACTCCTCGGCTTCCCCCGACGCGATTGACAGCGCGGGCGTGCTGGATTTCATCTCGAAAAGCGTCTCCGCCGGATATGAAACAATAGATTTCGTCGGCGGCAAGGGCGCCCCCTCGTCCGTAAAGGGAACCTACACCGACATATACGGCTACGGAAGCTTCACCTTCACCGAGGATGGCGACAGGCTGCTGTTCAAGGGCTCAATAAAAAACAGCCCCAACGGGAGCTGCTCCACAAGCGGCGAAATTTATCTCAGCCACGGCTGCACCGTATGTACGGAAAACGGCGCTCCGTCGATACTGTTCGCCTTTTCCGGCACAAGCCTTACGGTAGTGGGACTTGACAATGTAACAAAGGCTCTCACCACAGTGTATGAAAAATAAAACGGCAATCCGCCGCTACCTTGCGGCGGAAGGCTGTCTCAATGTTGTTTTTGCCACGGCTGCGACGTAAACGCGTTCGCAGCCCATTTTTTTTAGCAGTCCGCAGCAGGCCCTGATCGTCGCGCCCGTAGTAATAACGTCGTCAACGATAAGGCAGGTTCCGCCGACGGAAGTCTTTAACGGGGAATACAGCCGCGCGGCGTTTTTAATACGTTTCGAGTAGCTTAACAGAACCTGCTTTTCGCCGCTTTCCCTGCGCGAGAGCGTAGCGACAACCGGCACCCCCGTAAGGAACCCCAGCTCCCGCGCGATAAGCTTCGTCTGATTGTAACCTCTTTCGCGGCGGGTTTTTCGGTTTTGCGGCACAAACGTAATAAAATCCGGACGGAAATCTCCCATCTCCGCCGCAAGCTCCCGCGCAAAGTACCGAAACGCCGCCGGACGGCAAAAATATTTCATTCGCGCAACGGCGTCGCCCGCGCTTCCTTCATATTTAAAAGGAATAAAGCTCCCGTCGAAGGGCGCGCCCTCCCGACATTCGCCGCAAACCCTCGGCGAAAATTCCCCTCCAAGCTCCGCCCCGCAAAGCGCGCAGCGCGGCTCCTCCGGACGCAAAAGCCTCCCTCGGCATTTCGCGCAAACGTATGCGCGTCTCTCGGTCAGTATTTCCCCGCAAACCGCGCACCTTCGCGGAAAAACCGCCCGCAGCGCCCCGTCCGCCGCCGCCTTGATTTTAAGCCGTAACATAAACCGTCGTATAAAGCGGAATCGTGTTCGCGAGCCAGTTTATATTTTCCGGACGCACGCGCACGCAGCCGTGCGAAAGGCGCGCGCCGACCCGCCCGTCGTAATCGCTTCCGTTGTATCTAAGCAGCGTGGAATGTATGGCGAACCCGCCGTTAAAGCGCATAACGGGCCCGACGTAGTATGACGCGTACTCCCATCTCGTCTGGTACTGGTAATATTTGAAAACCCCCTCGCACGTAGGCGTCCCCGCCGCGCCGATCGCGCACGGAAAGCTGCTTATAAGATGGCGGCTGCCGTTTTCGCCCTTGTATACCCTCACCCGGTATTCCGACTTGGAAACCCAAATAAGGTAATTCGTCTCGGACGGAAGGTTCCTCCCGTTGATAAAGACCTCGTCGCCGCTCCGCGAAACCGAGCTGTAGCCGAGCGAAAGCGAAAGCGTGCGCCCGTCGTCGCCGTAATCGACCGCGCAGCCGAAAAGCTGCGCCATATCCGCCACCGGAACGTAAAGCTCGCCTCCGATTTCCTTCGGCGCAAGCGTCAGCTCCGTCGCGCCCTCGTTTGTATACGCAATCGCGGAATCGGCGTAAAGCGCGACCGATTTTTCCCCGCGGGAGAGAACCCCCGCGCCGTCGTCCGCGCGCGAAAATCCGATTCCCAAAGCGGAAAGCGCCTCCCCCGCGATTAAAATCCCCTCCGCGTAAGGGTACAGCGCGAGATCGCGCCGCTCCTCGCCGTCAAGGCGCAGCCGCGCGGTCTTCCTCGCCGTGGGATAAAGCTTCATATAAAAGTCCGAGCAGTATTCGAGCGCCGTAGCGGAGGAATTCGGCGCGGAATAGGTCTGCAGCGCGAAAAACGCTCCCCGATTCCCGTCAAATTCAAGTTCGCCCTCGCCCTCCGTCATATAAAGAAGAAACACCTTCCCGATTTCGTACTCCCTTACGGGAAAGCTCAAATCAAAATAAACCCTCCTCGCGTTCGCGTCGCTCAAAAGCTCTATTCCCTGAGTGGAAAGCAGCTCCCCCGTCGCGCCGTCGCGAAGCTCGAACGAAAAGCGCAGAATCGCCGCGTCCCCGCCGTCGGCTCCGTTCGGCTCGACAATTATATGCAGCCCGACCGATGAGCGTACGGCCGCGCCGCCATCGGCAAACGCCGCGCCGCTCAAAAGCGCCGCCGCCAGCAAAAAACAAATGAATTTTTTCATCTCGATCCCTCCCGCAGTGCGTTTTTCCTTCCTTTATTATACGCTATCCGCGCCAAAAGGTCAAGACCGCTTTTAAAATTTTGCTCTTTGGCTAAAATGCACAAAAAGGGGTATATTTTTTTGTGTAGATTTTGTAACGACAAAAATTGTCGTTGCTATTGACAAAAAAATGGGGAAGTGGTAGAATGAAACTGTACATCAATGATGATAATTTCTACTTTAATGTGCTGTCAAGGTGCATGGCGAACTGTAGGTCGAGCGGCAAGCCCTGCCGCCGAGCGCACGGAGGAGCGGGAATCGAATTGTTGAGCGGCGGGCGGCGCGTCGCGCGCGTCCGCAAAAACAAAATTGAAAATTAAGGAGGAAACTTTTTATGAACACTAAAAAAATTCTGTCGCTGATCGTGG
>CAZICW010000063.1:0-6155 GCA_964537995.1 uncultured Oscillospiraceae bacterium
TATTTGACAATGGCTATTGACAATAAACGGTCGGCGTGGTATAATAAACATACCAAATTGATATGTAAACGATAAAAATCTCCGCTGTGGAGGGTGGAATAAAAATGACGATACAGCAGCTTCGGTATGTTCTTACAATAGCGGAAAAAGGGTCGCTGAACAAAGCGGCGGAGGTTCTGTATATTGCTCAGCCCTCGCTCACGACCTCTGTCAGAGAGCTTGAAAACGAACTGGGAGTCACCCTTTTTCATCGCAGCGGACGCGGCGTGACGCTTACCAATGACGGCGCGGAATTTATCCCTTACGCAAGAGACGCGGTCGGGCAGTATGACAGGGTGCTGGAAAAATACGGCAAGGGCGCGAAAATCAAAAAGAAATTCGGCATATCCACGCAGCACTACTCCTTTGCCGTAAAGAGCTTCGTCGAGATGGTCAAGCACTTTGACACGGAAAAATATGAGTTTGCGATACGCGAAACAAAGACGAGAGAGGTCATTGATGACGTAACCGCCGGAAGAAGCGAGATCGGCATCCTCTATCTAAGTGATTTTAACCGAAAGGCGCTTGAGAAGATACTTCATTCCAACGACCTTGAATTTCATCATTTGGTAGACTGCTATGCCTATGTCTATCTTTGGAAGGGGCATCCTCTTGCCGCCAATAAAAGCATTACGTTTGAAGAATTGACAGATTATCCCTGCCTGTCCTTTGAACAGGGCGCGTCAGGCTCGTTTTATTATGCCGAAGAAATATTGAGTACAAATGAATATGCGCGGACAATCAAAACAAATGATCGCGCAACCATGCTGAACCTTATGGTGGGACTCCTCGGATATACTCTCTGCTCCGGAATTATTTGCGAGGAGCTCAACGGAACGGACTATGTTGCTGTCCCGTTTGAACCGGAAAATGATAGCGCCGACCGTAAAATGGAAATCGGCTGCATTATGAAAAAGAACACGATTCGCAGCCCGATGGCGGAGCTTTACATATCCGAGCTTACGCATTATTTGCGGGAAAACGTAAATACAGAATCATGAGTTATAGTTTCAGCCTATAATCCGATATTCAAATAACATATTTGACAATAAGCAAATCTCTGAGTATAATAGAACCGTAAGCATGAAAGGGGAATCGGTCGGAACAAAGTCTTAATATTAATACCGTGCGCGCCTCTTTCCGAGAGAGGGTTCCGTCAGATTGAGCAATGTTATGGCTTGAAAGGTTATATCACGCTTTGCCGGAATATTCCCCGAAGTCCCCAAATTTTTTGAAAGGAAAAGAAAAAATGAAGAACTTGTTTGAAAAATTGGTTCGGAGCAATTTCCGAAACGGACGAATGTGTCGCTTCAGACACTGAAAAAAATTTAAAAGTGGGGTAATTCACAATGAGCGGATTTTTTGACAGGTTTAAAAGAAAGACCGCGGCAAGCGGATCATGCGAACGGAAAACGGAAAATAATACAGAAAATAATAATACAGAGAAAGAGGTAAAAACCATGAGTAATTATAAATTTGAAACACTTCAGCTTCATGTCGGTCAGGAGCAAGCCGACCCCGCGACCGATTCCAGAGCGGTTCCCATTTATCAAACCACCTCGTATGTGTTCCACAACTCGGAGCACGCGGCGGCGCGCTTCGGTCTTACCGATGCCGGAAATATCTACGGCAGACTTACAAATTCCACTCAGGACGTCCTCGAAAAGAGAGTGGCGGCTCTTGAAGGCGGCGTTGCGGCTTTGGCTCTGGCGTCGGGCGCCGCGGCCATCACCTATACCATCGAGGCTTTGGCGCAGAAGGGCGATCATATTGTCGCGCAAAAAACAATTTACGGCGGCAGCTACAACCTGCTGGCGCATACCTTGCCAAATTACGGCGTGGAAACAACCTTTGTCGATATACATAATCTTGATGAGGTGGCAGGGGCAATCAAGCCGAATACCAAGGCGATTTTTATCGAAACCCTCGGCAATCCGAACAGCGATATACCCGATATCGAAGCCGTTGCCAAAATCGCTCACGCGCAAAACATTCCCGTTGTCATTGACAATACCTTCGGAACGCCATATCTTATCCGTCCGATTGAATACGGCGCCGATATTGTGGTTCATTCCGCTACCAAGTTCCTTGGCGGACACGGCACAACGCTCGGCGGCATAATCGTTGATTCCGGCAAATTTGACTGGAAGGCGAATGCCGACAGGTACGCTCCGATCGCCAAGCCGAATCCGAGCTATCACGGCGTTGCGTTCACGGAAGCGGCGGGCCCGGCGGCGTTTGTTACCTATATTCGCGCCATTCTTCTTCGCGATACGGGAGCGACGATTTCTCCGTTTAACGCGTTTCTGCTTTTGCAGGGAGTTGAGACGCTGTCGCTGCGCCTTGACCGACACGCGGAGAATACGAAGAAGGTTGTGGAGTACCTTGTAAAGCATCCGCAGGTTGAAAAGGTGAACCATCCTTCGCTTCCCGAACATCCCGACCATGCTTTGTATGAAAAATACTTCCCGAACGGCGGCGCGAGCATATTTACCTTTGAAATCAAAGGCGGTAAGGAAGAAGCGTGGAAGTTTATCGACAATTTGAAGATTTTCTCTCTGCTGGCAAATGTGGCGGATGTCAAAAGCCTCGTAATTCATCCGGCGACGACGACGCATTCCCAGCTTACCGAGGAAGAGCTGCTCGATCAGGGCATTAAGCCCAACACCATCCGCCTTTCTATCGGTACGGAGCATATAGACGACATTATCGCGGATTTGGAAAACGGCTTTGCGGCAATAAAATAAAGCGGCAATAAAATAAAGGACGGTTTGGTCCCGATGTCGGAACATCCGCATCGGGATCCGTTTTTTGGAGGGAAAAGCAGCGATTCGGCGCTGCTTCGAGCGCTGTCTGTCTTGTATGCGTAAAAATTCCGAATCGGGAAAGCGCCGTATTATTTACGGAGTACAGACATAAATTGTAAATGTCCGAATCGCGCGATAGGGGGGATGACTGCATTGAATTGGAGCTTTATCGAAAAATATCTGCCGCTGTACAGGCAAGCGGCGGCGCTGACGGTGAAAATCGGATTTATGGGGATAGCTGCCGCCGTTCTTGTCGGTCTGATCTGCACGGTGATTCAGTATTACAAAATTCCGGTCGTGAGGAGAATTGTGTCTGTCTACATAGAACTCAGCAGGAATACCCCTCTTTTGGTTCAGCTTTTCTTTATCTATTACGGCTTGCCGAAAATCGGAATCCAAACGGATGCGGCGACCTGCGGTGTGGCGGGGCTGGCATTTCTCGGCGGCAGCTATATGGCGGAGGCCTTCCGCAGCGGAATCGAGGCGGTGGAACCGATTCAGGAGGAAAGCGCCTACAGCCTCGGACTGGGAAGACTGCAAACAATGCGTTATGTAATTTTACCTCAGGCGTTCGCCATAAGCGTGCCGGCATTCATGGCGAATGTGATATTTTTGTTGAAGGAAACCAGCGTGTTTTCCGCTATCAGTCTGATGGATCTGATGTTCACGGCAAAGGATTTGATCGGACTGTACTATAAGACGACGGAGAGCCTGTTTTTACTGGTTGTGTTCTATTTGATAATTTTGCTTCCGGTTTCCTTGCTTGGAAGCCTCTTGGAAAGGAGGCTGCGCCATGCCGGATTTGGGTCTTGACGTATTACTGAAAGGAAAAAACTTCGCGCGTCTTTTAGGCGGACTCGGCGTGGCTCTTAAAATCAGCATGATTTCCGTGGCGATAAGTATTCCGCTCGGAATTGTGCTTGGAATTTTGATGAGCTGGAAAAATCCGATATGCAGGGCGATTACACGATGTTATTTGGAATTTGTCCGCATTATGCCGCAAATGGTGCTGCTGTTTTTGGTTTATTTCGGCACCACAAGGGCATTTGGATGGAACCTGTCCGGAGAGCTTGCCTCGATTATTGTGTTCATCGTATGGGGAACTGCCGAAATGGGCGATCTTGTGCGCGGAGCAATTACAAGCATTCCCGTTCATCAGTATGAAAGCGCGGAAAGCTTGGGATTGACCAAGGCGCAGACATACGGCTATATTGTCCTTCCGCAGACGGTGCGGCGGCTGATTCCGTTGTCCATTAACCTAATCACAAGGATGATAAAAACAACCAGCTTGGTTCTGATGATTGGTGTGGTTGAGGTATTGAAGGTTGCGCAGCAAATTATAGAAGCCAATCGGATGAGCAGCCCGAATGCCGCGTTTGGCATTTATTTGACGGTATTTGTGCTGTATTTCATTGCTTGCTGGCCGATCAGCCTGCTTGCGAAATACCTGGAGAAAAGATGGAGGTGAGGATGTGGCGGAGCCGATTTTAACAATAGAGCATCTGACAAAGCGGTTTGGAGAATTAACGGTTCTGGATGATTTAAACCTGCAGGTGCGTGAGGGTGAGGTCATCGTGATTGTTGGCCCGAGCGGATGCGGAAAAAGCACATTGCTTCGCTGCATTAATGCCTTAGAGGAAATACAGGGCGGCGAAATTAGGCTGCACGGAGAGCTTATCCGTAAAAGCGGCAAAGGGCTGACCGAAATTCGGGAGAAAATAGGAATGGTGTTCCAGAGCTATGAGCTGTTTCCGCACATGACGGTTCTGGACAACATTATGCTGGCGCCGACAAAGGTTCAGAAGCGGGCAAAGGCTGAAGTTAAGGAGGAAGCGCTGGCGCTGCTGTCCCGCATAGGACTTAAGGAAAAAGCCGACAGCTTTCCGAGACAGCTCTCCGGCGGTCAAAAGCAGAGAGTGGCGATTGTCAGAGCGCTGTGTATGCACCCTGAAATTATGCTGTTTGACGAAGTGACCGCGGCGCTTGACCCGGAAATGGTCAGAGAGGTTTTGGAGGTTATCCTGAGCCTTGCGGATCGGGGACGGACGATGCTGATTGTGACGCATGAGATGCAGTTTGCAAGGGCGGTGGCGGACAGAGTTATTTTTCTGGAGGACGGAACAATAAAGGAGGAGGGATCGCCGGAGGAGTTTTTTAACTCTCCGAAAACGGAGCGGGCAAAGGAATTTTTGCAGACATTTACTTTTGAGCGGAAGGGCTCAAACAAAACTAACACAGGGTATATACCCGGAAAAGGAGATTATCATGAAAAAGATTCGTAAGTTTACAGCACTTTTATTAACCTTGGCATTGGCGGTTTCGCTTATTGCCTGCGGCTCGTCCGATTCAACGAACGGCTCCGGTACGGCGGACGGCTCCGATACGGTATACCGTACCTTGGACGCAATCAAGGCGAGCGGAACGATTAACATCGGCGTATTCTCCGACAAAAATCCTTTTGGCTATGTGGATGAAAACGGCGATTATCAGGGCTATGACGTTTATTTTGCCGAGCGTATCGGCAAGGATTTGGGCGTTGAGGTAAACTATGTGTCTACCGAAGCCGCAAACCGCATAGAATATTTGCAAACGGGCAAGGTTGACATTATTCTCGCCAACTTCACCGTAACCGCGGAAAGGGCGGAGGAGGTCGATTTCGCGCTTCCCTACATGAATGTTGCGCTTGGCGTGGTTTCGCCCGACAGCAATGTGATTGAAAGTCTTGACAACTGGAATGCGGACGACCGGATGATTGTGATTTCCGGTACGACTGCCGAAACATACCTTATCGACAATTATCCCGATATTCCGCTTCAGAAATACGATTCCTATGCGACGGCAAAAAATGCCTTGGAAAACGGAAACGGCGTTGCATGGGCAAACGATAACACCGAAGTAATTGCGTTCGCGCTGCAAAACGAGGGGTATACGGTCGGAATCCCGTCCTTGGGCAGCCAGGACACCATCGCGCCGGCGGTCTCAAAGGGAAACAGCACGCTTCTGAATTGGATTAATGAGGAAATTGAAGCCTTGGGCGAAGAAAATTTCTTCCATGCGGACTACGAAGCAACGCTTGTGGATACCTATGGATTGGATTATGAGGATAGCCTTGTGGTGGAAGGCGGCAAAACAGAATAAGCCTTGCTTAATAAAAGCCGGTCAGACAAATTTGTCTGATCGGCTTTTTTTGACGCTTTGCGCTTAAGTTATGAGTATCGCTCGCTTTGGATTTTTTTGCGGATTTTTATAACCTAAGCGCAGATGTCCCCCGCCTTTAAGGCGGCGGGGTCCACTTCAGAATTTCAGTGG
>CAZICW010000064.1:0-5921 GCA_964537995.1 uncultured Oscillospiraceae bacterium
CGTTTTTCTTTTCCATTTTGTTCCCTCCTTGAGCATTTTGCCAATATAGGCATTTATATCTTATTGCCGCAATCGGGCGCTTTCGTAAGTGAAAGCGCCCGATTGGAAATGAGGCTTTTCGGGGGTGAGCCGTTAACTCCTCCACGCGTGCCGACAAAGCGAAGCCCTCACTCTGTCGGCGGCGGATTTCTCCGTCGCCTTAAGCTTTATTAATATTTTATTCGTCTTTCTTAACCTCGAGAGTTACGTCAATCGAGGTGCGGTTTCCTACAAAATCATCGACGTAAATTGTTACGGGATATTTCCCCTCCTGTGTTACGTCCAGCATTGTAACGTCCGCGGTCACATAGCTTATGAGGTCGATTCCCGTTACGTCCTCCGCCTTTTCAACATAGTTGCTCCACTTGATTTCCGACGTGTCGGCGTCGAAAGCGACCGTGGGAAGCTCCTCGTTCAGCACAAGCGTCGGCGCGACGGTGTTATCCTTGTCGTAGACGTATGCCGTATAGGTTTTTTCGCCCGTATTACCGGCGGCGTCGGTAATCGTTACGACAATGGCGTCCTCATAGCAACCGTAAGTTGAGAAATCAATCGCGCTGCAGTCCACCGACATACGGCCTTCCTCGAAGGGAACCTCCTCCGGCTCGGACAAGCCAAGCTTATCGGCTTCTTCCTCGGCAAGCTCAATGTCATTGGAGCCGCGGAGAAGGATTTTTCCGTTCTCTATTTTAAGCTCATAATCACCGTCAACATTGTCGCTGGCGGAGAAATAATCGAGCCAGTCTATCTTGGAGGGATCTGTTCCCTCAGCGAAAACTATGGGATTGGAATCGACTCTTGCCACGCTCGGATTTACGTCGTCAACTACCTCGCCGGAGTTAAGAGCCTTGGAAATGCTTTCGATTTTGCTGTAAGTGCTGGATTTTTTGGCTTCAACATTTATGCGGTATTTCGGTGTTCCGCCGACGCCGTAAACCGACCGGCCGAAAACATCCTGCGCCCAGCTCCAGAATACCTCGACGGACTCACCGAATTCATTTTCGGGGATACTGCCGAGCTGAGTGTAAATTCTGAGGTTAGCGTCGCCGATTTCGGGATGGAAGATATCAATTCCGTCCTCAACCGCCTTACTCGCAACCGCTTCGGTTTTATATTCCTCGAAGCTGTCAACGTGCGCAAGCTCCTTATAAAATTCCGAGCGGTACATTGCATACGCTTCGAGGGCTAAACGGCTTTCCTCTTCGCTGAAGCCCTTAAGCATACCCACGCTGTCTGCAACGGAGCTGTATATCTGATAGCGGTTTGTTCCGTAATCCGTATAAGGGTCGTTGATTGTTACGTCGTCCGGCCAAGGCCACGGAATTACGCCCATGGATTCGCCTCTTTCGGCAAGGGCGGAGCCGCAGTTGTCCATCATCCAGCGCGCCGCGTTGTTGAAAACGGTTTCGCCGTTCATAAAAGCGTTTGTGGGCGCCATATAGCCGGTATCAACCGAGTTCGGGCCGGCCTTAAGGCAGACGGCAAGCTCCTTTGTGAGAAGTCCGTCAAAGTATTCCGCCGCGACCTTTCCTTCCTCGGAGTCGATGCCTATTTCGTTTCCGTCATACAGGCAGGCGCCGTTCGAGTGCATCGCAAACAGAACCGTATACATATAGTTGGTGTGGAAAGCGTAGATGTCGTTTCCGGTGGAGGCCTTTTTGCCTGTATAGTAGGTTTTTATCTTGTTCAGATAATCCTCAAACATACTCCAGTTCCACTTTCCCTCTTCATAGAGGTTTGCGGGATAGACGGTTTTTCCGTTTTCCCTGAGTGCGGGAACGTCTTCTATCATGGTTGCGTTATAGACCAACGGCCAGTTGTTCATATATATGAAGTCACGGTTGATGAGATAATAATTGCCGAAGCACTTGTCAACCATCATCCAGCTGTAGTCGGGATTACTGTCGAAGATGTCCTTATACTTATCGAGCGGCTGAAGTACGTTCTGGGAAAGAATCGTACCCTGAGAGCCGTTTGCCATAATCGGGATATGGCAGAGAGGGTCACCGGCAAGCACCGTCTGGAGCAGACACTGTTTAATGTCTGTCGGATAAGAAACCCATTTAATATCAACACCGAGTTCCTCCTTAACGGTTTCAAGCGCGGCAATCGCGGCGCGGCGGTTATCCTCGCTCATGCCGGACTCGCCGGTTATTTCGTCAATCCAATAAGGGTCATCCTCCGGCTGATAATGGTGACCTATGTATATTGTGTCAACAATTGCTTTTTTCGACTGCTGGGAATCGCCGGAGCAACCCGCAAAAGCCACCGTTATGAGTGCGGCGCTCATTCCGAGCAGCACGCCCTTTCTTAAACTTATTTTCATAATATATTCTCCCTCTGTTCTTTAATATAGTCTCTAAAATACATTATAAACCCAAAAATTCACTTTGTCAATAACCTGATAAACAAAAATAGGAATTCATATTTGTGAATTCCTACTAAGCAAAGGTAATGAATGACGAATGCGCCGAGCATTTCAGCCGCGCCCGCGTTAAAGGCTTCTCCGCGCTTTCAGCGCAGGCTGTAGCGCCCCATCATATCGCTTCTGTTCAAATCACGGCGGAAAATGTCCTCCAGACCGATTCCGAGAGCGTTGCACAGCGCCGCCGTATAGAACAGAGCTTCCCCGATTTCAGTTTTTACGCTTATCTCGCAGTCGTCGCAGATACAGCCGCGGACATTGTTCGCCGAAGCGTCGGGAGAATTTTTTCTTCCGTCAACCTCAATGCAGCCGCAGCTTGTGACCGCCTTCACAACGCTTCTCGCAACCCTCGCGTTGGCGCATTGCAGCTTGGTCAATATGTCAAGCACGCTTCTGTTTCTGCTCAGAACCTTGAGCGCGCGTTCCTGATACTCCTTTATCAAATCCGCTTCCATGACCCATTCTCCTTAAAAAGCTTTAAGGAAGCGCCGACAGTCCCGTAAAGCACCTGCCGTATTTTCAGCTCGGAGAAATCAAACGCCGGACGTTGAGCCGCGGGTGCAAATTATTCAGCGCTTCTTTAATTAAATTATAGCTCCGGCAAAACTGTTTGTCAATGAGAGAGATTGTCGAAAGAGGCTCAGTTGCCTGTTTCTATGCTGATCTGGTTGAAGCGGTCAAGCAAATCGTCAACGCAGGTGTTTTTGCGTTCCTCTCCGGAAAGGTCAACCTCTATTCCGCCGCGCCGCAGCATAATAAGGCGGTCGCCGTAGGAAACGGCATGGCGGAGGTTATGAGTTACCATGAGCGTGGTTATGCCCTTTTCGCGAACAATTTTATTTGTCAGCTCAATTGTAATTTCACTGGTTTTAGGGTCAAGAGCCGCGGTGTGTTCGTCGAGAATCAGCAAATCTATGTCGGTCATGGTACACATTATCATCGCCAGAACCTGCCGCTGTCCGCCGGAAAGAGAGCCGGCAAGCACGTCAAGCTTATTTTCCAATCCCAGACCGAGAGGCTCCAGCATTGATTTATAGGCGTCGATGCGCTTTCTGTTCACTCCCATGCCGAGTCCGTAAGGCTTCCCCTTATTGTCGGCAAGGGAGAGATTTTCCAAAATTGTCATATTCGGAGATGTTCCCTTTTGCGGGTCCTGAAAAACTCTGCCTATTTTTTTTGCGCGGCGAAATTCCGTCATAGCGGTTATATCCTCGCCGTCAAGGATAATCTTGCCGCTGTCGGGGAAATTGGTTCCGCAAATCAGATTGAGTATGGTGGTCTTACCGCTGCCGTTGCTGCCTATGACAGTGACAAAGCTGCCTCTGTCAACGCTTAGGTTGAAATTTTCCAAAACCTTTGTTTCGTTGACAAGCCCGGGATTATAGGTCTTGCTTATGTTTTCAAGCTTAAGCATCTCTCTTCCCTCCACGGAAAATTTTGTTGTTTGCAATCAGGATTATCAGGAACAGAACCGCTATAATCAGCTTGAGAAGCTGCGGCTTCAAGCCGACCATGAGAGCAATGCTTATGCAAAGGTAATAAATTATGCTGCCGAAAACCACCTTTGTGGTTTCCTTCATGTGCTTTACCTTGCCGAGTACCCTTGTCCCCATAATTACCGAAGCAAGACCTATTACCATCGAGCCGGTTCCGGTTGTTATGTCAAAGTTCATGTTATATTGGCACATAAGGCTGCCGCCGAGGGCGACAAGCCCGTCGGCAATCGCGAGTCCGAGCATTTTAATCTTTCCGCTGTCAACATTCACGGATTTTACAAGCTGCTCGTTCTCGCCGCAGGCGCGCAAAATCATGCCGCTTTTGGTTTTCATATAAATGTCAAACAGTATTTTTATGACAACTATACACAGGATTATAATTATAAGCTTGGAAAAATTCCGCGGAAGGACTGAGGCAAGACTTCCGTTAAAAATCGTCCGCTGCGAAAAAAGCGCAATGTTGCTCCGCCCCGCGATTGTCAGATTTATGCTGTAGAGCGCGGTCATCATAAGTATACCGCTGAGAAGATTCGTGACGTTGAATTTCACATGAATAAAGCCCGTAACCGTACCGGCTGCCGCTCCGCAAAGGAAAGCTATCGGCAGACAGAGCCACGGATTGATTCCGGCGGTTATAAGCACCGCCGTGATCGCGCTGCCCATGGGAAAGGTGCCGTCCACGCCGAGGTCGGGGAAGTTGAGAATACTGTAGCTTATGTAAAGTCCCAGCGCCAGCACGGAGTAGATAAGTCCCTGCTCCGCCGTGCTTTTGAGCATACTGACAAGCATATTGATAAAATCCGGCATAGTTATCACTCCAAAGAATTGAGGGCGGAACGCTCCGCCCTCCGAAAAAATTATTTTATGGGTTTATTCCGTATATTCGGCTCTTGCGTCAAGCTCGGCGGGAATTTCTATTCCGAGAGTTTCGGCAACCGCCTTGTTTATTGTAAGCTTGCTCTCCTCAACATATTCGCTGCCGATTGTGGAAATGTCCTCGCCGTCAAGCACTCTTGCCGCCATAAGACCCGTTTGTCTGCCGAGAGCCACATAATCCAAGCCCTCGGAAGCGATGCAGCCGTTCTTGACCTGCTCTTCTTCGCTGCCGAATACGGGAATGCCCGCATTTCCTGCCTTTTCAAGCAGCATGGGAAGATTTTCGACGATAAGATTATCCGTAAGGTTTGTCACACAGTCAACCTGAGAGACAAGAGTTTCCGCCGCGAGGGGAATTTCGTTTGCCGCGGAAACGCCCACAGCAACTATTTCAAGACCGAAATCTCCCGCCTTCTCCTGATATTCGGCAAGCTGAGTTTCGCTGTTTACCTCGCCCGTGTTATAGAGTATGCCGAGCTTTGCGGCGTCGGGAAGCATCGCATGAATGAGCGAAAGCTGCTTTTCGACGGGAATAAGGTCGCTAACACCGGTAACTCCCTCGCCCGCTGCGCCCATTTCCGGAACAAGCTGAGCCGCAACAGGGTCGCTTACCGCGCAGAATATAAGGGGAATGCCCGCATCCTTGCCCGCGGCGTAGCACGCCTGAGCCGTCAGCGTGGCAATGGCTCCCATAAGGTCAACCTTCTGAGACACAAATTGCTGAGCTATGGTAGTGGCGATATTGGTGTCGCCGTTAGCGTTTTCATAACGTATTTCAAGGTTTTCGCCCTCAACATATCCTCCCTCGGCAAGTCCTTCGATAAATCCCTCGCGGCAATTGTCAAGCGAAGGGTGATCGGCAAGCTGGGAGATTCCGACTGTATATACCTTTTCGGTTTCCGAACCGCTTTGAGCCTCCGAGCCGGACGACGGAGTTTCGGTTGTTCCGCAGGCGCCGAGCATAAGCGCCATAGACGCCGCAAGCGCGGCAGCCAAGCCTCTTTTTCTGATTTTCATGATTTTCATACTCCTTTATTTCTTATTTGACTTTCCCGTATATTCTATCACACACAACTTAAAAATGC
>CAZICW010000065.1:0-5861 GCA_964537995.1 uncultured Oscillospiraceae bacterium
ATTTCCTCCGTTTCCGATATAACCGGGGATAAGGATTTTTGCAAATTTTTTATTTATATTCGTTTAAGCCTTGCGAACGATCCCGACGGCAAAGCGCCGAAAACGGATAAATATCCGCTCCGTCCGCTTTTAGCCTCTGACCTTCATTTTCTCATCTGTATTTTCGTCTCCGACAGCGGCGTTTTCCGCTTCGTCGGTTTCGTTTTCCTCGGCGGCGACGGCAAGCATGAGCTTGATTCTGTTTTCCTGATTTACACGCGTGGCGCCGGGGTCATAATCTATGGGGACGATGTTCGCCGTCGGCTCTATTCCGCGGATTTTTCGTATCATTCCCTTCCCCACGATATGATTCGGCAAGCAGCCGAAGGGCTGAGCGCAGATAATATTGCTGTATCCCAGCTCGATAAGCTCCATTATTTCCGCCGTCAGAAGCCAGCCCTCCCCCATTTTGCAGCCTGTGCTTATAACGCCGTCCGCCTTGCTTTTGAGATGCTTGAACGAGGACGGAGCCGCAAAATCGCTGTTTTCCCTGACCGCCGCTATCATCTCGTCCTTAAGGGAGGAAAGATAGCTCTCCGCCAGGCTGTAGCCCTCACGCAGGAGCTTGTTTCCGCCGTAAATGTCTATGGTGTCGATCGGCGTATCGACACAGTACAGTACAAAATCAATAAGTCCGCCGACCATAACCTCACAGCCCTGTTCATAGAGGAAGCTCTCAAGGTCATTGTTCCCCAACGCGGCGTATTTTACATATATTTCACCGACAATGCCGACCTTAATTTTCTTCTCTCTCTTAACGGGAATTGCGGCGAAGCTGTCCACAACAGCCTTCATGTTTGCCTTCCTTTCGGCGCCCGAAATTCCCTTTCCGCTCATAAAATCTTTTTTAAAAGCGTTTATCCACATTTCTACACAGGCGGCGCTGTCGCCCTTGTTTATTTCATAGGGCTTGACCTGATTATCGAGCAGCATAAGCAAATCGCCGTAGATTACCGCCGTCAAAAGCTGGCGCACCAACGGAAGAGTCAGCCGAAAGCCCGACGATTTCTCCAGCCCGCTGACGTTCAGGGATATAATAGGGATAAAGCCCCAGCCCATCGCGTCGAGAGCCTTGCGAAGCAGGGAAATATAGTTGGACGCACGGCAGCCGCCGCCGGTTTGAGGCAGCAGCAAGGCAACCTTGTTCAGGTCGTACCTTCCGCTTTTAAGCGCGTCTATCATCTGACCGATGACCAGCAGCGCGGGATAGCAGGTGTCGTTATGTACATGCTTAAGCCCCTCGTCAACAACGCTTCGTCCCGTGTTGTAAAGGATTTCTGCATTGTATCCGTGATTGATAAGTATTTCCTTGATTATTTTGAAATGTATATGATTCATGTCGGGTATCAGAATTTTGTACCCCGCATCCTTCATTTCCTTTGTGAACGGTACTCTTGACAAAAAGTACCCTCCTTTCTTTACAATGCCGCTCAAGCGCGGCGGCAAAATTGCCGCAAAGCGGGCAGCCCCGCGCTCAGTTTCCTGTTCCTAATTGCTCTTCAGAGCCGCGAACAGACTTCTCAGGCGGATTTTTACGGTTCCCATATTTGTTATTTCGTCAATTTTTATCTGAGTGTATATTTTCCCTTTTTCTTCGGTTATACGGCGCACCTCGTCGGTTGTTATCGCATCGACTCCGCAGCCGAACGATACAAGCTGCACAATATTCACACTGTTATCTTGTTCGCTCGCCCATTTTGCGGCGGCGTAAAGACGGGCATGATACGTCCATTGGTTCAGAACCTGAGTTTCAAAGGGTTCAACCTTCGGGCTTATGCTGTCCTCGGTCACAACGACCGCTCCCATATCGCAAATCAGCTTGTCAATCCCGTGATTTATTTCCTCGTCAATATGATACGGACGGCCGCAAAGCACGATTACGGGCAGCTTCCTTTCCCGCGCCGTATCCAGAAATTCCTGTCCCTTGTCGGAAAGCCGCTTCATATGAGCGTGATATTCCTTATACGCCGCGTCCGCCGCCTTTTTTACCTCTCCGTGCGAAAAGCCGCCGAATTCGCGGTTAAGCACCGCGAGCATATTTTTTACAAGATCCTTCGGACGATGCAGTCCGAGATAGTCATAGATAAATTTCGTTTTTCCCATATTTGTGACATTCGCCCGTATAACCTCGGGATAATATGCCACAACGGGACAATTGTAGTGGTTCGAGGAAAGCCCCTCGTCTAAATTATATGACATACAGGGATAAAATATTGCGTCAACTCCGTCGTTTATCAAAGCCTCAATGTGTCCGTGCAGCAGCTTTGCGGGGAAGCATACCGTATCGGACGGTATTGTATGCTGTCCCATAAGATACAGCTTTCTGTCGCTTTTTGGAGAAGGCTTTACGACAAAGCCGAGCTTTGTGAAGAACGTGTGCCAGAAGGGATAAAGCTCGTACATATTCAGCCCCATCGGTATGCCGATTACGGCTCTGCCCTTTTCGGCGGGCTTATAAGCCGCAAGCAGAGCGCGATTATATTCGTAAAGGTCGTATCTCTCCCCCGCGGACTTGGTTTTCAGCGGCTTTTCGCAGCGGTTTCCGGCAATGAATCTGCGGCCGCCTCCGAAATCGTTCACCGTCAGGCGGCAATGATTTGTGCAGCCGCCGCAGGTAACCTGCCTTACTTCATGCTTGAAATTCCACAGCTCGTCGGGAGTTATTGTCGAGGATTTTTCGGGAGCGTTTTCCTTGGCGTAAAGCGCGGCGCCGTACGCGCCCATAAGACCCGCTATATTGGGACGCACAACCTCGCGTCCGAGCTCCGTTTCAAAGGCGCGCAGCACGGCGTCGTTAAGGAAGGTGCCGCCCTGAACAACTATATTTTCACCGAGGCTGTCCGCGCTCACGGCACGGATAACCTTATAGATTGCGTTTTTTACCACGCTAAGGCTCAGACCGGCGGAAATATTCTCGATTGTCGCGCCGTCTTTCTGCGCCTGCTTGACAGATGAGTTCATAAATACCGTGCAGCGCGAGCCGAGATCCACGGGCTTATCCGCCGCAATGCCCTTCTGCGCAAATTCGCTTATGCTGTATCCCAGCGCTCCGGCAAAGGTCTGCAAAAACGAGCCGCAGCCGGATGAGCAGGCTTCGTTGAGGAAAATATTATCTATCGCGCCGCCGCGTATTTTGAAGCATTTTATGTCCTGACCGCCGATGTCGATTATAAAGTCAACCTTGGGATTGAATTTTTTCGCCGCCGTAAAATGAGCCATGGTTTCAACCAGCCCCATATCGAAGCCGAAGGCGTTTTTGGTAATTTCCTCGCCGTAGCCTGTCGAAACCGACGCTTTAATTCTTACACGCGGATATTTTTCGTAGAATTTCACCAAAAAGTCCTTAAGCAACGGAATCGGATTTCCGCTGTTCGGCATATAGTCGGCATAAAATATATCGCCGTTTTCATCAAGCACAACGGCTTTTAATGTTGTACTGCCCGCGTCAACGCCGAGATACGCTTCCTTCGGGTCGGGATTATTCTTTATCGGTACGGTGTTTGCGCTGTGACGCGCCTTGAATTTCTCATAATCCTCGGGCGAATCAAACAGGCGCGGACAGCTTTTATAGGTTTCCTTTGACGTATAATGCGAAACGGCGGCTATTGCCTCCGAAAGCTTTATCTTCTTTGCGGCGGGCGAGAGAGCCGCGCCCAAGGACACAAAGTACAGCGAATTTTCCGGACAGATTCCCGTTTGCCCGAGCTGACGGTCAAAGGCGGCGCGAAGCTGATCAAGGAAGGTCAGCGGCCCGCCGAGATACACAACCTTGCCCTCGATTTCCCGTCCCTGCGCAAGTCCGGCGATCGTCTGGTTTACAACGGCGGCAAAAATACTGGCGGAAACATCTTCTTTTTTTGCTCCCTGATTCAGCAACGGCTGAATATCGCTTTTGGCAAAGACCCCGCAGCGCGACGCGATTGTATATATTTTTTCATAATTTTTAGCGGCTTCGTTCATTTCGTCGGGAGTTATCGCCAGCAATGTTGACATCTGGTCAATAAACGCGCCCGTTCCTCCGGCGCAGCTTCCGTTCATACGAACCTCCATGCCGCCGTCAAGGAAAAGGATTTTCGCGTCCTCTCCGCCCAGTTCGATTACGACGTCGGCGTCGGGAACAAAGCGCCTGACCGCAATTCTTGTGGCGTAAACCTCCTGAACAAACGCAAGTCCCGCGTTTTCCGCCATACCCATTCCCGCGCTTCCGCTGACCGCCAGCAGCATTTCCTCGTCGTTCGGGAAAAGCTCCTCAACGCGGCGCAGCAGCTCCGCCGTTTTTTCCACAATCATACTGAAATGCCGATTATATTCCTTATATATTATTTTATTGTTTTCGTCCAGCACCACGCATTTTAGCGTTGTGCTTCCGACGTCAACTCCTATTCTGAGCATTAAATCACCTTTTTCCGAATGTTCGCCGAAAACCTCCGATTATCGGCAATTATTATTATAACACTCTTTTGCCGAAACGTCAATTAAAAAATTTTATGCAACCGAAGGCGCAAAAGGCATAATATGATAACAGGTACAAATCCGCGGATTTGCACCTGTTATGCTTTCCTTTATCGGTCATTTGTCCTCATAATCGCCGTTCTTTGTGCTGACCGCGGCGTCATCGTCCGTCAAAATCGCCTCGCCGTAGCCGAATACCTCCGCCGTAAGCGTTTCAATTTCGTCTGTATCAGGCTCCCAATACGACAATCCGCTTATCGTTTTGAAATTGCCCGGAAGCGTATAGGTTTGGATTCCGTCCTCCTTAGAATTCGCGCTCAGAATATCGGACGCGATGCTCACCGCCTCGGCAAGCGTCATATCGGTATCGATATTGCTTAAAACTATCTGGTATATTTCCGCTACCTTCGGCAGATATGTGACGTTGACCTTCTGCTTGACAAGCTCCTTGAGTACATCCTGCTGAACGGCTATTCGGTCAATATCGCCGTTCGGATACTTTCTGAAGCGTACAAGTTGCTCCGCCTTATCGCCGTCCAGATGCTGGTACCCCGGCTGCAAATCGATATACAAATCCTGCCACGGGTCTTTATAATACATTCTTTGCGGCACATCGTAATCAAAGCCGTCCAGCGCGTCAATAACCTGACGGAACGCCGCAAAATTTATACATACAAAATGGTGAATCGGTATTCCCGTAAGCTCCTTAACGGCCCTGATTGCGTACTCGTCGCCGCGGTCGTTTCCGTCCGCGCCGTTTTGCTGCTTGCCGTAGGAATGCGCGGCATTTATCTTTTCCGTGCGTCCGTTGTAAAGAATATGCGTATCGCGCGGAATACTGAGTACATTTATTTTCCCCTGCTTGGGGTCAATCTGATATATCATCATAACGTCCGTCAAGCCGCCTTCGGCGTCGGTACCCATAAGAAGCACATTATATTTTGTCGCGGGCTTTTTTTCTTCAAGCTGTTCGATTGCGCCCTGCGCGACATCTGTGTCAAACTTCGTCGTGACCTTCTGCGCGACAAAAATTCCCGCGGCAGAGGCGCCGAACATCATTATTACAACCAGCAGCACCGTTAAATATTTTCTGAATGTCAATTTAATCTGCCTTCTCTCTTTCTTCAGCGGAATGAGCAAAAAATGCGCTTACGGTCACGGATATATTAACGGAAATATTATATCACAGCCTGTCCCGTATGTCAACACGCCGATGATAAAATTTACAAAAAGGTCACATTTTGTGTCTTTGCGGCGGATTCATACACATTATACTGTACACCGAAAAACGGAGCAAGCAACGCTTACTCCGTTTTTTGGTGGAGGAGGGTGGATTCGGACCACCGAAGTCAGTGACAACAGATTTACAG
>CAZICW010000066.1:0-5713 GCA_964537995.1 uncultured Oscillospiraceae bacterium
ATTTCAATCCACGCACCCCGTATGGGGTGCGACAGCAAAAATGTACATAAAAGCACATTTTTGCGAGTATATATTATAAAATATATACAAAAACTTTAAACGTCGTCAAAGCTTAACGTTTAAAAATATATTAAAGCATAGCGATTTTAAGGTGCGAAAGCCGCGCAAAAGTATGCGAGCATACCTTTCGCACCTAAAAAATCATAGGTTCGTCTACGTCAAAGGAAGGCTTTGCTCCTATATGCTCAACCTTATTTTTATAATTATCTCCAAGGCAATAAAAGCGCAGACTGTCGTTATCCTTATCAATCAGCTTTTCCAAAATTCGTTTTACTTCCTTAGCCTTTGCCGCATCCAATACGCATTCAAAAACCGAGTTCTGCACTCTTTGTCCAAAATTGGCGCACTGCTTCGCGACCTTTCTCAGCCGCTTTCTTCCCTCGGCAGTTTGCGTATTAACGTCATATGTAATCAATACAAGCATTTTTTAACCTACTTCCACAGCAGCGGCGGATATGAATCCATATCGCCCCTTATATACCTTGACAGAAGCCGGGCTTGAACAAGAATCGCCATTCCCCACTGCATTTTTTCCTTTGTAAAAGGGTGCGTCATGGTTTCCTGCTTTCTCTTATGCCAAAGGGAAACAATATTACGTCGGGCATCATCGCTCATGACAACCGCCCCGTTTTCCTTGCGCGTAAAATCACCGCCGTTTATCAAGCCCTTATTTATAAGTGTCAGCACAAATCTGTCCGCAAGGACGCTGCGGAACTCTTCCATCAAATCGAGCCCCAGCGACAGTCTTCCGGGTCTGTCCCTGTGGAGGAAGCCGACATACGGGTCAAGTCCGACAGCCGAAAGCGCCCATGCCGCTTCATGCGCAAGCAGAGAATACATATACGACAGCAAGGCGTTCACATTATCCGTCGGGGGTCTTTTTATTCTTGCCGCAAACCTGAAATCGGTCTTATTGTTAAGAATCATCTCATCGAACACGCCGAAGTACATACTTGCCGCGCTTCCTTCGATTCCCCTAAGTTCGGCGGAATCACAAACTCCGTCAATATCCTTCATCAGAGTGTATATGCCGTCCGACGCGGTTTTGAGCTTTTCCGTATCGACGCGGAGAGGATAATCCCGTATGGTTCTTTCTATTACCCACCTTGAATTGAAAAGCTTCCCCTGAATAAACCTTTTGGCAATTTCAAGGCTGCGCAGACTGTCGTCGGAAATCCTGTACTGCTCCTTGCGGAGCAGCACATTCCCGTTTGTTTCTCCGACAAACCTGCCGATAAATTTCCCGTACATTGACATGAACGATATTTCAATGCCGTATTCGGCGCATTTCCCCATAAGCGCGGGACTTGCGCCGGAATAGCCGTACAAAACGATTCCCTGAAGCAGATGCAAGGGGATCCTCCCGTCTTCCCGCTGTTCCCTTGTTATAACCACATTTTCGCCGTCAAGAGAAAGATAAGCTCCGGGAGTTGTCACATAGAGAGTATTTTTAATCATTCGCATGGATTTATCTCCGTTTCGCTTATTCTTTTGTTTATATACTCTTTTGCGGAGCAATCGCCGCAAAGCTTCGGCATACATATTTCATTCAAGGAACACGCTTTGCATTTTTTGCCCGTTTTAACCTTTGGAGTATAGCTTCTGTCATAATAGCCGTGCATTTCCTTTACAGTATCGTATAATTTTTTACGCAAGGCGTCATTGATTAAGACCTCGGTTCTGCGGCGCGTTTCTCCATAAAACAAATATCCCTTTTCTATTTTGCAAAGAAGCATTTCTTCAAGGCAGACAGTCTGCGCGGCGAGCTGAAGCCTGTCCGAATCGTCCTCCTTGGGGCTGCCCTTTTTATACTCAATCGCCGCCGGCAGCCAGCGTCCTTCCTCGCCGAAAAGCTCAATGCCGCCGTTATCCCTTTTGAACTCAACGACGTCGCATACGCCGTTTATTCCGAGTTCCCTTGAACACACGGGCATGGCGCGGATTATCAGCGTATTTTTCCTCGCCTCACGTTCTGCGCCGTTATGAGCGTTTTCGTGGAATATGCTTCCCTCTACGGTGCGGATATTGTCATTCCACTGTTGTTCTATATGTATAAGCGCCCATTGGCGGCGGCAAAAGACAAAATGCTGTATGCCCGCGAGATTCAGAAAGCTGTCCTCATTATAATATATTTTCAAACACCTCTGCTTCAAGCCCCTCAAGCGGAGTGTATTCTATTGCATAATCTTCAAGCTTTTTGCCGTTGCCGGAAGCCGTCCTGTTGATTTTTACGCTTCTGTGTACTCTTGCGGAAGGATATTGTCCGGTTTTGCCGTTGTGCTTCCACCAATATACCCTGACAACCTCCATACTGCCTTCGGGACGGGCTGAAGAGCAGTCGTTCTCAAACAGGGTTTTCAGCGCTTCATGAATCTTTTCGGCGTCTTCTTCGGTAAAGCCCGTCTTTTCGGCAAGCTGCACGTTTATGCTTCCGGAAAACCTGTACAGACCGAAATCTATTCTGTGCTTCGTTCCCATAGTATCCGACGATTTTTTATCGGACGTGACGGAATTTACGCTCTTTGTTATCTGCATACTGCTTGCATCGACCGGCTCCGCGCTTACAGCCGTCTGCACGGTTACGGGGCCTCTTACGCCAACCGAAACATTTGAACCCGAAAATGCAAACACCTGACCGAAGGCTCTTACGTCAATCCACTCTTCGCAAGCCGCGGCGGCATACTTGTCCGAATCTTTGGTTTTTTCCGCCGCCTTGAGTTCGGCGCAGGAGTCGGCTCTTTCCTTAAGGCTTTTGAAGCCGTCATCCTTTCTTTCGTCGGACTGGATAAAAATCCTTTCGCCCATATCCTGAAGGCGGTTTCGGATTTTGCGCTTCAGGCAGACGTCCGAAACCTCGCCGTAGCCGTCGTAATCGACGCGGGGACGGTTGCCGTCAAGAGGATCCCCGTTAGGATTTGCCTTTGTCACAGAAAATACTACCGTAAAATCAATTTTGTTTTTCAATTCGCCCATTTTCAATTTCCTCCTTAAATTATTTTATTCCCGATTTGTTTCTTCATCCGCCGTGTCATTTTTTCCGGAAAATTCCGCCATTTGGCTCGCATAGCCGAGCAGGAACGACGGCTCAAGCGGCTTGTTGTTCATAAAATCCCGCTCGTTTATAAGCGAAATCACCTCTTGCATACGGCTGTAGAGCCAATTTCCGTCCGTATACAGCTTTTGAACATAAGGCTCAAGCTTGTCGTCAAGAATCATAAGAGTTCTTGCGGGCTGCATACGATATTTCCCTCTGAGCTTCCTTGCGTTGGGAACTCTCTTTTCACCGCCCTTATACAAGGCGTAAGCCTCGATCCTTTCCGCGTAGGCAAGAACTCTGCCGAAAAGATAGCTCCTATCCCTGTTTTCACAGTCAAGCGCCATATCATATTCCTTCCTTTCATATTCTTTATAATATTTTTTTATCATTGCGCAGGCGACACTCGTTGTTTTATTTGCTTCGCCGTCCGACATTCCGGACGAATTTGAAGCCCTCACAAACGCCTTCATGACTATATCGCGCGGAATCCTCTTTCTTTCGCAGACACAGGAAATCAATATCTCCGTAATGCGTTTTTTCAGATTGTCATCCACCTTATCTCCGTATGCGGCATAAATTATATCGTCCAGCGACGGAGCGCCGGTGAATTTTATGTATTTTACGGACTGCTTCTTGCTTCCGCCGTCAAGACCGATTTCCGTTTTTTCGCTCTTGTAGCTGTGGTTCCAAACGCAGGTTTGATGCCAATACTCAATATTGTCAAGATAGTCCGATTTTTGAATTTCCCTGTAGTATTTTACGGACAGTCTGCCGAGTGTAGCCGCTTCGACAATCATTACTGCGACGGTATTGTTTTCGAGCGGCTTTTCAAGGTCGCCGTGTCTGTAGCCGTTCACCGCACGGCGGACGGCTTCCGCATAGCTGTCGAGCGGAGTGTATTTATTATACAGTTCCTCCTCGTCGCCGAAAAGCACTGTTGTATCAACCGACGCAGGCGGTATCGGATCCGCCCTTACGGACCATATGACAACGGTCTGATTTCCCGTTACAAAGCCTTGGTTTCTTATAAGCCACCTCAGTGCGCTGTGGGCTTTTTCCGAAGCCTCATAGCCAACGGCAAACACCTCGTCCGGCTTATCGAATCTTCCGCGAAAGGTAAAGCCGCTCGAATCGTTTGCGGAAATCAGTTTTGCGCTGTCGCCGCTGTAACGTATTTTTGAAGGATGCTTATAGGTTATCGGCGCTTTTTCTCCCGTGACAAAGCACAGTCCCATTTTTTCGCGTCTGCTTCTGTCATACCTTGTATAAGCTTCATGCAGCCGACTGTCGGAATTACATTCGACGGAGCTTCCGTCAGGCTCCTCCACTCTGAACCTCACAAAGGTGTTCAAAGCGTTTGCGGGCTTATTGTCCTTATCTCCTCCCCACTGCCTGGAAAGACCGTTTTCGCCCTTGAAAAGCAGCGCGGAATTTATAAGGTCGCTTATAACCCTTCCTTTGGAAACATAGTTATATATGCTTCTGACCTCATTCGGACAGTCCTCGCGGTCACACCATTCGCCGAGCTGTTCAATATACGCTTTATAGTATTTCAGTGTTTTTTCGTCTCCCGTGTATTCGGTTTGATTTCCGCCAACATATTTAATATTATCGTACAGGATGTGCGGGGCTATTCCGGAGCTTCTTCCGCCCGAAGCCTCTGTACAGGGGACGATTGTCAGGGACTTATCCCTCGGTATTCCCTCGGCGCGTATAAAATTCCCGTCACGGTCTATAAAAATCTCGGCGTGAGAGGTCTGAACAGTGTGGGAAACAGGCAGAAGCGGCATATCGCAGCCCTTAAGCAGTTCTTCGTTCGTCCGCAGATTTTCATAGGTTTCACAAAGCTGTGTTATCCAGCTCATCTAAGGCTCCCTCCTCCGCGAACTCGTCAAGTCCGCAAAAATTTTTGCCCTTAACAAAGCTTTTTGCGGTGTAGTTTTTCGTTTCTGTGACCATTGTACATTCTTCAGGGCGGATAAAGTCGATTATTCCGTTTTCCATCCGCACATTCCACAGCCTTGTTCCGAGCTTGTCCACACCCGTTTCATCGGGATAATTTATTCCGTGCAGCATTATTCCGAGCGATAAGCTCTCATTGTCGTAATATCCCTTGCCTTCGCCGAAGCCGCAAGGCTCGACATAAGCCTGACATTCCCTTGTTCCGAGGAAAATATCCCGTCTGCCGCCGCGCTGCAGCATACGCTTCGCGATAAAGAAATGCTTGTTCTCATTTCTGTCGCCCGCAAGCTCGTCACGCCGATCGTTCCATTCAAAGTGCGCCTCTACCTGATATTCGGGATTTATTAGATAGGTGTATATCGACAAATCATTCTCGCCGTTGCCCTTCGGCACCAAAACGCTCTTTGATTCCGTGCGTATGGGATTCATAATTCTTACTCGGTCTACCACCCAAATAAACGTCGGTTTCCAGTATATGGATTCGCATATGCCCTTAAGCGCCTGATACGTCGGAACCGTATAGCTGAACTTTTCCCCTCCGGCCCTTGTAATCGGATCGCTGAAAAGCGCGTATCTTCCGTATACGCGAAAGGCTATGCCGTTTTTCTTTTCCATTTTGTTCCCTCCTTGAGCATTTTGCCAATATAGGCATTT
>CAZICW010000067.1:0-5188 GCA_964537995.1 uncultured Oscillospiraceae bacterium
TGGAGCCTTTATAAAAAGCTGCTTAAAAATATCATCCAAAATTATCACTGTCCATATTCCTAAATTCCGATTTTCCACCGAGAAAATGGCGGCATCTCATATTGAAGTATAGCAAAATGCCGTCATCTTTTCAATTCACAGAATAGACAAACTTTTTCAACATCAGAACGCATCCATTGTAAATTCCTCCGAAAGAGCAGCTTCTTTCGGAGGAAGATTTTACTTATTTACTTTGCTCGAACAACCAGTCCCGAACCGCGGGAATCTTATATCCGTAGTTAAAGGAGGCCATATGCTCCATGCCGGAGCCGCCGTTTAAGACACTGCCGGTCTCAAAGCGGATCATATTCGCGTTATACCCATCACCGAGCAGGGCCTCTACAGCCGCGTTCTGCTCCTCCTGTGTATTCTGAGCGTTCCACTCTCCGTAGCTGTAGCCTATCCCGTCCGCGTCAAACATTGCCATGACTTCATTTTGTCCGCCGGAAGCCTTGGCGTCTCCGCCCGCGGTAATATAAAAGAATTTCTTGTCTTCCAAAGGCTTCAGAACGGAAATATCCCATTGTCCCGAAACAAACAGAGACGCCGCAAACAGGTCGGGGTACTTGCTGTTCAGATACAGAGAAGTCATGCAGCCCATAGATTGACCGGTAGTATACAACCTGTCGGTGTCAATGCTGTAGCTCTCGGTCAGATGATTTATGAGCTTTACCGCAGTTTCAATTTGTTCGGATGTGTTCCAGCTGTCGTCTACCACTGTTCCCGATAATGCCGGAACCAAAACGAAGGCTTTATGCCTGCTCTGCTCCTCGGCTGTGGCCCATATTGCCGCGCCGTAATACTGCTCAACAATTTCCTTGGCGCTTTTGCCCGAGCCGGTTGCGTCAGGTATGAACATAATCATGGGATATTTCTCATTTTGATCATAGCTTTCAGGTATATAAAGACTGTATTCGAGGGTTATGCCGGCATCATCGGTAAAGGAGAACTGCTCAAACCCGGACGAACCCTCGCTGAGAGCGGCAAGGACATCAGGGTCGGTTTCAGCCATAGCCCCGCCGCCCATGGCGCCCCTTCCGGCGCCGCCGGCATTGCCGCCTCTACGGTCATCTTCCTCCTGTATTGGGTTCTCTTCCTTAAGGCACTCGTTTACCCACGCGACGAAGTTGTCTGTGGAGCTTCCGGTACGCTCGGCCTGTGTGTGACCCTGACCCCATACGGTTTCAAAGTCAACCTCTCTGCCATAATTTCTGAGGGCGAGGGTGAGATTTATTTCCGTAGAGAGAGCTGTGTCACTCTGATTTATGCCGGTACGGATACGCCAGTATTTTGCGACGTTTGCGGTATTATAGCCATCGTAATACTCGCTCAGATAGTACATGGGGTTATACATATTCATGCGGTAATCCACCGTATTACCTAAAGCGTCCGTTCTTGTCAGGTCTGCCGCAAATGCCGCGCCGTATTCGGTATCCGCAAGCAGCTCCGCCATGATCGGGTCAAAATGAGCGCCGCTGCCGTCACCGTAGCCGAACAAGACATTTTCACCCTGAGCGGCGTTGAGATCATCAAAGGAACCGACACTCTTGCCGGCGTTCTTACAGGTCTTTACAAAATCCTCTATACTCGTTATCCGAGCGGTATTTGTTTCGCTGTCATAGATGATCCATTGGCTGTCCTTGTTAAGACTGTCTATATACTCCTGAGGAGTTTGGTATACCGCGCTTTCGGCCGAGTTCGCGTTGGTATCAAGTCGGTTTATTCCGTCCATATCTTCAAAGCTCGGCATTTCTCCTCCGAGGTCTGGCATCTGCCCGCCAAAATCGGGCCGTCCGCCGCCCATACCGCCTCTGCCTCCTTTTCCGCCGCTCTGCGGCGTATAGGGGAAGGTTGTGTCGGCAAGGAAGTTATTTAGCGACCGCTCAATTTCCGATTTGATGTAGTCATAATAGGAACCTGCCGCGTAAATTCCGTTCTCTGTTTCGGTAAGAGTAAGAACCGCGCCGTTTTCGTCCTTAAGCCCAAGCTCGTTCTGGTACTTTGCGAAAGCCTCTGCCAAAGCGTCGGAAAGACTTTGCATATCCTCGCTTAGACCCGAACGCGTAACTCCCATGTTCCATTCATAGGCCTCGTTCGCATAATCAAGATTCGTTATGGGACACCAGCACATAGAACCTGCCACCGCGTCGCTCTCGCTCATGACCGCGCCGATAGCTTCAAGATACGGGTCATACAGCTCACTGTCACCGGTCGCGCCGAGAAGGGCGCTCTGCGCTCCGCCTCCGCTCATGCCGAAGGAGAATATACGGTCAGTATCGCCCACAATATCGCTGTAACGGATATATCTGACAGCGGCCTTTAAATCTGTGATTCCCGCCGGAGCGCCCTCATTACGTCCACGGCAGCCCGCGTTAACATAAACAAAGCCCGCGTTTGTATAGTCGGAAACCCCGCTGACATAGCCTGTCGGCGCAGACATGGCGGAGTAGCCCGGAGTGTTGACGGGAATTACAATTGGAGCGGTGCTTGCGGTATAGCCTGCTTTTACTCCCTCGGCGTTTACCGCACAGGTATAGGTGCCGTCGCCGTTGTCCGTGGCCGTCATGTACTCACCGGGCACAAAAATGCCGAGAGTTTCATATTGAGTGTCAACAGGATCCGCGCAATATTCTATACCGACCTGCCAGTACACATTATCGGCAGCGTTGTACTGCCATTTTGTATTATCCGCTTTTGCCGCCATTTTCGTTACCGTAACCCTTCCTGTTTCTCCGTCCCAATCTACCTTCGCTCCCAATGCTTCCGAAATAAATCTGATCGGAATCATAGCTGTACCGTCCGCTGTTTCCGGCGCGGCAGGAAGCTCTTTTTCTTCGCCGTTTACCGTTGCCGCGGCGGAGCCTATGTTCAATACGATTTCCGTATTGTCATAATTGACCGTGATTGTTCCGTCATCCAACTCAACATCCGCGCCGAGTCCCTCGGCGATTACCCGAAGCGGCACCAAGGCCGTATTATTCACTATATGGGAGGGATTTATTGAAACTGTTTTACCGTTTATCTGTGCCGTATTTTCGCCGATAACAAAGGATATATCCTGAGCTTGCGCCGCGGTAGAAACGGCTAACATCGCAGCGGCAACGGTGCATAAAATTTTCTTTTTATATAACATAGTAAACACGCTTTCCTTTCAAGTGCAGATAAATCATTTATGTTCGTGATGTCCGTGGTCTTTGCCGTATTTGCCGCGCCAGTCGGCGTTAAGCTTTTCCAGAAGCTTTAGAAGCGTGTCCTTTTCCTCCGGTGAAAGGGCTGAAAGCAATTCGCCGCGGAGCGCTTCCCGTCTCTCGGCGGCCTCCTGAGCCTTTACGCGGCCCTCATCGGTGAGCGCAACGTCCACGGCACGCCTGTCTTCGCCGTTTTCCGTTCTGGCGATAAGACCGGCATTTTCCAGCTTGATCAGAACCTCGCTGGCACTGCCGGGCCGAATATCCATACGGTCGGTAAGCTCCTTCTGAGTCATATTACCGAGCTTCATAAGCATAAGGAGAATTCTGTCCTGACTGCCCCTTCCTTCGGCGGAAAAACGGATAGTATGCCCAATCCCGCGCAGATTTACAATAATTTTGTTTTCCGTATCAAGCTTTTCGTAATGCTCCTTGTGACATCCATGATGGCGACGATGACCTTCGCCGTCATTTAAGCTCCTGCCGCGGCCGCAGCTTGGCTCGTTGAGATCGCAGTGCTTTTCACAATACGGACAGGTTTTTGTTTCTTCCACAATAATTACCCTCTTTCAAAATATTAAGGTACCTTGATTATATATCCGAAATGAAAATTTGTCAAGTGAAATTTAAAAAATTTTCAAGGCCGGATAAATCCTGCTGTTCCACAGAGACTGACTTTCTATTTAAGGCTCTCTCCTTAACGAATTTTATCGGCTTGCACCAAGCTCAGGCGAATCTTCGGGAAGCAAACACTCATATATCGATCGTTTTTTACAACAGACCCGTATTCACAAAATAATCATACATGAGCATGATATAATCCTGATTTTTGGGGTCGGTGTTAAGATGCGCCAAATTCGTATACGGAATCGATATTCCCCTTAAATGAGCCATTTTATCCTCAAGCTTTTCCTCGCCCATCGGAGTTATATAATATCCTTGGTATAAATTCTCAAAACTCGGCGCATAGGTTCTGAGTCCGCAGCTGTAGCCCATTTCATTCAGCACCGGCTCAATTTCCGAGCTTCGCAAGAATTTAACTCCGTTAACCAAGTAGACATTGACTCCTTCGGGCGCCACGGCAGATTCAAGACTTTCATCCGTAAGCTTAATTGTGTCGTTTTCGAATTCAACGTCAAAGCCGAAAACTTCCGCAAGGCTGCGAATGGGAACGTAAACCTCGCTGTTTTCCAGCACCACACACGGCATTGAATATTCCGTACCGCCGCGGCTTACGGAAACAGCGGCGGAATCAACCGAAAGCTCGTCGTTAAAGAACATATAATTAAATTTGAAAAGCGCTTCCTTTGGAACAAACGAACACCCCACATCGACTTCCCCGCTTTTATATGTTCCCCACATCATAACCGTTTTTGTAACGGTTTTATCTTCCCAAAATCTACCGCTGTAAAGTGTAAACTGCGGGTAATAGCCAAGTTCCGATCTCGGCATATGTTTTTCGTCGAAATCCATCAGCACGTTATAGCTGCACTGAATCTCGCCGTTTCCCATATTCAGCCCGTTAAGATATTCCTTTACGTCGTTTGAATTATAGCAGGGTATGCCTTGATATGTATATTCCTTCAAGCCCAAGCATACCGGCTCGGTTTTTGAAATCACAAGTCCGCTCCCGCCGTTGTAGACATATTCATTGTATATATGCGAAATATCACGGATATTAACATAGGTTTGCCCTTCTATGTTATACCTTTTTGAAAGTATAATTTCGCCGTTCACAGTCATTTCATGGATGTTTATCAGATTGTACGGCAGCGCGGCTTTTGCGGTTTCCGCTGCCGCGGCTTCTTCATCCGCCCACGCAGACAATGCCGCCAAGATCAGCGCAAATGAAAGTGCTGTCGCAATTGCTTTTTTCACAGTTAATCCTCCCCTTTTAAATTACAATTCAAGGATATTTTGCATTGTATAAACGAAAAGCAAAATCGGCACAGCCGACACAT
>CAZICW010000068.1:0-5147 GCA_964537995.1 uncultured Oscillospiraceae bacterium
GGGGGACATCTGCGCTTAGGTTATAAATCCCGAATCAGTCGCCGAAGCATATACCGAAAGCCTTTGCCATACGGACAAGCTCGCCGTCGGGATCGACGTTTTTGGTTTTCTGACCGATTACGTCCTCAAGAGAGGCATAGCCTATTTTATCGCCATGGAGCGCGACAATATTGCCGAATTTGCCTTGCATGGCAAGCTCAACGGCGGCATAGCCGTAACGCGAGGAAAGCACGCGATCGTGACCGGTGGCGGTGCCGCCGCGCTGAACGTGACCGAGAACCGTCGCGCGGGCCTCGTTGCCGCAAAGCTCCTCAAGCTGATCCGCGACAACCTGCGCGACTCCGCCGAGACGAATCGGATCGGGACTGTCCTCACGAACCTTGAGGACGACGGCCTCGCCGTTCTTGGGCTTCGCGCCCTCGGCGCAGGCAACAATCGCAAAATCCTTGCCCTTCGCAAAATCACTCTTTATTTTGTCGGCAACCTTGTTTATATCAAAGGGAATTTCGGGCAGCAAAATCACGTCCGCCGCGCCCGCGATGCCGCCGTGGAGAGTGAGCCAGCCGGCTCCGCGTCCCATAATTTCGACAACCATGATTCTGCCGTGGGACTTTGCGGTGGTGCGGATTCTGTCGAACGCTTCGGTCGCGACGCTGATTGCCGTATCGAAGCCGAATGTATAGTCGGTTTCCGCAAGGTCGTTGTCGATGGTTTTGGGGATTCCGATAACGTTTACGCCCTTGCGCGAGAAATCGCGGCCGCTGGTAAGAGTACCGTCTCCGCCGAGGATGAATAAGGCGTCAATTCCCGCTTCCTTGAGATTTTCAACAGCAATGTCGCTGACATCGTGATATTTGATTTTTCCGTTTTCGTCGCGGACGATATTCCCGTTTTCGTCGCGGACGGGATAGATGAACAGATTATCCTTGTTCGAGCTTTTGAGGATTGTTCCGCCTTCTCCCAAAATTTCCTGCACGGTGTCAAGCGTGAGAGGAACAAAATCCTTGTGATAAAGACCGTGATAGCCCTTCCTTACGCCAACAACCTCAAGACCGTATTTGCATATTGCCGTTTTTGTGACGGCACGGATTACGGCGTTAAGACCGGGACAGTCGCCGCCGCCTGTGAGAATTGCGATTTTTTTAATATCACCCATTGTGGAGTCCTCCTAATAAGAATGTATTGAATTTAAAAGCTGTCGGGGCTTTTGCAATGACGCGGTTAAGAACGTTTCATAATTCCCGCTTAAATGATAAACACCGCTCTCCGTTTTACGGGCGGGAACATCATTACATACGCTATATTACAACAAAACCGAAAATTTTTCAAGTACCTTTTTGTAAATTTTTTCATTTTATCCTCATTTTATCAATATATACAAAAAAACCGTATGTAACTTAGATAAGTTTGTATTGATTTTTACATAAAAATGATATATAATAAATACAATTACAAAAAGCAGGCGTACAAAGACGTTGCCGGTATTTGAAAGGATGAGCAAAATGGAAGAAAAATATTCAAATTTTATTGACGATATAATAGCCGACGACCTTAAAAGCGGACGCGAAACATCGGTGCATACGCGTTTTCCTCCCGAACCGAACGGCTATCTTCATATCGGCAGCGCCAAGGCAATATGGATTAATTTCATGGCGGCGAAAAAGTACGGAGGGAAATTCAACCTCCGCTATGACGACACCAATCCCGTAAAGGAGGACGACGAATTTGTAAAGGCGATCGAGGCGGATCTTCATTGGCTGGGAGCCGACCCGAACGGCGGAATTTTTTACGGCAGCGATTATTTTGACAAGTGCTATGAATATGCCGAAAAGCTTATCCGCGACGGCAAGGCCTTTGTTTGCGACCTCAGTCACGAGGAAATTGCGCAATACCGCGGTACACTTACAGAAGCTGGTGTTGAAAGCCCGTACAGGAACAGAAGCGTCGAGGAAAACCTTGACCTTTTCCGCCGCATGAAGGCCGGGGAGTTCCCCGAGGGGAGCCGAACCCTGCGCGCGAAAATCGACATGGCGTCACCGAATATGAATATGCGCGATCCGGTCATTTACAGAATCATTTACGCAAATCACCACCGTCAGGGGAACAAATGGTGCATTTATCCCATGTACGATTTTGCCCATCCGATTCAGGACGCTCTTGAGGGAATAACACATTCGCTGTGTTCGATTGAATTTGAGAACCACCGTCCGCTCTACAATTGGGTTGTGGAGAACATAGGCTTTAAGCCCGCGCCTCATCAGTGGGAATTTGCCCGCCTTAACATGACCTATACCGTCATGAGCAAGCGTTATTTGCGTAAGCTTGTGGAAATGGGCTATGTTGACGGCTGGGACGACCCCCGTATGCCGACGCTGCAGGGATTGCGCAGAAGAGGCTATACTCCGTCGGCAATTTTCGATTTCATTGAAAGAAGCGGCGTGGCAAAGGCAAACAGTATGTCGGATATTCGTTTGCTGGAGTACTGCATATGCGAGGAGCTGAATAATACGGCCTTGCGCCGTGTGGGAGTCGTAGAGCCGCTGAAGGTGACAATAATCAATTATCCCGCCGATAAAACGGAGTATTTCGAGCTGCCCAATCATCCGCTCAAGCCCGAACTTGGAACGAGAAAGCTGCCGTTTACCCGTGAGCTTTGGATTGAGCGCGGCGACTTTATGGAAAATCCTGTTCCGGGCTTTAAGCGTTTGCGTCCCGACGGCGAGGTGCGTCTTATGGGCTCGTACATCATAAAATGCCGCGAGGTTATCCACGGCGAAAACGGAAATGTGACCGAGCTGAAATGCTCCGCGGATCTTGAAACGGGCTGCAATAAGCCGATTGACGGCAGAAAGGTCAAAGGAAACATTCATTGGCTGAGCTGCGCTCATGCCGCCGACGCCGAGGTGCGCTACTACGACAATATCTTTAACAGGGAAAACGTCGCCACTTTGCTTGAGGACGATAACTTTGAGGAATTTATAAATCCCGATTCGCTCACCGTTTATCCCGACGCGAAGCTGGAGCCTTCCCTGACCGACGCGAGAGAGGGAGAAGCCTTCCAGTTCGTGCGTATGGGATACTTCACAAGGGACAGCAAAAACGGGGGAGTATTCAATCGCACGGCGCCCCTCAAAAGCAGCTTTAAGCCTGAGTAAAAGGAGGAAACATCAATGGCGATAGAACGAGTGCGCGAATACTTTAAGCAATACGGCATGGAAAAACGCATACTGGAATTTGACGTTTCCAGCGCAACCGTGGAGCTTGCGGCAAAGGCGCTGAACTGCGAAGGCGCGAGAATAGCGAAAACTCTTTCCTTCCGCGTGGGAGATAAGGCGATTCTTATTGTGACTGCGGGCGACATGAAAATCGACAACCGTAAATACAAGGACTTTTTCGGAACAAAGGCAAAAATGCTTTCTCCCGACGAAGCCGAAGCTCTTGTCGGTCACGCCGTGGGCGGAGTTTGCCCCTTTGCCGTAAACGACGGGGTAGAGGTGTTTCTCGATGATTCCTTGAAGCGGTTTTCAACCGTCTTTCCGGCTTGCGGAAGCTCAAACAGCGCAATTGAGCTTACTCCCGCCGAGCTTGAAGCTTACTGCGTCAATTCGGGCTGGATTGATGTCTGCAAAGGCATAGAGTAAAATTTTTCCTGAATAAAAGCATGGAACTTCGTAAATCATATCTATCGAGGGTGATGATTTATGGAGTTCTTTGTTTCTGTTTTTACGGCAGGCTCGGTCATCGGCTATACAGTCGAAATGCTTTGGTGTATTCTGACAAATCATGTCATAGAATCCCGTCAAGGCATGATTTTCGGACCGTTCAGCCAAATTTACGGCATTGCCGCCGTATTGCTGACGCTGCTGATAAATAAAAACAGCTCTGTGACAAAGATATTCCTTATAAGTGCAGTGTTCGGCGGAGCTTACGAATATGCGTGCTCGTATATTCAGGAGCGGCTTTTCGGTACAATTTCATGGGACTACGGCGACGGCCCTTTCAGCGTCGGCGGCAGAACCAGCCTGATTTTCTGCGTTTTTTGGGGGCTTATGGGACTTGCTCTTATAAAATTTATAAATCCCGCCCTCTCGTCTGTTTTATCGAGGGTTCAGGGCTTGGGCGCAACAGTGATAAGCGCGGCTGTGGCAGTGTTCTTTATTTTGAATTTGCAATTGAGCTATATGGCGGTAAAGCGGCAGAGCGGCAGAAGAATGAACCTTCCTCCGTCAACGGAGATTGAGGAGTGGCTGGACCTTCGGTTCAACGATGACGTGCTTAAGAAAATATATCCGAATATGATTGCGATAAGCATGAAATAACAGAAATGAGGGCTGCTGCTTAGGCACAGACCCTCATTTTTAAAACGCGCCGAGCGGCGCTTTAAATCGAAGACGTGAATCGTTAGCGCTTACTTAATATTTTATCCCGCCGCGCGCCGAACAGCTTGGTAATAACATCTAAAAACACTCCGACAAGCAGCGCCGCGGCAACGGTTCCGATTCCAACGCTGCCGGGGGAATGTATAAAAAGCAAACAGACGAGCAGGGAAACGGCAACCATCGACACGTCAAACGCCACCTTTACCTTTGGAAACGGCTTTTGCGTCACATGGGAAATGACCGACACCGTGCCTTCGCCCGCAAGCGGAATAATGTCGGCGGGAAGATATAAAAATATCCCGAATGCAATCAAAACCGCGCTTACAAGCATCATGATTACGCGAATAAGCATATTGTCGGTTGACGGAAGAAACGACATACACCAGTTGCAGAAAGTAGTGAAAAAGCCGAATACAAAGCCGACGGCAATCTGAAGAAAGCTCTTTGCCTCAAAGTTGCCGCGAAGCAAAAGAAGCTGAAGAAGAACCAGACAGAAGTGCAGCAGTATCGTCGCCTTACCCATTTCAATACCCCACACACAGGTAAGAGTATAGGGAATCGAGCTGACAGGCGAAACCCCGAGGTTTGATTTGACCGAAACCGCGATACCCGCCGTCATAATCAGCAGCCCGCCGAAATACATAATTAAACGGATAATCAGATTGTTTTTTTGCGCCATCTTGTTATTTTGCCTCCTATCCTTTCTATTATACCACGCGTCGCAAATTATTGCAATACATTTATTTACGGAAATTTAAGCTGATATAA
>CAZICW010000069.1:0-5093 GCA_964537995.1 uncultured Oscillospiraceae bacterium
ACGCCTCCAAAAAAATTCCGAAAGCCAAGGCTTTGGGAATTTTTTATGTTTTACGGCGGAATACAAAAAGGTTCGGCAGCGAAAACGCGCCGAACCTTTTTTGTATGGAATTTAATCTTTGATTTTTAAATTATGTCCAGTCGTCCGAACCCTTCCACATTTCCGGCTCGGAAGCGTCGGAAAGTCCCTCGACGGTCAACGCGTCGGCGTTTGTTTTTGCAAGCACGTCGGAGGAAACCATTATTTGCTCGGAAGCAAGCTCGGCAAGCTCTATTTCGGGAGCTTCAAACATTTTTTTCATTTATTTTGCCTCCTTAAAGAATTTCTTCAAAATCTATCGCCGTGTCAACGCCGTCCGAAGCGGCTTCTTCCTCCGCTTCGGGAGCGAACACAAGCTCTACTTCCATGAGAGCGGCGTTTATATCGGCGAGATCCGCCGTCGCCGCCGCGCTCTTAGCAAGGTCTATCGTTACGGCTTTTTCGGTTATGTCGGGAGTTAAGCTTCCGGCTTCCGTCGCGGCGGAAATCGCCGAGAAGCGAAGTCCCGCGTCGTACGCGTCGTCGGTAAGCGTTACCGTATATACGTCCCCTTCCGACGTAAGCGTCATAAGCTCGCTTGTATAGTCGGGGAGAGCATATCCTCCGTCGGCGGAGACGAGATAAATTCCGCCGTCGTTAAGAACCTTGTTTGCCGCCGTTACCTGACTTTCGTCGATTGTCTTAAGCGCGCCGAAGCCGCCGTCGATAATCGCGCGGACGACAAGTCCGTATACGCTTGCCGCGCCGCTTTCGACCGCGCCCGCCGCAGCCTTGTAAAGGCGGGTCGTATTTGTCGTTTCAAAGGAAATTCCTCTGGAGCTGTCGGTAAGAGTTACCGCTTTGCTGACCGAGAAATCATCCTGACCCTTGACGGTAAATGTGTATTCCTTGCCCGAAAGCGCGCTGTCAAGCAGGAAGTCTATCGTGAACGCTTCCTTTTCTTTGTTCCAGCCGAGGGAAGCCGTAAGGCTCGGAGTTGTCAGCGCGACAATTTCGTTCTCGGTAAGAGCCGCGTTAAAGAACATAAAGCTGTCAATCGTGCCGTTAAAGTCCTGATTGTCCGATCTATATCCGGTGTCCCACCACTGGGTGCGTCCGATATAATTGCGATCCGTACTGCCGGAAATCTGATAAGGCTCGTATTTTATCTCGTCATCGGACGTTATAAGCTTGCCGTCGATATAGAGCGATGTTTTGCCAGTTGCGGCGCTGTATGTCGTCGCAACCCACTGCTCCACATCGGAGGAAATTGAGGCGTCTGTTGAGCCTTTTACCGTAACCGTTGAGCCGTCATACTTGATTCCTGCCGTAAACGCATCTACGCGGGTGAACATACTGTTCTGGTTGTCTCTGCCGAAATCGTAGAAGCGGGGCTGAGTGGTATTTCCGGCCCGAACCTTCTGGATAACGGTGTAGCTTCTTACTCCGTCAAGGAAGTTATAAGGAACGTTTACATAGCCGTTTGTAGAAAAGTCGGTCGCCGTGTTCGCGGTGAGGTCAAGCTTACCGCCGTCAAGCTTGGCTGAGCCGTATACAACGCCGTCAAGACCGTTGCCGCTTACGTCGGGTACTTTCACAACGCCGTCTTCGTCGGTATAAGCTTCGGAGAAGTCATATCTGAACAGAAGATTTTCGGTTACGCTTTCCTTGGCGGCTACATTAATCGTGAATACTCTGGATTTGCCGTCCTGTGTCGCCGCCGTAAGCTCAACCGTATGGGGATCGCCGTCACGAATTACCGCTCCCGTTTTTGTGAGAACATCTTCGTTATTGCTGCTCCAAGTGAGAGCCTGACCGTCAACGGTTGTCGAGGGGAGAAGAAAGTCAGCGGTAACATTGTCAAGGTCGCCGAGATTTATGGTATTGAGTATGTTTATGCTGTCGGAGTCAAAATCCTCAGCCGCAGCCTTGACCTCAGCCTGCGTAAGAGCAACGTCCGCCGTGCGCACATTGGCTATTATGCCGCTGATTCCACCGATTTCGGCAGTTTCGTCAAGAGTTGCGTCAACATCCTGAAGGTTGGCGTCGATAAGACCGTTTACATATGTTACAAGCCGCCGCGTACCGGCGTCATAGGTGACGGTATAGTTAATCCAGCCCATGGAACTTTCGCCCTTGTCGCCGTCAGTACCCTTTACGCTTTCGGCAAACCAGTCGGAATCGCTGAACAGGTTGTCGCTTTTTTGGGTTTTTCCTCCCGCTGTCACCTTCGGGGCGACAGCCGCATAGTCATGCATCGGATCGACCGTCTGCTTTTCGAGGTCGATTTCAAGATTGCCGCTCTTAAGGAGCGTTCCGCCAACCGAAATATCGCCTTGGAACAGCTCCATAGAAATTGTGAAGCTGTCGGAGGACGGAACGGAAACCGTTTCGGTGTTGCCGTCAATCGAATATGCGTCACTGCCGTCGCCAAGCGTGTTTTTAAGCTCCGGCTCGGCAAGGTCGGTGAGCGTCATCATCCTTGTCGGGAAGCCCTTCGGATAGCTCTGATTCACCATCCAATAATAATACTGACCGTTCATCCATGTAAGGCGAAGGTCGCCGTCCGTGCTGCCGTTGGAAATGTACGGACGCACGTTGTTTTCTCTGGAATTTTCTGTGATATACTCGGTTTTTTCAATCGCGGTGTAATCTTCGTTAAGGGTGTATTTGACAATTTCAAACACACTGCCGTACACGCCTTTAACGGGAATGGAGCAATAGAATATGTGCGGATCGGTCTTGTCTATTGTCATGCCGCCGCTGTAGCAATATTCGGTGCTGCTGGAATGGAACTTTCCGCCCGCATAGGTGAGGAAGGTATTTTGCCATTTTCCGTTAACGTAGGACGTGCAATAATAATTGTGATTCGTCTTTCCGTTGTCAATCTTAACCATTGCGATTACGGGAGTTCCGTTTTCGTCGCTTGTTATTTCCCATACCCAGTCGCGATCCGAAGAGGGGCTGTCAACAATCCAGCTTTGGGTCGAATCCGTCTTATTTACCGAAAGGGTTCCTTGGTTTACATTGCTGACAACCTTGTCGTTAATATCGGTAACATCAAGAGAGGGAATCTTTATTTTGTTAAAATACAGCCAATTGGGATTTTCGTTGTCGGGGTGGCCCGTGGTATAAGTAACCCATATTTCGTCAACGCCGTTGCTGGTGTATTTTGCATAGGGACGCGCGCCCGTTGACTGAACGATTTGCTTTTCAAGGTCGAGAGTTACATCGCCGTTTTCATCGGGGATTGTTATTCTTCCTATCGTGGGATGCCAGTTTATGCCTCTCCAGCAAAGGTATATATGTTCGGGATCCGCCGAAAGGATAAACGGATTGGGATAGGTGGTATTATTGGTGGTTTTGAGATATTTTTCCTCGCCCAAGGTCGTAATGTCGTAGGGCTGCTTGGAAACTCTGTAATAGAAGCAAGCCTCATCGGTATGGCGGGAATAGAATATCATAATTCTTCCGTCGGGAAGCTCAAGGAAGGTCGGATTATTGTGGTCGTCGGGCTGGAAATTGCTGCGAATGAGAATTTCATCGTACTCGCCCGTTTTATTGTCGTACTGCAATGCCTTAACCGAGCCGTGAACGTCGATATAGCCGACATAGGTCTTATTTACGCCTTTTTCATCGTTCTTAACGGTAAGGCTTCTGGGGTCGGCGAACCAGCAGGTCGCGCCTTCCTCGGAAATAACGCTGCCCGTCAGCCCGGTGCCTTCATATTTATCGTATACAAGCTTAATGATATTCTCGCCTCCTACTACGGGAGTTATTTTAAGCGTGGAAGATTCTTCGTTGAAAATGTAATAAGCGTCGCCTATTTTGAGAACTGTATCCGCGGGGGCAGGCTGCTCATATTCAACATCCGCCTGCACGGTATAAACAACGTCGGGAATATTTGAATCCGTCCCGTCCGAAAAAACCGTCTTGACGGTTACGTCGGCAGCCGATTCGACCTTATAGGAAATTTTCAAATCCATAAGTCCCATCGCCGCCCACTGATTACTCCATCCGCCAATCCATGTGGAAATGGATTTAAAGCCGTTTATAATTCCTACATTTTCTCCGTGCAGTTTGGTATAAACGCCATCGCCGTCATCGTCGCAGCTGTAGGTCGTATAGAATGTGCCGTCCTCTTGCTTTTCGACTTCAACCCTGAAGGGAACCGCTCTGAGCGCAATTACCTTGTCTCTTGAGCCCGAGCCTTGGGAAACGACCGCGGAAATATCATTTACGCCGATTTTGAATTGAGCGTTTCCGCCGTTTTCATCGGTAGCTGTTCCCACGTCAATATATGTTCGCGCGATTTCTTTGCCGTCCAAATCCAAAAAGGACCAGCTTTGATAGTTGTCGGTTTTGTCGGAGCAGCGCATACCCCAGCTATAATCAAAAACAAGCTTTTCCGTGCCGGCAGTGTAGCTTGCGGATTTAATCGAGGCAACAACCGTGCGATCCGTGCTGTCATTAGCGCTGTCGAAAACGGTGAGCGCCTTTTTGTCTGTTCCTTTTATTTCGCCGTCATTTGCCCAGTGCAGACTGAATCTGAGGTTAGACTGACTGCCCTGAGTCGCATCGCCGGACGCCGTCCAGCCGTAATTGTCAAGAGCCGTTTCGTCTCCGTCGTTTGCGGTTATATCAAGCTTTGTTATATCAAAAAGCTCAATTATTTCGCCCGCCGCCAGCGCGACTCCGAGCGGCACGGCTGAAAGCGCCAGCGCCAGCGCTACGGTCAGCGCCAAAATTTTTTTCATAATTCCATCTCTCCTTTTATTTTTAATATTCGTGTATATTTTATCCTTTTTCTAATGTTTTGTCAAGCCGTTTTTGTGAAAAAAGCACAAAAATATCACCCCAAATGAAAAAAATATAATTTTTTCAAAAAAGCTCTTGACAAAACGCCTGCTTTAAGCTATAATAACGTATGTACCGCGCAGCGAGTAAGCTTTTAAAGCGGCTGTCAGGGATGAAATATGGCGGCGTAGCTCAGTTGGCTAGAGCATTCGGTTCATACCCGGACGGTCGGTGGTTCGAGCCCACTCGCCGCTACCAATTTCCCGAAAATACGAATA
>CAZICW010000070.1:0-5037 GCA_964537995.1 uncultured Oscillospiraceae bacterium
AATAAAAAATAAACGGCTTGCCACCGGCGGAAATTTCCGCCGGTGGCTTTTTCGGGCATTGACAAAACGCGCGCGGCTGTGGTATAATAGACCTTGTTAACGACGAAAGGGCTGAATAGTATGAAAAATCTGGAAAAAACCTATAATCCGTCCGAAATCGAGGACAGACTTTACGAAAAATGGATGAAGTCGGGCTGCTTTCACGCCGTGCGCGACAGCGAAAAGCAGCCGTATACGATAGTGATTCCGCCGCCGAACGTTACGGGGCAGCTTCATATGGGACACGCGCTCGACGAAACGCTGCAGGATATTCTTATCCGCTATAAGCGTATGCAGGGCTATTGCGCGCTGTGGATCCCCGGAACGGATCACGCCGGAATCGCCACGCAGATCAAGGTTGAGGAACAGCTCCGCAAGGAGGAGGGCCTGACCCGCTACGACCTCGGACGCGAAAAGTTTGTCGAACGCGTCTGGGACTGGAAAAACAAATACGGAAGCAGAATCATTAACCAGCTTAAAAAGCTCGGCAGCTCCTGCGACTGGGAGAGGGAGCGCTTTACGATGGACGAGGGCTGCTCCCGCGCGGTCAAAGAGGTTTTTGTAAACCTTTACAACAAGGGATTGATTTACAGAGGGTCGCGCATTATCAACTGGTGCCCGCACTGCGCTACCGCGCTTTCCGACGCGGAAGTAAATCACGAGGAGCAGGCGGGCAGCTTCTGGCATATTAAATATCCCATAAAGGACGGCGGCTTTGTCGTAATTGCCACTACGCGCCCCGAAACTTTGCTCGGCGATACCGCCGTAGCCGTCAATCCCGACGACGAACGCTACAGGGATATTGTCGGCAAGACGCTCGTTTTGCCGCTTGTCGGGCGCGAAATTCCCGTTATTGCCGATGAGTATGTCGATAAGGAGTTCGGAACGGGCTGCGTTAAAATTACTCCGGCGCACGACCCGAACGATTTTGAGGTGGGCTTAAGGCATAATCTCGAACAAATTCGCGTTATGAACGACGACGCGACGATAAACGAGCTTGGCGGGAAATATTCCGGCATGGACAGATACGACGCGAGAAAGGCGATTGTCGCCGATTTGGACGCGCTCGGACTGCTCGTCAAGGTCGAGCCTCATACGCATAATGTCGGGGTTTGCTATCGGTGCGGAACGACGGTCGAGCCTTTGGTTTCCAAGCAGTGGTTCGTTAAAATGAAGCCCTTGGCGCAGCCCGCGATCGACGCAGTCAAAAACGGAAGCACGAAATTTGTTCCGCCGCATTTTGAGAAGGTGTATTTCCATTGGCTGGAAAACATCCGCGACTGGTGCATTTCGCGCCAGCTTTGGTGGGGACACCGTATTCCGGCGTTCTATTGCGACGACTGCGGGGAGATTTCCGTTACGAAGGAGGAGAGCGCGGTTTGCCCGAAATGCGGGAAGGAAATGCGCCGCGATCCCGATACGCTCGATACATGGTTCAGCTCGGCGCTGTGGCCGTTTTCTACGCTCGGATGGCCCGACAAAACCGAGGATTTTGAGTATTTTTATCCGACGGACACGCTTGTTACGGGGTATGATATAATTCCGTTCTGGGTTATGAGAATGATGTTCTCGGGAATCGAACATACGGGCGAGGTTCCGTTTAAAACGGTGTTTATACACGGCCTTGTGCGCGACAGCCAAGGCAGAAAAATGAGCAAATCCCTCGGAAACGGAATCGACCCGCTGGAAATTATCGAAAAATACGGCGCGGACGCGCTGCGCTTCAGCCTTGCGACCGGAAACGCGCCGGGAAACGATATGCGGTTTTATACGGAGCGCGTTGAAGCGGGGCGGAATTTTGCGAATAAGATGTGGAACGCCGCGCGGTTTGTGCTTATGAATCTTGAAATTGACAAATGCGAGCCGCCGAAAAATCCGAAAATCGAGGACAGATGGATTATGTCGCGGCTGAACGATACGGTCAAAACCGTGACGGAAAATCTTGACAGCTTCGAGCTTGGCGTTGCGCTGGGGAACCTTTACGATTTCGTATGGGACGAGCTTTGCGATTGGTATATCGAGCTTGTAAAGCCGCGCCTTTACGGCGCGGACGCCGAAAGCAAGCTTGACGCGCAGCGTACGCTTGTTTACGTGCTTGCCGATGTTATGAAGCTGATTCATCCGTTTATGCCGTTTATCAGCGAGGAAATTTTTTGCTCTCTTCCTGTGGAGGAGGAGACTGTTGTTACGGCGGCTTGGCCGAAGTATGACGAGGCGCTTTCCGATAAGGCGGCGGAACGGACGATGAACGTTATATGCTCCGCAATCCGCAGCATACGCAATACGCGCACGGATATGAATGTTCCGCCGTCGCGCCGCGCAAGTATATACATTGCGGCCGACAATCCCGAAATTTTCAGCGGCGGCACGGTATTCTTCGAAAAGCTTGCCGGCGCGAAGGACGTCAGGTTTATATCCGACGAAGCCGCCGCGCCCGAGGGCGCCGTCAGCATAGTTGTCGAGGGCGCGAGAATATTTTTGCCGCTCGAAGAGCTTATCGACGTCGAAAAGGAGCGCGAGCGCCTGAACGGCGAAAAACAGCGGCTTGAAGCGGAAATTGCCCGCGTCGAGAAAATGCTGCAAAATCCCGGCTTTACCTCAAAGGCTCCGCAAAGGAAAATCGACGAGGAAAAGGCAAAGGGCGAAAAGTACCGCGAAATGTATTCCGCGGTGCTTAACAGCCTTGAAAAGCTCGGATAAAAATATTAAGCGGGAGGCCGGAGGGCGGCTTCCCGCTTTTGCGTGAGCGGAATTTTGCGAAAATTTGCGGAAAATCGCCGTACAATTCAATCCGCTCGGTGAGAATTATTTGAAAATGTTATTGACAATTTTACCGTCTTGTGGTATTATATATTTAGTATAAAGACCAATAAATGAAAGGGGTTCAATAATATGAATGAATTTATGGAAATTACAAAGGTTGTCGGCAGAGAAATTCTCGACTCCCGCGGGAATCCCACAGTTGAAGCCGAAGTGTATCTCTGCGACGGCACCGTGGGGCGCGGAGCCGCTCCCAGCGGAGCTTCCACAGGCGAATTTGAAGCTCTGGAGCTTCGCGACGGCGACAAGAACAGATACCTCGGAAAAGGCGTTACAAAGGCTGTTAAAAACATCAACAATGTAATCGCCAAGACAATCGAGGGCATGGACGCTTCTGACATATACGCCATTGACAAGGCTATGATTGAAGCCGACGGAACAAAGGACAAGTCCAAGCTCGGCGCAAATGCCATTCTTGCCGTTTCAATAGCCTGCGCAAAGGCTGCCGCGGCGTCTCTCGGCATTCCGCTGTACAGATTCCTCGGCGGAATTTCCGGCAACCGTTTGCCCGTACCGATGATGAACATTCTCAACGGCGGAGCCCATGCCGCGAATACTGTTGACGTTCAGGAATTTATGATTATGCCCGTGGGCGCTCCCAGCTTTAAGGAAGCCCTTCGCTGGTGCGCGGAGGTTTTCCATTCCCTTGCGGCTCTTCTCAAATCCGAGGGGCTTGCTACATCCGTCGGCGACGAAGGCGGCTTTGCGCCCAATCTTGCCAGCGACGAGGATGCTATAAAGTATATTCTTAAGGCTGTTGAAAAAGCGGGCTACGAGCCGGGCAAGGACTTCATGATTGCCATGGACGCCGCTTCGAGCGAATGGAAGGGCAGCAAAAAGGGCGAGTATGTTCTTCCCAAGGCAGGCACAAAGTTTACGTCCGAAGAGCTTATCGAGCATTGGAAGAGCCTTGTTGAAAAATATCCCATCATCTCCATTGAGGACGCCCTTGACGAAGAGGACTGGGAGGGCTGGCAGCTTCTCACAAAGGAGCTCGGCGGCAAGGTTCAGCTTGTCGGCGACGACCTGTTTGTTACCAATACCGAGCGCCTGAAAAAGGGCATCAATCTCGGCTGCGGCAATTCTATTCTTATCAAGCTCAACCAGATCGGTTCCGTTTCGGAAACTCTTGAGGCAATAAAGATGGCGCATAAGGCGGGCTATACCTCGATTGCCTCGCACCGTTCGGGCGAGACCGAGGATACAACCATTGCCGACCTTGCCGTCGCGCTCAATACCTGCCAGATTAAAACGGGCGCGCCCAGCCGCAGCGAAAGAGTTGCGAAGTATAACCAGCTTCTTCGCATTGAGGAAGAACTCGGCGACGCCGCCGTATATCCCGGAATCGGCGCGTTTAACGTAAAAAGATAAGCTTTAATAAAATCCTTTCCGAATAAAGCGGGGCGCGGCAAAACAGCGTTCCTGACAGACAACACGCCATGGTGCAAATGCACATATGGCGTGTTTTTGCGGTTTTATTTATATTTTTACTCTACGGTTTCCGCTTGCTACCCGTTCGCGCGAAAAAAAGACAGCCGATTGTATCAATCAACTGCCTTTTTGGAGCCGGTGGCGGGACTCGAACCTGTGACCTGCGCATTACGAATGCGCTGCTCTACCAACTGAGCTACACCGGCAAAGCTGCCTTTTTGCCTGACGCTATACATTTTACCACAGCATTTTCGGTTTGTCAATACTTTTTTTTGAAAATTGTGTCTCCGCGCGGGAAGACGCTTTCAAAGACGCATAATCGGAGCTGATAAAAAAGCCGTTGCCGCCGCGGCAAAAATTTTTGGCAAAATACTTGACAAATTATCAAGGGAGAAGGTATAATTATAATATAACTAAATTTTCATGAGGAGTTGGGGTAAATGAACAAAATCAAAGGATTTTTATCCGTGCTTGTTTGCATGGCAATGCTGTGCGCGGCTTTGCCCGCAATGACTGTCGGCGCGGAAGAGGTCAGCACCTGCGGCGACAACCTCACATGGACACTGGACAGCGAGGGGACTCTTACAATCAGCGGTACAGGTGATATGACTGATTGGGACTGGAGCGGATCCCCCTGGTATTATGAAAGAACGGAAATAAAAACCGTAATTATTGAAAGCGGAGTAACGTCAATCGGAGAGTATGCGTTTTTCCTGTGCCAAAGCCTTACAAGCATAGCAATCCCAA
>CAZICW010000071.1:0-4821 GCA_964537995.1 uncultured Oscillospiraceae bacterium
AATTATATACGAGGGTGAAGGAAAATGAAGGAACGCATATACAGCATTCCGTTGACGGATGCTTTGAACGAAAACTGCGACTGTGTGATGTGTACGCTCGAAAAAAATTTGGAGCATAACGCCGTGGAATATTTTATGGGCGCATCAAAAATGGAACCCGATATTCGCATCGCTACCAATAAAAAGGGCTTTTGCCGCCGCCATCTGCATATGATGGAGGAAAGCGGAAGCCCGCTCGGTCTGGCGATAATGCTGGATACGCATATCGGCGAGCTGCGCGGGCGCATTGCGAAAAAGAGCAAGACAGGAGGTCTTTTTGCCGCAAAGAAAGGAATCGAAGCAACGACCGCCGAGCTTCAGAGCATAATTGACGGCTGCGTTGTGTGCGACAAGCTGAACGAGCATATTTTCGACGCGGCGGCGAATTTGGTGTATCTTTGGGACAAGGAGGCGGATTTCCGCCATAAGCTCGAAGGCTCCAAGGGGCTTTGCCTGCCGCATATGCTTTTGGTTCTGAAAGCGTCGCTGACCGAGCTTAACGGGAAACGGCTGGACGAATTTGCCGACTTTTTGTTTAAGTCGCAGAGCGCTATGCTGGAGGAGCTGAACGAGGACGTAAACTGGTTCACTAAAAAATTCGACTACAACCATAAGGACGCGGACTGGAAAAACAGTAAGGACGCCGTCCCGCGCGCGGTAAATAAGCTTGTGAAATATTAAAGAATATGCACAATGAGGTGACGTATTTTGAATATTTTGAGATTTTTGACGCCAAAAAATCAGGTGGTGTACTTATATAACGACTATTCGCTGCGTCAGGCGATGGAAAAAATGGAGTATCACAGATATACGGCGGTGCCGGTCATAAACCGTAACGGTGAATATGTGGATATTTTAACCGAGGGCGATGTTCTCTGGAGTCTTAAAAACCAATGCGGCTTCGATCTCCGCCTTGCCGAGCAGCTTCCTTTGATTGAGGTAAGCCGTCATTCCTACAAGGAGCCGATCGGCGTAAACTCGGATATTGAAGATTTGATGTCTTTGGCGATAAATCAGAACTTTGTTCCGGTTATCGACGATACAAACGTGTTTATCGGCATTGTTACCCGAAAGGATATTTTGCAGTATTGCTTCCGAAAGCTGAATGAAACGGAGAAATAATTTATGTTGCAAAAGAAGGATTTTTTTAAAATAATACTTTTAAGCGTCATAACCTGCGGAATTTACTCGATAGTCTTTTTGTACAGATACGATAAGGAGCTTGGGATGCTTCTTACTCATACACAAAAAAGACCGATGGAGTTTTTGCTTGCTTTTGTGCTGTCGATTCTGACCTGCGGCATTTTTATGTATTTCTGGTACTATACGGTTTATGAGGCGGAAGCAGAGGAAGCCCGTGCGGCCGGCGTTGAGTTCAACGTTGAAGATCCGATTGTCATGACGCTTTGCATGATAATTCCGTTTTTCGGACTTTATCTGCTGTGCGACAATTTCAATAAGCTTCTTGAGAAAAAAAGCGCAAGCGTATAACACCGTAAAAACGGGTCGGGCTGTGTATCGCAGCCTGACCCGTTTTCGTTAAATCACCCTGTTTGCTCCCTTGAGAATCCTTTCGCCGAGAGACACAATTTCCGCAGCCCGTTCTTCGCCCAGCTTTTTCGCGACGCTGTCATAGGCGGTTTTTATTTTCGGCGGGCGGGAGGTCAGGTTGTGGCAATCGCTGCCGAGCAGACTCGCCGTACCCTCCGCAAAAAATTTCAGCGCTTTACGCTTATTGAAAAAGCTGTCGAAATTTTCGGCGTTCATTTGCAAAATGCAGCCCATGCGCTTCAGCTCATATATGCTCTTGGTGCTGTCCTGAAAGGGAATATATCGCTCAAAATGCGCGATTATCGGCGTAATCCCGCCGTTTATTATGCGATACACGGTTTCAAGCGTACGTGAGGACCACTTCGCGAACGGCATTTCCAGCAAAAGATATTTCGTGCCGTCGATTGCCATTCTCTCAAAGCCGTCAACCTTGTCCAGAGAATCCATGAACAGAACCTCCGCGCCGAGATATATTTCCGCGCCGACGCTTTCGCCGCCGAGTTCTCCCTTAAGACGCTCAAGGCTCTTTGCGCGTCTTTCGAGAAATTCGTCGACGCTGCCTTCGGAAGCGTAAAAATGCGGTGTAAGAACAATTTTTTTTACACCATCGGCTACGAGCCCCTTTATCATCTCGACCGACATCTCCGACGAATGACTCCCGTCGTCGATGAGAGGAAGAATATGAGTATGCATATCTATTAAATTCCGCATATCAATACTCCTTTGGCAAATCCGACTTCAGCCGCTATTCGCCGTAGCCGTAGTTCCCGTATTTGCCATACTTGCCGTATTTTCCGTACTTTCCGTACTTGCCGTAGCCGCTCTTGCCGTCGGTATCTACGTCGTTGAAAATGAAGCCGAGAATTTTTGCGTCCGCCATTCTCAAAGAATTTATCGCATCGTCAACGCTGTCCTTTACGGTCTGATTATTGCGTACAACAATCACAATTCCGTCCGCGTTTTTGGAAAGAAGCACCGTGTCGGTGACAATATTTATGGGCGGAGTGTCGAGAATGATATATTCGTAATTTGCGGAAACAGAATCCAGCAAATCGGAAAATTCGCCGCTCCCCAAAAGCTCCGTCGGATTCGGAGGAATTTCCCCCGCGGGAAGCACGTCGAGCTTGCTGCGGACTTCGCGGATAACGGCGGAGTCAAATGAATTGTAGCCCGCCAGAATATTGCTCAGACCCTTGTCGCCCTTTAAAGAAAGCAAGCTCGCCACATTGGGGCGGCGGAGGTCACAGTCGATAAGCAGCACAGTTGCGCCGGTTTCAGCTATAGTTACTGCAAGATTCAGCGCGTTTGTGCTTTTCCCCTCGGACGCCATCGCGCTCGTGACGATTATACGCTTGCAGTTCTTCTTCGGAATTGAAAACATAACATTGGTGCGCAAGGATTTATACGCCTCGCGGACGGAGAAAGGAGTTTCGCCGCCGACGACCTTTGAGCGCTTTTCTTCGATTGATTCTTCTTGCTCTTTGTTTTTGCCGAAAAGCTTCATTTGGCTTTCGCACCTCCCGTCTTTTTGACTTCGCTGCCGTCCGTTTTCGCGCTTTTTAAGGCTTCGGACGATATTTTAGGAATCACTCCCAGAACGGGGAGCGAGTATTTTTGCGTAAGATAGTCGCTGCTCTTTATGCGTACATCGAAGGCTTCAAGCAAAAATACGATGACAACGCTCAGTACAAGCCCGATTATAAGTCCAAGCAGCGTATTTCTTTTTACGTTGGGCGAAACGGGATGCTGTGGGAGCTTCGCCGGATCAATGACCGTCGCGCTGCTGCCCTTGATGACGTTTTGAATCTGCGCGGGAGCAACCTCCGCGATTGCGTTGGCGATTCTTTGCGCGTATTCGGGGTTAGGATTGCTGACATAGACAACAAAAACAGGCGTTTCCTCGTCCACCATTCCCGATGAAATCATTGACGCGAGCTGCTCCGGAGAATATCCCAGACCGGAAATCACGGCGACCTCATCAAGCACCATGTCGGAATTAATCAGGCTTACATAGCCCTTTGCCAGCATTGTCGATGTCGAAAAGTCTGTTCCCTGTACCTTTGCCGAGTCTGAAACTCCCTGCTGATTATCAATCCAGAAGCTGACAGATGCACGGTATATCGGCGTCATAAAATAATTGCTGTATACGAACGCGGCTATTCCCATAACAAGAGTCAAAACAATGATAAAGGGAAGCTTGCCGAGCAGCAGCCGGAGTATTTTTCTCACGTCCACCTGATACTCTGTTTCTTCGTCCACTCTTTCTTCCACTATTATATCCTCCTTTGTAAATGGATTGAAGTTTACATTCAAAGCTATTATAAACTAAAAATAGGGAAAAGTCAACTGTTTTCTGAAATAAATTCTCATGCGGAAGCAGAAGCGCGATATGTAACGGTTAGACCGCGATTTGAAGGGAAATACCCGAATATCAGTATTTTTTGCTGTAAAACAAATATGCGGACGCGTAGATAAACGCTTGGAAACAGATTATACAGTCCAAAGCGACGGCGGAGCCGTTCATATTGAAAAACAGCAGCACGCAGGCAACGCAAAATTCTGCGGCGATTGAAATCCAGAAGGCGAAGGCGTAGCTCTTTCTCGCGATAAAGGCTATCCGTTCGTCGTTTACGGAGCTTTCAAGCTCCTCCATGCGGCTGCTGTCCCTTGCGACAAAAAAGAATTTCACCGCAAGAGCCGCGCCGCACAGCAGCAAAGCCGCGCCCATCTCGGTTAAAAGAGGATTCCTCAGCACTCCCGCGGCTATCAGTACAATGGCGCCGATAAATATAAACGCCAGTTTGACAAGTAATTTTGTTTTAAAGTTCATATACTATTCCTCCTCAAAAATAAATACTTCTTCAATGGTTTTTCCGAAGGCTTTTGCAATATTGTGCGCAAGCAAAATCGACGGATTGTACTTTCCGTTTTCGAGGGAGATTATTGTTTGTCTCGACACTCCCAAATTTTTAGCCAGCTCGGCTTGCGTAAGCCCCGCCGATTTTCGCAGCTCGGATATGATGCTTTTGATTGGAAACACCTCCTTAAATAATGTAAAATGCACTTTACATTTTCATAATAACACAGCGGCGGACAGATGTCAAGCATATTTTACATTTTTTCTTGAAAAATATTTTTCCGGCGCGCCGTGAAAAAATCGGAAATCCTGCGGAAGTTCAAAAAATATATTGACAATTTTGCCGCGTTGAGTTACAATATAAGGTGTTATAA
>CAZICW010000072.1:0-4780 GCA_964537995.1 uncultured Oscillospiraceae bacterium
TATCGCAAGCTCCACTCCTTGCAAGCAAAGTGGAGCGTTGCTCCGATTTAAAAAAGATATAAAAGGAGGAAAACATTTCGTGAAAAAGCTTTTGATTTCCGTTTTATCAGCGGCTCTGCTGTTTAACACGGCGGCATTTGCGAGCAATCCGATTGTCAGGGAAACCGAGCCGGGCGAAACGGTTTACGGCGGCGACCCCGCGGCTTTTGCGGTTGACAGGGACGGCGACGGTGAAAACGACATCGTATATCTTTATATCGGTCACGATGCCGGTGACGGTAAGCAATACTATATGCCCGATTATCTCTGCTATTCCTCGACCGACCTTGTAAACTGGACATACGAAGGAAGTCCCATGAGCGCCAATGATTTTTCATGGGGCAGCAAAAATGAGTCTTGGGCGGGTCAGGTTGCTGAATACAACGGAACCTATTATTTCTATATGTGCAAGAACAGCTCGGGAATTTCTGTCGGCACGTCGAGCTCTCCTACGGGGCCGTTCACTCCCGCCGACAACGGCAGTCCGATGATAAATCCGAGCTGGAAAACCGGTTCCGGCGGCTGCGGCTGGGAGGATATTGACCCGACGATTTGGATTGAAACCGACGACAACGGCGTTGAACATCGCTACATAGCATGGGGCAACACCAATCTCTTTTTGGCGGAGCTTGACGAAAGCATGGTTTCCCTTGCCGATGTCAGCGGCGACGGCAAAATAAACGGCGATGACATTGAGGAGCTTGTGATAAACAATATTCCGTCCGACAGCCAATATACCGAAGCTCCGTGGATATACAAGCGCGGCGGACTTTACTATGTGTTCTTTGCCTCAAACTGGCGCGAGGAGCTTTCCTACGCGGTTTCCGACAACATCCGCGGCCCTTACGAATACGCGGGTATTGTTATGCCGGTCGGCGCTTCCAGCAACACAAACCATCCTTCGATTATTGATTTCAAGGGCGAAACATACATTATATATCATACGGGCGCGCTTGAAAACGGCAGCGGCTTTCACCGAAGCGTTTGCATCGACCGTCTTATGTTTGACACAGACGGCGGCGTTGTTCAGCTTGAGGAAAGCAGCGTCGGGCTTGGCGGCACGGCGGTTAAGCTGCGTTCCGACGGAACGGATGTTTTCCATTCGCATTTCGACAACAGCCTTGACGACAGCGCTTATCCCATGGGCGGAACACTTAAGCTCGGCGGGAATCCGCTTTACGAAACCGATTCGCTGTGGGAAATTACGCAGGGGCTTTACGGCGGCGACGGCTACGTTTCCATTCAGTCGGTGAATAAAATGGGATATTATGTCACCGAGTACGACGGCTACGTCAAGCTGCTCCACTGCGACGACACCTCCGACGCTTCCCGGACGGCGCGTACCTTTATCGCCGTCGAAAGCAGCGAGGGTACTGCTTACGAAAGCCTTTCCGCTCGCGGGAAATATCTCGGCGTAAAGGACGGGCATATAATGCTCCTTGACGATCCGACGTATTTTGAAATATACGAGCCGAACGAGCGTACACTTTCGGCGGAGGTCACGGACGGAAGGCTGAGAATAAGCGGCACAAGCGAACCTCTTGCGGAGCTTGTGCTGACGGTACGCGGCGAAAGCGGCAGCTTTGTCGGCTTCGCCAAGGCGGACGGCGACGGCAGCTTCGTCTATACTTTTATTCCCGAGACAGAGGGTCTGTATGAAATAACCGCGGCGGGGAGAACCGTTACCGTAGAATTCGGAGGCAGTGAAAAATGAAAAAGAGCGGAATCATCATTTTAACGATTTTAATGCTTGTGCTGTTTTCGGCTTCGGCTTTTGCCGCGGGAGAGCTTTACAGCTTTGAAAACACGCTTGGCGGGCTTACGACCGTCAGCAATACTCTTTCAAGCGGCGGCAGCGTTTCCTTCGGCGACGGCTATATTGACCTCGGTCTTGAGCTGAACGGCGGCGGCGGTCTGTTTCTCGGAACGGCAAACGGCGATTTTACGGTTTCGGCAATGGTAAAGCAAACCGTTTCCGGCAACGCAAAAAACATATTCTTTAAAAACATGGGATCCAAATCCTCGGAAAAATGGACAGGCGTGGTTCTTGTGCAGGGTATACCCACGCTTTGGGCGAACGGCGGCGGCTTTTCTTGGTCAACACTTGTCAAGGCGGACGAAAGCGCTCTGAATAACTGGTCATATATAAGCTATACCGAAAAGGACGGCGTCGGCAGTCTTTACGTCAACGGAGAGCTTATCGGCAGCGCCTCGGTTATCAATACGGGCGGCGACATTTACGCGGCGGCAACCTATTGGTCAGACGACGCGCCTACGGGAGCTATCGACGAGCTTTACTTCGACAACGGCTACGCGGCGACTGCCGAGGAAATTTCCGAAATGTACACCGAGCTTGCGGTGAAGAATATTTCCGTTCCGTCAAAAGCCATAAGCAACCTGTCTCTCCCCTCGTCTATCGGGAGCCGCACGCTGACATGGAAATCCGACAACGAGGCGGTCATAACCTCCGACGGCGTTGTTACGCGCGGCGACGAGGACGAAACCGTAAATCTTACGCTTTACATTGACGGCGTTGAAAGCAGGACATACGCTGTGAAGGTACTCAAAAACGCTTCAAAAACCAACTCCGAGACTGTGCTTTCCTATGTTTTCGACAGCTCAGCCGACGGTGTTGTTGAGGATTTGAGCGGCAACGGCAATCACGGCATAATTCATGGCGGCTTGGTCGGCTGCGGCTTTGACGGCTATGACGACTACGTTGAGATGCCAAACGGTATTCTCGCCGACCTTGACGAATTTACGATTACAATGCATATAAAAGCTCAGATTGAGCAGACTCACCAGTTTACCTTCTGCTTCGGCAATTCAAGCACGCAATATTTCTTCCTCAACACCTCGCGTCCGACCACAAATACAATCCGTCTCGCTCTCACAAAAAGCGGCTCCGGCGGTGAAGCCGATATTCGCAGCATTCCGGGCATAAGGAAGGGCGAGGAGGCGTATATCGCGGTTACGGTAAACGGCAGCGAAGCCGCTATGTACGTCAACGGGGTTCCGGTCGCCGGAGGAGATTTGGGCTTTTCTCCGAAAGAGCTTGGCGAGACTGTTTGCAATTGGCTGGCGAAATCACCCTACGATGACCCGTATTTTTGCGGTGACATCTATGAGTTCAGTATTTACTCCTATGAAATGTCGGCTTCCGATATTTCGGCTATGCACTCGGCTTCCGATGACGGCGGCAGCTATATTGACGACATTTCCCTTAATTCCGGCAGTTTGGACGTAAATCTCAACCGTGACTGCGTTGTTTCGGCGATATTTTTCGATTCCGACGGCAACACGCTCGGTTCGGCGGTGAAAAAGGCTTCCAACGACAAGCTTTCCGTCAGCTTTGCCTGCTCCGGCTGGGCGCAGGCGGAAATTGCGGCCTTCGACGGTTCTACGGGAATTATCAAGGATAAAAGAGCCGTTTCTATTCACGGCGGAATTATCGCATATACGACGGACGGCGGCAATGTCAAGCTTGTGAATACGACCGATGATGAGGCGGAGGTGTTCGTCATTGCGGCAGCATACAGCGGCGACGCGCTTTCCGATGTAATCACGGGAACCGCGGTTGTCGCCGGCGGCTCGTTTGAGGTCATTTCCTTCCCCATTGAAAACGCGAAGCTTATGGTATGGACATCTGTTTCGGAAATGCAGCCTGTAAAAAATCTGGATTGACATTGCGCAAGGAAAGACCCCCGCATATCGCGAGGGTCTTTTTTCATTGCCGTATTTTATGCCTTTCCGACGCTTCCGAAAAGCTCCATTTTTTCCTTGACAGTCGCTTTGATTGCTTCCGTTCCGGGAGCGAGAAGCTTTCTTGGGTCGAAGCCCTTACCCTGCTTGTCCTTCCCCGCTTCGATATATTCGCGTGTGGCGGCGGCAAAGGAAAGTTGGCACTCGGTATTTACGTTTATCTTCGCAACGCCGAGATCGATTGCTTTCTTTATCATATGCTCCGGAATACCCGTGCCTCCATGAAGAACCAGCGGCATATTTCCGGTTTTTGCTTTGATATTTTCAAGGGCGTCAAAACGAAGTCCCTGCCAATTTTCGGGATATTTTCCGTGAATATTGCCTATTCCCGCGGCAAGCATCGTAACTCCGAGGTCGGCAATTCTCTTGCACTCATCGGGGTCGGCAACCTCGCCCGCGCCTATAACGCCGTCCTCCTCGCCGCCGATTGAGCCGACCTCGGCTTCGAGGGACAAGCCCTTTTCCGCGCATATTTTAACCAGCTCGGTTGTTTTTTCGACATTTTCGTCAATAGGATAGTGCGAGCCGTCGAACATAACCGAGGAAAAGCCCGCTTCGATACACTTCAGTGCGCCCTCATAGCTGCCGTGGTCAAGGTGAAGCGCAACGGGAACGGTTATTTTAAGTTCTTCAAGCATACCGTTCACCATACCCACAACCGTCTTATAGCCTGTCATATACTTTCCCGCGCCTTCGCTTACGCCAAGAATCACGGGCGATTTAAGCTCCTCGGCGGTCTGAAGAATGGCCTTTGTCCATTCAAGGTTGTTGATGTTGAACTGACCCACGGCGTAATGACCGTCGCGCGCCTTTTCAAGCATCTCCTTTGCTGAAACCAACATTTCCGTAACCTCCTAATTAAATTAAAGAATTTCTTCCTTTAGACCCTATTATAGCATATATGTGCCTTTATTGTCAATATAATTTTCGCCGCACGGGGAAATCTCAAACTAAGGTTTTCTCCGCAAAAACAAAATTT
>CAZICW010000073.1:0-4501 GCA_964537995.1 uncultured Oscillospiraceae bacterium
ACTTTCCGACGCTTCCGAGCCGGAAATGTGGAAGGGTTCGGACGACTGGACATAAGCCTAAAATTTGATTTTGTGAAGCCGATGCTCTTTGAGCCGTCCCTTTTGGGACGGCTCAATTGACCTGTAAAGTTTGGCGGCGGCTTTACTTTTGAAGCTGTCGGCGGGATTTTTACAGCCGCGCAGGGTCAAAAATTCATAAATAGCTCTTGACGGAGCAGTAAAAAGATAGTATAATATGATTATAGAAGAAATATTTATATGAGGTGATATTCTATGGCAGAATTGCGTTGGCATCCACTAACAAAGGATTGGGTTATGATAGCGTCTCACCGTCAGAACAGACCGCAGATGCCCAAGGACTGGTGTCCGTTTTGTCCCGGCCCCGATAACGATAAGGTGCCGAAGGAATTTGATGTTTACGAGTACGACAACGATTTCCCCGCCCTTATGCAGAATCCTCCGGTTCCCGACGACGTCGAAACCGAAATTTACAAGGTTCGTCCCGCATATGGGAAGTGCGAGGTTATTCTTTATTCTCCCAACCACACCGTGACGCTCCCCGAGCTTCCCGAGGCTCATGTACGCAAGCTCGTTGACCTTTGGTGTGAACGCTTTGAGGCTCTCCGTGCCGATGAAAAAATCAAGTATGTTTTCATATTTGAAAATCGCGGAGCCGTTGTCGGCGTTACAATGCCCCATCCCCACGGTCAGATTTACGGTTACAGTGTCGTTCCCAAAAAGCTGGAGCTGGAGCTTCAGTCCTGCAAGGAGCATCACGACGAAACAGGTCATTGCCTTATTTGCGATATGCTGCGCGACGAAGTAAACGACGGTCGCCGTATAATCTTTGAAAACGATGATTTCATTGTTTTCCTGCCATTCTTCAGCGAATACCCTTACGGCATATATATAGCGGCAAAAAGTCATAAGCAATACATAAGCGAATTTACCGACAAAGAAAAGGATAATCTTGCCAAGGCGGTACGCGAGGCCGCCGGAACGCTTGACAGCCTTTTCGGTTACACCTTCCCGTATATGATGTGTATGTATAACGGCCCGGTAAATTACGGCGAAAGCACCGAGGACAGCTATCACTTCCACATTGCGTTCTATCCTCCGATGAGAAGCGCCGAAAAGCAAAAATTCAACGCCTCCAGTGAAACGGGCGCATGGGCGCACTGCAATCCCACGGCTCCCGAAGCCACAAGCGTGGAGCTTCGCGAAGCCTACAAGAGATTTAAGGAGGGCGACAAATAAATGACGGTGCAGGAGCTTAAACAGGAATTTATAAAGCTTTACGGCGGCAGCGAAAGCGACGTGCGTATTTTCATGAGCCCCGGTCGTGTAAATCTCATCGGCGAACATACCGACTATAACGGCGGCTACGTTTTTCCCGCCGCGCTTACAATGGGAACTACGATAGCTGTGCGCAGAATTGACGAAAATGTTATACGTCTGCGCGCAACCGACCTGCCCGATTTTGTTGAAGCCGACATCGGCAGGCTCGACGACTACCGCAACCTCAAATGGGGAAATTATCAGCTCGGAGTTGCCGTTGAGCTTCGCAAGCGCGGCTATGACATTCTCGGCTGCGAAATGCTCTTTTACGGCAATCTTCCCTATGGCGGCGGACTTTCCTCTTCGGCGTCGATTGAGGTTGCCACGGCTCTTGCCTTTGCTACCTTCTCAAACGAGAAAAACGGCATAACCGAGCCGGTTGACATGATTGAAATGGCTCAGGTGGGGCAGGGAGCGGAGTGTAATTATTGCGGTGTAAACTGCGGAATTATGGATCAGTTCGCTTCCGCCATGGGAAAGAAAAATCAGGTAATTTTTCTTAACTGCAAGGATCTGAGCTATAAGCTCGTTCCTCTTGAGATGGACGGCTATAAAATTGTAATCGCCAACACCAATAAAAAGCGTTCCCTTGCCGACAGCAAGTACAATGAACGCCGCGCTCAGTGCGAAGAGGGGCTTGAAGCCCTTAAAAAGGCTATTCCCGACGCAACTTGCCTTGGCGATATTTCCATGGAGCAGTTCATTCAGCATAAAAATCTCATTGAGGATGAGATTATCCGCAACCGCGTTGAACACGTCATTTCCGAGGATAATCGCGTGCTTCTCAGCATTGAAGCTCTCAACAGCGGCAATGTTATTGAGTTCGGTCGTCTTATGAACGGGAGCGGCGACAGCTTGCGCGACCTTTACGAGGTTACGGGCGTCGAGCTTGATACTCTTGTCGAGGAGGCCCGTAAAATCGACGGCACCATCGGCAGCCGTATGACGGGCGCGGGCTTCGGCGGCTGTACGGTATCCATAGTCAGAGAAGATGCCGTTGATGAATTTATCGAAAAGGTTGGCAAGGCGTATAAAGAAAAAATCGGCTACGCCGCATCCTTCTATGTTGACAATATCGGCGACGGCGGACACGAAATAAAGTAAAATTATTCCATATAAACGGGCTGCGGCAAATCGGGCGGAAACCCCTTTGCCGCAGCCCTTATGCCTGCGCAAATTTTTGTTGTATCAATCAAACCTTTTATTCAAATGAGCGAAGAACCGTGACAACCTTCCCGCATATGTGAATTTTACGTTCGTTGCTGCTGAGATCATCTGAGTACAGTATGTTTTCGCCATCGACTTCTCCCTCGGCTTCAAGCCATACCGCGTCGAACTTTTGGCGATAACGCCGAATCAGAGTTATATCTCCGACGCGGGCGGCAACGATGTCGCCGTCCTCCGCCACTGCCTGACGGCGCATAAGCACAACGTCGTTTTCAAAAATCCGTGCGCGGCTCATTGAATTATCACGCACAACCGCACCGACGTATTCATAGCAGTCGCGAGACGGGCGGTCTATTTTCATCAGCCCGACGGCGTCCGCCAAGCTGTCGTAATCGTTTATTGAGCAGACGCTGTCCATCACGAATACCTTTTTTACCGTTTCCAATGTGCCGTCGCATTGTGTGCCGTATATAAGCTGCTGCGCGGATACGCCGGTAAAGGCTTCAAAACGGTTCAGCACCTCGTCGGAGGGTATAGTCTCGCGGCTCTCCATAAGCTCCATAGAGCCTTTTTCAAGTCCAAACAGCTCGTCCATATTTTTCAGCTCCATGCCGTACTGCCTTGCATATTTGCGCAGCCGCGCCCATAACATTCCGCCGTCCGAATACATTGTCTCACCCCAAATTGATGTCATAAGCTATAAAAAGGAAGGATTACATGGAAAGAACCTGCGCGGTAATCTCAAATGTCGAATTTTGTGCGCCGTCTTCGTGTGACAACGCTTTGCACCAGACCTATCGCGGCGCAGTATGTCAGCATACTGCTTCCGCCGTAGCTTATGAACGGCAGCGGTATGCCGGTTATCGGAAGCAGACCCAGGCACATTCCGATGCTTTCAAGCGTGTGGAAAAACAGCATTGCACCCACACCGACGCAAAGAAACATTCCGAACGGATCATGGCTGCTGTCTCGTGCGTCGGAGAAGCAACGGAAAACAATCGAAAACAGCAAAAGCGTCACTATTGCGCAGCCGACAAAGCCGAACTCCTCTCCGATTGACGAAAAAATAAAATCTGTCTGTTTTTCCGGAAGGTAGCCGTACTGCGTCTGCGGCCCCTTAAGATAGCCTCTCCCGAAAATCTGTCCGCTGCCTATTGCCAGCTTCGACTGCAAAACGTGATAGCCTGTGTCTGTCGGATCGCTTTCGGGATTGAGAAAGCTCAGTATGCGGTTTTTCTGAACCTGATTCAGACAAAGCCATACTATAGGTGACGCCGCGGCGAGTATGCCGATTGCTCCGAATACATATTTAAGGCTTATTCCCGCGAAAAACAGACTTACGCAGAAAATGACCGCAAAAACGAAAGCCGTTCCGAGGTCGGGCTGGAGCAGTACAAGACCCATATATATTCCAAGATGAAGGAAGAGAAAAAGCAGCGTCTTCGGCTTGTTTATGTGTTCCCGCACCAAAGTCAGGTGCGATGACAGCGTTATTATGAAACATAGCTTTGCCGGCTCGGACGGCTGAATATTTATGGGCCCGAAATTAATCCAGCCCTTTGTGCCGTGCCTTAAGCTGCCTATTATCAGAACCGCAACCAGCATAAAAACCGCCGCGCCGAAAAAAACATATCTCAGCTTGAAAAGGCTGCTGTAGTTGAAAAACGTCAGAGCGACCATTGCAGCCATGCCGACAATGAATGCCACGGATTGCACTATTATATATCTGTAGTGACCTTCAAGGCTTGCCGAAGCACTGTTTATCGCCGTAATACCGAAAAGGCATGAAAGTACGACGCATATAAGTAGGGTATAGTCCACAGTATCGGAGAAGAGCCCGCTTTTTTTCATAGGTTTTTCCTCTTTCCGTAAGTTTGCGTGCGCGGATTCGCCCGCACCGCCGCTTTTATTATACTCCTTTAAGAGAATAAAAGCAAGGGGAATTTTTGCGTTTGTGTAAATAAAAGCTGCCGCAAAATTTGCGGCAGCCTGTTGA
>CAZICW010000074.1:0-4390 GCA_964537995.1 uncultured Oscillospiraceae bacterium
GCTTGCCGCTTCCGCCGCAAGGCTCAGCGCGGGTATTGCCGCCGCAAGCATGGAAATTGCCGCAAGCAGCGATAGAAATTTTTTTACTCTCATTTTTTCTCTCCCCTTTTTATTTACTCAATACAATAACATGGTATCATTTTTTTCCCGATTTGTCAATTATAAAAATAAAAATGTTTCCGAGGCTTTTAAAGTAACCTTTTTCGGCGCGGCGGGATTTAAGATTTGAGGGACTATACAATTTTCGCAATCGCAAAATACAGCGCAAACTGGACGCAGGAAACGGCGGCGGTTATGAGAGCGGCGCCGAACATTCCCGCAAGAGCGGCGGCATACGAAGGGGCGGGGTTGTTTTTTCCGGCGTTAACCGTCAGCGCGTACACGAGCGCCGGCATACACACGGCAAGCTGCGGAAGTATCGCTTTGCAGTAAAGCGCGACCTCTCCGCCGAGAAGGAGATACACGCCCGAGCAGCCTGTTACCGCCCCTTTCAGCAAAGCGGCGGAAACGGCTACGGTTACGCGCGGCAATTTTTTCGCCGGCAAAAAAGCGCACAAAAAGAACGGAAAATTGCGCAGCGAGGAAAGGGCGATATATTCTCCCGCGCCGGAAGCGGAGCGGGCAGGCTCATACTCTCCCCCGCTGCCGAACGCCGCCGCGCAGCCTGCCGTCATACCGACGGCAAACACCGTGAAAAGCAGCAGCGAAAGCCTTTCGGAGGTCATGTTTCCCATTGCAAAAACTCCCTTCGAAACAGCTTATGCCGACCGAAGGGAGTTAATGACGTTATTTTCCGAGCAACGCGGACTTCTTTGCGCAGGCGTCAACCGCGTCAATCATTGTGGCGCGCAGACCGTTGGCTTCAAGGCGGTAGATCGCCTCAATCGTTGTTCCGCCCGGAGAGCAGACCATATCCTTGAGCTTGCCGGGGTGTTCGCCGGTTTCAAGGGCCAGCTTCGCCGAGCCGAGAATTGTCTGCTCGACAAGCAGATACGCCACATCGCGGGGTATGCCCTGAAGAACGGCCGCATCCGCCATTGCCTCAATCAGTACGAAGACATAGGCGGGCCCGCTGCCGTTTGTGGCCGTCGCGGCGTCGAAAAGAGCTTCGTCAAGCACCGTCGTTTTGCCTATCGCGTTGAAAATTTTCATGACCTCGGCGAAATCCTCATCGGACACATTGTCGGTTCTGCAAAGTACGGTCATACCTTCGTTCACAAGCGCGGGAACATTGGGCATTGTTCGCACTATGCGCACATCATCGCCTACAATGTCGGAAATCATCTTGCGCGTAAATCCCGCCGCAACGCTGACAAGAAGCTTCCCTCCGATACAGGGGCGCAGCTCCGTCAGCACCTTCGCGGCAATATTCGGCTTGACCGCAAGAAGAACAATTTCGCTGTCCTTTGCGGCTTCAATGTTGCTAAGAGTCGTTGCAACGCCAAGCTGTCTGAGCGAATCAAGCTTTCCCTCATGAATATCGCTGACAATTATGTCGCCCGCGGAAACAGTACCCGTTTTTACAACTCCCTTAACTATCGCGCCGGCAATGTTTCCGGCTCCTATTACTCCTAATTTTGCCATTTTCCGTAGCCTCTTTTCATATTTTTAAAGATATTCCGTATCATCCCAAAGGCTGAAGCCGCCGTATCGATTATTTCTGAGCCGATAAAACGAAGCGTAGCGTTCGGGAAAAAGAAGCTGAAGTCCCTTTTGCATATCCCGATTGCCGTAGCAAAGGAAGTACAGTCTGCCAAATTCGGCGAAATCCTCGGCCTTTGATGAATTGGCATATTTCGACGCCATATACATATCGGCGCTCATTGCCGCGACCCAGCCGCTGCCGGTAGACCAAACTCCGCTGTTTTGGTCGATTCCGTGACCGCACTCGTGAATAAGCGTCCCGAGCATATTGCTTACGCTCTCATTAATCCATTTTGTGCGTATATAAATGTCGGAGCCGCCGCCGTTATAGCTGTCAGCGTTATCATTTCTTATACGGACATTTTGAACGTGCCTGCGGTAGACATAGGGAATCAGCAAAAACGTCTTTTTGAAGGTCGCCGCGTTACCCTTCGCAACGTCATTGTCTTCAACGTAGAGGTTTACAGTCTGTTGAAGAGTGCCGTCGTCTTCGTATATGGAATATTTATAAAGCGTGCCGTTAAGATATGTCGTACTCCAAAAATTATAATACCCGTATGTGCCGTCGTCCGTTTCGTAGTAAGCCCCCTTGCCGGGCAGAGCTGTGTCGGGACTGTATGTGTCGAGGTTTTCAATCACATAGCCGTTTTCCGAGTTCAGGAGATTGCAAAGCGCGGCATACTGTTTATCGAAGGAAGCGAGAGTGCCGTCCAAAATTTCGGTAAACGTATTGTCAAATCTGGTTCTCATTGTCCATGTGGCGTCGCCGCTGCCGTAGCGTCCGAAAATATCTCCGGCGACGCTTTCGTAAATTTCCTCAATCCTTGCGCGCTGCTTGCTTTCGAGGGCGGCGTAGGCGTCGGTAAGAGAAACAAGATACAGCGGGCTTTCACTGTAAAGCGGAACGAACTGCAGCTCCGTTTTATTTTCCTCGGAAACCGCCGCCATATAACCGTTGACAACGCCGGCGTAGCAGTCGTTATACATACTTTTCAGGTAATATGCCGGCTGCTGCGCCGTTGAATTTTCGCTTTCCTCAAGATACCAGTGCTGAGTAAGGTCGTTCGACGCATAGTCGGCGCTCGCAAGCTGCGAATTTTTTGACGCGGCGGTTATTCTGCGGTTTGAGGATTTACATAAAAACGCATAGCTGCCGTCGCCCATATATCGCGGCAGGAACATTGCGCTGCTGTCTTTTGCTTCGGCGTAGTCCGCCGAAAGCTTGCCGTTGTTGCCGCGAATATACTTTCCGTTTGCCTTTATGCCGTAGTAAAGACCGGCAAAGCCTTCGTATACGGGATCGTCCTCCACAGCCTCCGCCTTGAAATCCGCGGCGCAGAAATAATAATCGGAATATTTTCCGTCCGAGGAAACGACCGTCGAGTGACCGTTGCTGATGAAGGCTATTGTGTCCAAGGAGGACGCATTCAGCCGCGCGGCAACCTCGCCGCTTGTATAGGTTTTGCCTTCGGAATCGGTTATGCTGACGGTATAGGTGTTTGTCGAAACGCTGCCCTCAAAAATAGCGGCATAGGTTTCGCCCTCGACCGCGTCGCAAAGCGCCGCCGCCGTATCAGAGTAGCCTCCTTTTCCGTCGCCGTTTCTTACCGAAAAGCTGCCGCCCGTCATTAAAAGGATTGCCGACGAGGTGTTATATGCAAGCGCTCCGTTCGCGCTGTCGCCAAGCATTACGGCATTGTCACCGTTTTTGAGAACGGTAAGGCTGAAGCTTATTTTATATTCGCCCGTAATTGCGTCAAACGTATGGTAGGCGACGGACGAGGGTTTATTGACGAGCTGATCGTCGCTGACCATGATTTCAACGGTTTCATCGGGCTGAGTATATTTCGTTCCGCCTATATATTCGGCTCCGGACGGCGTAAGCACCGACAAAACCCGCGCCGCCGGAGAAAGCTCCGTATTCCAAAGGAACAGCTTCGCGCAGTCCTCGCTTCCGTCGGCGGAGACGGTTATCCGTGCGGAGGAATTTTCCGTTTTGACGCGGGCCGTTTTACACAAAGCTCCGTCGCTGTAAAGAGCCAGAATTGCCCACAATCCGTCCTCCGCGCCCCAAACTTCGACGCTCAAATCGCCGCCGGCAAGCTCCTGCGCGCTCCACAGCACGGTTATCACATCCTCATCCGAGGAAAAAACCGGACAAGCCGACAGCGCGAGGCATAAAATCAAAATAAAACATATCAGCTTTTTCATTTTCCAATAAAACCTCCGTTTGTATGATTTCTATGTTATTATTAATTGTTCGGCGGTCAATCATTTGCAATATTAGCATAATTTTTTGTTAATGTCAACCGCGTTTATAAAATCCGAAAAATTAAATTTCAAAATCCAGCGGATCAAAGGCAGAGGTGTCAAAGCAGCGCCGCCGCCGTTCCCGCTTGGCAAACGGGTCAAATTTATATGAACGGCAGGAATGGGACGGCTCAACCCTTCCCCTTTTTCCGCATATATAAATTCCCTCGCTTTCGGAAACGAATTTGCAATACCGGCACTGCGCATTTTCGTTCGGCTTTCGGCTGAAAAACATGATTTATTTCTCCTTTGATTTATCATTTATTATATTATAGCATTAATGTGATAATTTTTCAAGATGATTTTTTCAAGACCCGCGAGCTTTGCTTTTGCCGCAAAAGCCCCTCCGTGCTGAGGGTACACGGAGGGGCTGTATATTAATGGGAGTAATCCCCCTTGTTTTTTTATTGCGCCGTAACGATTTTCGCCTCGCAAA
>CAZICW010000075.1:0-4382 GCA_964537995.1 uncultured Oscillospiraceae bacterium
TTTATTTCAAGGGAAAATATTTTTCTTTCGGCTTTTAAATGTCTCTCGTATATTCCTCCAGCCACGCATACTCGGCGGGAGTGAGTTTGTCCTTAAGACGTTTGCGGCATTCGGCATGATAGGCATTGAGCCAGCTTTTTTCGTCCGATGTGAGCATCTCGGCGTCAATACCGGCGACGTCAATCGGGCAGTATGAAAGAATTTCAAATCTGTAAAATTCGCCGTGAGACGTTTTTTTGAACGGCACAACAATAACGTCGTTTTCGGTGCGGACGCCGTACCCGTTCTCAATATAGACTCCCGGCTCGACGGTGCAGTTCATTCCAAGCTCAAACGCCGCCGAGGAACGCAGGCTTTGACTCAGATTCTGCGGCCCTTCGTGAACATTCAGGCAAAAGCCCACTCCATGACCCGTGCCGCATTTATAATCCAGTCCCTCCGCCCAAAGAGGCTCACGCGCCAGAATGTCAAGATTTGCTCCCGTCGTCCCCTTTATAAATACCGCCGTCATGACGGCTATGCTCGCTTTCAGCACCAAAGTAAAGCTACGGCGTTCTTCGTCGGAAATTTCACCGAGGACAAGAGTACGGGTTATATCCGTTGTACCGTTGAGGTATTGACCGCCCGAATCAATCAGCAGCATACCTTCCCTTTTCAGAGACGCACACGCATTTTTTTCCGGCTTATAGTGCATCATTGCCGCATTTTCCTTATAAGCGGCAATCGTGTCAAAGCTTGCTCCGAGATTCAGCGGCTGCTCGGCGCGAAGCTCGATCAGCTTTTCAAACACATCATACTCGGTTATTTCCTTATCCTTTTTCAAGCAGTCGTAAATATAGTACATACCCTTCGTGAGCGCGGCAATATCGTTATCGTAGCACTCCTTCAGATTTTTGTTCTCAATTTCGTTTTTTACCGCCTTAAAGGGCGTAATAATGTCGCGTATGTTTTTAAGTCCGCAGGTTTTCGCCGATGAAGCAAGGCTGCTGTTTACCATGGAGAAATCCATTCCGAGAGCGGCGTCGCCGCCGAGAGATTCGATATCGGTTTGAATTGCCTCGTAAGGACGGATTGTCAAGCCGCTTCCTTCGAGCCTTGAGCGGACGTCGGCGCCAAGACTGCGGCTGTCAATATAGAGATACGCGTCCTCCAAGCCCACCATCGCGTAGCTTATCGCAAACGGGCAGCAATGTATATCGCTGCCACGGATATTGCATAGCCACATAACACAGTCAAGCTTACCGACGGCGTAGTGTGTCAGCTTGTTTTTCTGCATTTCCGTGCGTACGCGGGCGAGCTTGCTTTGAACCGTTTCGCCGCAGTATTTAATGTCAAGCGAAAAAACGGGATTGTAGGGAAGCTCGGGTCTGTCACGCCAGATTTTTTCGGAAAGGTCGTACTCGGAATTAACGGAAAAGCCTTTTTCGGAAAAAAGTTTCTCCATTCTTTGCACCGCGCTTTGGGAAAACAGCTTTCCCGAAAAGCCGATGCGGCTTCCGCTTTCAAGCTCATCGCAAAGGTATCTGTCGTAGGATTTTACCCCCGGCTCCGCCGCGCGAAAAAGCTTGATTTCACTGCCTTTAAGTTCATTTTCCGCCTGAATGTAATAGCGCCCGTCAGTCCAAAGACCGCTTTTTTTCGCTGTCACAACAACAGTTCCCGCGCTGCCCGAAAAGCCGGAAAGCCAATGGCGAAAGCAGTAATGCTCCGGAGTATATTCGCTCAGATGCGGGTCGGCGGTCGGTACGATGTATGCGTCCAGTCCGAGAGCCTTCATTTCGGCTCTCAACAGATTTAATTTTTCGTTTACACTTGTCATGCTTTCTTCTCTTTTCATAAAATTAGTACAAACTAAGCTGCGGAACGGCGTTGAGCGTCAGGTCGGCTCTCATTCCGGCGGCAAAGCCGTAATAGCCCGCGCAGGAAATCATTGCGCCGTTATCCGTGCAAAGCTTCATCGGAGGACAGTAAAATTTCATTTCCTCCTTTTCGGCGGCAGCGGTCATATCGGCGCGAAGAACGGTATTTGCGGCAACTCCTCCCGCAAGAGCCACGGTTTTGCAGCCTACGCTTTTTGCGGCGGCAACGGTGTTTTTTACAAGCACGTCAACCACAGCCTGCTGGAATGAAGCGGCGACATCCGCTTTATTTACCGTCACGCCCTTTTGCTCCGCATTGTGAATATAATTTATTACGGCGGTTTTAACCCCGCTGAAGCTGAAATCAAAGCCGTTATGCGGGCGCGGAAAAGTTATCGCGCTCGGATTTCCTTCCTTGGCGAGAGCATTCAGCTTGGGGCCCCCCGGATAACCCAGTCCCAGCACACGCGCAACCTTATCAAAGGCTTCTCCGGCGGCATCGTCGGTCGTTGCGCCGAGGACGGCAAAGTCACGGTAATCCTTGACGTGAAGGATGTGACTGTGACCGCCGGAAGCCACAAGGCAGACGAACGGCGGCTCAAGCTCCTTATGGGCAATGTAGTTCGCGGCGATATGTCCATGAATATGGTTCACCGGCACAAGCGGCTTTCCTATGCCGTAGGCGAACGCTTTGGCGACAGATACTCCGACAAGAAGCGCGCCGACAAGCCCGGGAGAGTATGTCACGGCTACGGCGTCAAGCTCCTGCTTGGAAATTCCGCTTTCGTCGAGAGCGGCATTGATGACATATATTATTTTGTCGATATGCTTCCGAGAAGCGATTTCCGGCACAACTCCGCCAAAGACCTCATGGAGGGCAATCTGAGTGTACACTACGTCAGACAAAACGTTGCGCCCGTTAAGCGTCACGCTTGCGGCGGTTTCATCGCATGAGGTTTCAATTCCAAGTATATATGCCATTATATTACTCATCCTTCCATTGCATTATCATAGCGTCTCCTCCGTCGCCATAATAGGCTTTCCGCACGGAAACGGGCTTAAAGCCGAGCTTCTCATACAGGGCGCGGGCGGGGACGTTGGCTTGGTGAACCTCAAGGAACACTTTGTCGGCAAGCTCCCGCACCGCCGAAGCAAGCGCTGTTCCCACTCCTTTTCCCCGACTTTCCGGCGCGGCGGCGATGTCATAAATTTCCGCCTCACCGTCTATCAGCGAAAAAATTACAAAGCCCTCAAGCAGCCCATCGCCTTCCGCAACAATTACGCGCACCGCGCCAGTATTTTGCTCTGTCCGCTCTAAAATTTCCTGTATGTAATTTCCGTCCCACGGATCGGGAAAGGAATTGCGCTCGATTTCGGAAATTCTGTCTAAGTCACTCTTCTTTCCGAATCTAACGGAGATTTGCTTCATCTGTTTTTCCTCCGCTTGACTTTAGCAGTCTATTGCGTATTGCCGTGCCTATGCCTGCATTTTCGGGAAGCTGAGCCAGCAAAAAATCAACGCCGTCCTCGTCCGCTTTACGGAGAAGGCCGAACAGCTTTGCCGCATAAGATGAAAGATCGGTTCCGGCGTCGTAAACGACGTCAGCATCGAATGTTCTCTCGGAGCTTAAAGCTATGATTCCCGTTTTTCCCGAAGCTTTACTCAGAAGCTCGTTTGCGCTTTCCATGTTTTTCAGCGCGAAAACCTCCGCTTTTGGGCTGTAGTGCGTATATTTCATTCCGGGGCATTTCGGCGCTTCGGCATAATTGCCGCCGTAGACACAGCTTCCCGCGACATTTGCGATATCCTCGGCAGTAATTGCGCCCGGACGGAGAATTACGGGGGTTTCGCCCGTCATATCCACGACCGTGGATTCCAGACCTATAACGCAGTCGCCTCCGTCAATTATCATATCAACGCGTCCCATAAGGTCGCTTATACAGTGCCGCGCCGAGGTCGGACTCGGACTGCCGCTGAGATTCGCGCTCGGCGCGGCAATCGGGACTTCGCTCGCCTTTATAAGCTCGTAAGCTACGCTGTGGCTCGGAAAACGGATACTCACGGTGTCCAGCCCCGCACTGACAACAGACGGAACCTCGGGGCGTTTTTTCAAAATTATTGTAAGCGGACCACCCCAAAAATGCTCCATAAGCTTCCTTGCGTCGGTCGGAATGAAGGCGGCGAGTTTTTCCGCCTGCTCAATGGAGCAAATATGCGAAATAAGCGGATTATCCGCGGGGCGCCCCTTCGCTTTATATATTTTTTTGACCGCGGACGGATTGAAGGCATCGGCGCCCAAGCCGTAGACCGTTTCCGTAGGAAACGCAACAAGACCTCCGCGACGGATTATTTCCGCCGCTTCGGTCATTAGGCTCATATCTATATTATACGGATCAATTTTTATAACCCTTGTGTCCATCTTATCAATCCCTTATGTACGTTTCGGCAAGCGGCAAGGACGCCGAACATTTAAATCGGAGCAACGCTCCACTTTGCTTGCAAGGAGTGGAGCTTGCGATAGA
>CAZICW010000076.1:0-2359 GCA_964537995.1 uncultured Oscillospiraceae bacterium
TTATATTACTTTCCGCTTTGATTGAAGCTCCGTTATTAACTCGGCTCAATTTATTCGTATGAGGACATATCCGATTCGCTCCGGAAGGTTCCTTCCTCAAGCATAACGCCCGTGAACATGAGCTGGATGCGGCGCAGCATCCTCAAATTGCTTTCTCCGCCGTACACATATATGCTGCGCGGCGCAATATCAACCATTGCGCTCAGCACAAGGTCGCTGCGCGAATAGCGGCGGCGATCCTCGTAGGGGACATATGCCGAGTATTCGTCGGTGATTTCCTGTCCTTTGCCGTTGTACAGCCGCATCGAATCCTTATCGATAACGAGATGCACGGCGATAAGCTTGCTTCCGAGGCAGCGCTTGCGCCGTTCTATATACTCGTTCGCAATCAAGCAGCATAAATCTCCGTGCTTTTCCTCGGCTATAAGCTCCGCCGCCGCCGCTGCCACGGCGCGAAGCTCGCGGAGGTATTCGGCGCACAGAAAATTCAGCGCCCCTTCGGGAATTACACGCCCGATTCTCCGCAGACAGTCCTCCACGGGCGCGGCTATCATTTCCAGCCTTTCTGAGCGGTAGTCGTTGAGAGCTTTATCGTCCGCGTCGGGATTGAGCAACTCCGCCGCAAGCGAGAGTGTCTGCTTCCCGTCCTCTTCCGGAAGCGACAGCTCGGATATATACTTTTTCAGTAATTTGCATTCATATTTTTCAATTATATTCCGCGCGATTTCATGCGCGGTCAGCGTTTCGGATGCCGACGCGGCATCTGTTTCCGAATCCAAAAATATCTTCCTCCAATCAATCAGAGTCGCTTACTTGAATATTGTTTGCTTCCGTCATAAGCGGTATTAGGGAACCTGTGTCGAAAGGCGCGCCGCCGTGAATTTCCAGAGCTTCAACGCTGCGGGAATGTAAAAATTTTAAAATATCGTTTCCGCTTTCCATATGCGAAAGCGAACCGTTCACGGCAAGCGTACTCCGTCCGACAAGCCCTGCCGCGCCGCCGAAAAAGCCGCTTTTGTAAGGCGGAAGCATAACTCCGTCGTTTTTTATTTCAAGCGCCTCCAAGCCGCGTTTTTCCGCGGCGCGGGCAATTCCGCGGTCGGCGGTTATGACGGAGTTTTCGTCCACGGGGCAGACGGAGCATTTTGCGTAGCCCTGCTTTACGGGAATTATTTCAAAGCGGTTTTCCAGAAGCTTAAACAAAATTTTGTCGCAAACCCTTGGATTCAGCAAGGCAAATTTTCCCGCCACAACAACATTATATGCCGTATCGGCGGGATAGCTCCGACCGAGAGCCTGTCCGCCGCAGATTACGGAAAAGCCGTATGGAGAAAGCATATCGGCGTAGAAGGCATAGGAGTCGGGCGGACACACAACCTCCGCTCCTCCGATCGGGCAAAGTCCCAAATCCGCATGGCGGCGGAGCGCGGGAGGCAGAGCCGTGAGCTTCGCCGTCGGAAGCAAGGCTATCCCTTCCGGAGCAAAGCCGCCGACGGCAAGCGTAACTCTTGCCCGCGGAAGATAGGGTGTTGTTATAAAAGCTGAAGCCATGCGGAGCATCCCCCAAATTTAAAATTTTTTGTTTCAGGCTATTGCAAAATACGGAAAAATGATGTATAATCAAATTAAATTATTATTAAGGAGAGATTTACCATGAAAATCGCACTCATAAACGAAAACAGCCAAGCCGCGAAAAACGCGCTCATCGAAGAGACTTTGCGTTCCGTCGCCGAACCTCTTGGACATGAGGTTTTTAATTACGGTATGTATACCGCCGAGGACGAAGCCCAGCTTACATATGTTCAGGTCGGTATTCTTGCGGGCGTGCTGCTGAACAGCGGCGCCGCCGACCTTGTTGTAACGGGCTGCGGCACGGGCGAGGGCGCAATGCTTGCCTGCAATTCCTTCCCCGGAGTTATCTGCGGCCATGTTGTCGATCCGACGGACGCCTATCAGTTTACGCAGGTGAACAACGGCAACGCCATCGCGCTTCCCTTCGCAAAGGGTTGGGGCTGGGGCGCGGAGCTCAATCTTCGCTATGTGTTTGAAAAGCTGTTCGCTGAGGAATGGGGCGGCGGCTATCCGAAGGAGAGAGCGGTTCCCGAACAGCGCAACAAGAAAATTCTTGACGATGTTAAGAAGGTCACATATAAGCCCATGACCGAAATACTTGAAAGCCTCGACCGAGAGCTTGTCAAGGGCGCGCTTTCCGGCGAAAAGTTCGGCGAGCTGTTTTTCGCGAACTGCAAATGCGACAAAATGGCTGAAGCCGTCAGGAAGGTACTTGCCTAAATTACATATGAGCCGCCGTGTTAACGGCGGCTCCGTTTTTTGATTCGAGCTTCGCTAATGGCCGCAA
>CAZICW010000076.1:2459-4187 GCA_964537995.1 uncultured Oscillospiraceae bacterium
CCGCAAAAATTTTTACTCAGTCGTAGTCGGTTATGCCCTTGCCGGTATTCGGATTGAAATGAGAATATACTTGGTCGGTCAGAAATACCGCGGTCAGAACAGAGCATATAATAATTTTTTGCTTTTTGGGAATTTTATTGAACAAATTATCCAGCAGCGGAGCGAGGATATATATCGCGGCACAGCCGCCGAGCGCAAACACAAGCAGTCCCTCAAGGCATATTCTGCCGTTGAGGTTCAGAAAATATCCGCTGTAATCCCACCATTTCAAGCCCTTTGTGGTTTCGAGATACCACGACGTAAAATACTCCACAATCCCGCATAAAACCATCGTCGCGAAAAAGGTGAGTACGGGCTTGTTGCGAAGTCTTTTCAGCAGCACCAGAACCATAACTCCGCCTACGCCGTAAATCGGCAGCCAAGGGCCGTATGAAACGCCGCGGTTCACGAAAACACCGTCCTTAAACAGGTGCAGACTTACCTCCCAAAGCCAGCCGACAAACGAAAATGTGAAAAATATAAGTATCAGCGAGCTTATGCTGTAGGAACGGTTATAGTCCGCCTGAACCCACTCTCTGTTGCCGACAGGCTTGATTATGTATTTATCAAAGGGGTATTCTCCGCTCTGCGCCGGTACGTCAAGCAGCGAATCGCAAAGCTTTTCGGCATTCGGAAGGCTTTTAGCCTTCGCTTCGCCGCGGATTGCCATATAAAGCTCCGCTTCCGCAAGCTTTTTGTATGGAGTAAGGAAAAATATGCCGAGCAGATAGAAGGTGCAGATATTCAGTATTCCCCAGCCGATAAACGAAAGATCAAGCTTGAACGCGCGCCACTTGTTCCCGTCCATCATGCGCCGCGAAAGCGTGATAGCCTCGTTTGCGCTCATATCGGGATTTTCGGCAATAATCATCGGAACAAGTCTGTAGGAATAGCTTTTTATGAAGCCGCCGACAACGGTTAAGCTCCAAAGATAAAGATATATTTTTTCCAGAAGCATAGTGCGCGCAATGCGCCACCCGCGCTTTATGAACCACGGGAAGGTCAGACGCTTCAGCTTGGTGTCGCTGTAGATTCTTGCTTCGAGGATGTAGCGGCAGAAGCCGACCTTGATGACGTTTAAGAAAAAAATGAAGATAAGCAGATATATAAGCACGCCTGAGGCGAGAATGATTCCGGAGCCTATTTTGTCCTTGAACAAAAATTGATTCAGAGAGTTCAATACTCCGTAAAAGATGCTGCCCGCGCCCTCCGCGTTGTTCGCGAAAACCGACAATATTCCGTTTGTCCAACGTTTCGCGCTGTCGCTTTCAATGCCCGCGCCGCTGAGAGTCTCGTCAACAATCTCGGTATTGCTTATACTTTTGTGCTTCGCGGTGTCAGCGAGCGTATCTTCATTGAGCACGCCGTGGAACAGAATGCTGTCCTCGGCTTCAATAAGCAGCGCGTCCTTCGCCTTATTCACGGCGTCGATGGGATTCAGAAAGCTTCCCATAATAACCGACACCAGCACACAGGCTATGACTATGCCGACATAGTTTTTTTTCAGCGCCCTGCGTGCGTTTCGTTTTACGGCTTTTCTTTCCCACATACATATTCCTCCCAATATCAGGGGCAGCGCTCGCGTCAAAGCGGCGCGGTCCTTTATTTCGACAAATTCCGTACAGGGAAATTATATCATATTGACGCATAAAAGTCAACATATATTATTTTTGCCGAATTGGGAGCCTT
>CAZICW010000077.1:0-3880 GCA_964537995.1 uncultured Oscillospiraceae bacterium
GCTTACGGGGATTTTTGCGATACAAAAACCGTTATTTATAATACTGCGCCTGAGCGTTCCAAAGCTCAGAGTAAAGCCCGCTGACGCCAAGCAAGCTTGCGTGGCTTCCCTGCTGCACGATGTTGCCGTCCTCAAACACCATAACGCGGTCGCAGAACACGCACGATGACAGGCGGTGCGAAATATAAATCGCGCCCTTTTCGTCGGTAAAATTGTTGAAGCGCGAATATATCTCATACTCGGCAATCGGGTCAAGCGCGGCGGTCGGCTCGTCCAAAATCATAAACGCGGCATCCTTGTAAAGCGCACGCGCAAGGGCTATTTTCTGCGCTTCTCCGCCGGACAGGTCAATTCCCTCGTCGTCGAAGCTCTTTGTGAGTACGGTTTCGCAACCGTTTGCAAGCTCGGCGAAGCGTTCGCCGAAGCCGGCAATTTCCAGATTCCGCCTTACCTTTTCGGCGTCGTAATTCTCGTTCGCGCTTACGTTTTCGCCCAAAGTCAGCGGGAAGAGCCTAAGATCCTGAAAAACAACCGAAAGCATTCGTATGTATGAGTCAAAGTCATAGCTGTCGATATTTACTCCGTTGAACAAAATCTCGCCTTCGGATGGATGGTATAAGCGGCACAGCAGCTTTATAAACGTAGTTTTTCCGCTGCCGTTCAGCCCGACAACCGCAACCCGTTCGCCCTTTTTCAGTACGCAGGAAACATTGCTCAGAGCATTTTTGTCGGCCCCGGGATAGCGGAAGGATACATTCCTGAACTCAAACTCGCAGCTTGGCGGCGCTTCGGGAAGCTTCTCGCCGTTTTCGTTTTCGGGAAGAACCAAAAATTCAAAGGTGTTTTCCAGCCGCTTTGAAAGCTGCATAAGCGTCGCCGTTTGAGTCATAAGGCTTGACAGGCTGCCCCAGAAGCTGTAAAGCGACGCGGCAAATTTTACAACGTCGCCCGCACTGAGCGCACCCTTTACGGCGCTGAGAACAACATATATATACGACGAGCCCTGAAGGGCGCCGCCGAATGCTCCGTTAAACACACCGGTTTTCTGCGTGAAACGAATGTAACGCCGCCGTCCCTCGCGCTCCCTCGAATCCTCGTCAAGAGCCTTCTCAATCATCGGCTGCGCGCCGTAGACGCGTATATCCTTGCCCATTTTGTAATCTATGCCGCCGCTCCACAAGTAGTATGAGGAGGTTGTCCTTGTGTTCCGATAGCTGTCGTCGATTTCCTGCTCCTTTTTTACGAATTTTCCGTTCAGAAACGCCGAAATCGCCAATGCCGCTACAGTTGCCGTCATATAAATCAGGCTCCCGAAGCTCAGAGTAATCATCGGAATGATTATCGCCGCCGCGGCGATTATGCTTATGACATTTCCGAGCGCCGCGCTGAATGAGTCATACACGTCGAATATGCCCCAACCGTACATATCATCACGGTTCATGCGGTCGCGCAGAGAGTTGACGTAAGGACTGTTCAGCTTCGCGTAGTCCATTGAGAGCGTTTTTTCACTCTTTTTTATCATGAAATAATCATGCATAAGATTCCCTCGCGCCCGGATATTCTGATCGCATATCTCGTGCGTACCCTTCAGCACAAGCCGCAGCAGCAGCGCGCCGAACACTGTGGGCAAAAGCTCTCGGACAGCGCTTCCGCCGATGAGACGATCCAGCACATAGGCGGACAGAAGAGTGTCTATATACGGAGGAATATTAGCGCATATCAGGTCGATCACCGTAATCGGAAGCAGGTGCGGCTCAATCTCGGAGATAAGCCTGAGTGCCTTAAGCAGACTCTTCATTGTCAATTCCCCCTTCCTTGTAGTATAGGCTTTGCATTTCAAACATTTTCGCATATCCGCCGTTGCTTTTCAGCAGCTCCTCATGAGTGCCGATTTCAGCCGCCTTTCCGCCGTCAAGGAATACAATGCGGTCGCAGAAGCGCGTCCCCGCGAGACGGTGAGAAATATACAGCGCAATTTTCCCCTCCGATACCTCATGAAAGCGTTTATAGGTTTCGCTCTCGGCAATCGGGTCAAGCGCGGCGGTCGGCTCGTCCAATATAAGAATCGGCGCGTCCTTATAGACGGCTCTCGCCATCATCAGCTTCTGAGCTTCGCCGCCGGAAAGCTCCGTTCCGTCGTCGCGCACCGCCTTGGTCATCGGCGTGTCAAGGCTTCCCGCGAACTTGAACATCCCCGCCGTTTCAAGGCTTTTTGCGGCAAGCTCCTTGTCGGTGAGGCTCATTTCCTTCATAGAAATATTTTCGGCAAGCGTGTGCGGCAGAATACATATATCCTGAAAAACAGCCGATATTTTTTCAAAGCGTTCCTCCGGAGGAACCTTCGTCACCTCCGCGCCGCCGATGGTAACGCTGCCCGACATTGGGGAATAGAAGCCGCACAGCAGCTTTACTATTGTGGATTTCCCCGCGCCGTTCACGCCTACGATGGCAATATGCTCGCCCGAAGCGATTTTCAGATTAAAGTTTTCAAGCACGTTTTTCTTTCCGTCGTATGAAAAACAGACGTTCTTAAATTCAATTTCCGGAAAGCTGCCTCGGATTTTTTCGGGATTTTCGATTTTCGGATCCTCATATTCCATAAATTCGCGGAAATAGTTCACGTCGTAGTAGTATCTGCGCAGCTTGTCTATTTGCCAATTCAGCTTTCCCACCCAGCCGGAAAACGAGGCTATAGCTCCGAAATACAGCACAAAGTCGCCCGCCGAAATCCCGCCGCGGACGGTTCTGTAAATAAGATAAGCATATGCCGCGCCGTCGCGCAGAAATTCCGTCGCGATTGTGACAAAATGCTCCTGAATATAGCCGCTGCGCTGCCTGTTGTAAAGCCGCATACGCTTCAGCGCGAGAGCGCGCGCCTTGTTTACGAAAAGGCTTTTCATGCCGTAAAGACGTATATCCTTGCCGCTTCGGGCGTCGCCGCATTCCTGCGCGAGACAGAAAATCTGATTTTGCACCTCGGCGGTATCATTGCGCATACTCTCCCAGATTCGGCTGCCTCGCAGCATAAAAACAAACACAAGCAGAGACATTGCGATAAGAAACAGAATTATCAGCGGATTCAGCAAGGCTATTATGTAAGAAAAGGCGACGAAATTGATCAGATTTGTCGCTATTTCAACAATAGTGTAAATCATATTGACGATTCCGCCCTGCGCCACACTCCGCGCCTTCCAGTAGCAGTTTTGCCCCTCCGCGCTTTCGAGCCGTCCGTAGCTTTGCCGCATTGACTTTGAAACGATGCGGCGCATATGAATCAGTCTTAGGTCAAAATAAGCGCCGTTAAGAGTATTGTCCGCAACCCCGTTTATTGCCTTTACAAACATGATTGCCGCGAAAAAAACGCCCAAGCGTAACAGCACCTCTCCGACAGACGCGGACGACTGCACAAGGTCTACGGCGGTTTTCGGCAGATATACCGCCATCAGAGACAGCAAGCTTGCGCAGACGGCCGTTGTCGGAATTGCCGCGAACATCGTCTTTTTTGTGCGGAATATATCCCTCAAAACATATACCGCGTTGCTCACGAAGCTGTGCGGCGGCTTGGTCTTCCCCTCAATTTTTTGCATAATTGCGCTTCCCCCTCAAAAAAACAAAAAATGTGTCACCGAAGTGACACACAAAAAATACATCACTCCGATTTGCTGCGACACAAATTTCGATACAATAACAACAGGCATACGAAAATGGAGTGCGTATTTTTATCGTATGACAAAAATACACTCCTGTTGTTATTGTAATATAACCGAATATATTTTATTGTGCCGCAAGACAATAATAGCATAAAACCGCGGCTTTGTCAACAGCTTTTTAAAAGTTGACCGCGTCGGAGAATCGCACATATAAAAAAATAAGGCCGAAG
>CAZICW010000078.1:0-3327 GCA_964537995.1 uncultured Oscillospiraceae bacterium
CCGCTCCCGCGGTTTCCGCAGAGCTTGGCTGGGACAGCGACAATTCCCGCTTCACGATTGACTTTGCCGCTTTGAATACTGCCTCACTAAGCTTTGATAAATTCAGCTACGGCGTGGACATTGCCTGCTATGGAGACGACGGAGCCCTTGAGGTCGGCTCGGGAGCAATAACCGAAGACGTTCCCGCCGTCGGAATAATCACGGAAAACACAAATCTGCCATACGCCGCGCAGCCTTGGGTTATGTATAACGGAGAAAAAACCTACGGAGAAACGGCTTATGCCGGAATTTACGGACTGCTTGCGGAAAACATTTCCAACGAAACGCTTTACACAACCGAAAGCCGCTTTGACCCGACTAAAACCGCCGCGGCGCTTGATGTTATCAACGCGGGAGGAATTTTCGTCGATTCCGACGGCAGTCTTACCAACGCTCTGCTTTCGCTTTTAGATAAAAACACCGACGGAAGCCTGACGCTGAAAGCGGTTCCGCTCGCGATGGGAATAAGGTTCAGGGGCAATGACGGCAGTCCTGCCTCCGATGGAAAAGACTTGTACGACACGATTACAATAAATTCCGACAAAACCGTTACGCTTTCATCGTCCTCCGCAGATGGGCTTTCGCTCGAAACGGTGGAGCTTGACGAGGTCGAGCTTGTGTTTGCGGCGGAGACGGTCTCGGAAGACTTTGCGGAAAATGTCAATCTTACGTTCGATTTTGAAGAAATATTTTAAGGAGGGCAATTATCATGAAAAAATTGTTTCAGCTTCCCGTCGTTGAGAGCGTGGAAATTGCGCCCTCGGAAAATATCATGGCGGACGCGATACTCTTAAGCGACAATGCTAAAAATCTTAAAGTAAACTATGTCTCTGACACGGTCGGCACGAATCCCGAATACTGGAAAAATACGGACGCATGGCTGTAGGCTTATTCCGGCTCTGCGCAAAACGGCAAATCCCAAGCGGATTTGCCGTTCCTGTTTGTGAAAATTTTGGCTTGCGCCGCGGACGGAAGTATGGTATTATATATTCCGAAGACATAAAAAATTTTTACCGAAGGACTGATTTATTATGAAAGTAACGGACGACATTGTTTATATCGGTGTGGACGACCGCAAAATTGATTTGTTCGAGGGACAATACAGCGTTAAAAACGGAATGTCGTATAATTCATACGTCATACTTGATGAAAAAATTGCCGTAATGGATACCGTTGACGCGGCGTTTACCGAACAGTGGCTCTCCAAGCTTGACGCGGCGCTCGGCGGCAGAATGCCCGATTACCTTATTGTTCAGCACATGGAACCCGACCATTCGGCAAATATCATGAATTTTATGAATAAATATCCCGAGGCGGTGCTTGTCGGCAATGCCAAAACCTTCACAATGACGGGAAATTTCTTCCGAGAACTTGACCTGAGCGGAAGGACATTCGCCGTAACCGACGGAGGAAAGCTTTCCCTCGGAAAGCATGAGCTGAATTTCATTTTCGCGCCGATGGTGCATTGGCCGGAGGTTATGTTTACCTATGATTCCGCCGACAAAATACTGTTTTCCGCCGACGCTTTCGGACGCTTCGGCGCGCTTGACGACGGCTCCGCGTGGGAAACCGAGGCCGGACGCTATTATTTCGGAATTGTCGGCAAATACGGCACGCAGGTTCAGGCCGCGCTGAAAAAGGCCGCCGCCTTCGATATAAGGACAATATGCCCGCTCCACGGGCCCGTGCTTACGGAAAATCTTTCGCGTTATATAAAGCTCTATAATACATGGTCGTCCTATGAAGCGGAAATTGACGGAATTGCCGTTGCCTATACGTCTGTCTACGGAAATACGAAAAACGCCGTTGAAAAGCTTGTACGCGCGCTTAAGGAGAAGGGCTGCGCCGACGTTGCCGTATACGACCTTGCGCGCTGCGATATGTATGAGGCTGTTGAGGCGGCGTTCCGCAGAAGGGGGCTTGTGCTTGCCACAACCACATATAACGCCGGAATTTTTCCCTGCATGAGAGAGTATGTGACCAATCTGAAGGAACGCGGCTTCTGCGGGCGCAAAATCGGCATAATGGAAAACGGTTCGTGGGCGCCTATGGCGGCAAAGGCGATAAAGGAAGCTCTTCAGGGCGGCAAGAACCTTGTTTTTGCCGAAACCACCGTAAGCATAGTCTCGTCTCTCAGCGAAGAAAATCTTTCGCAGCTTGACAGGCTTGCGGAAGAAATGCTTGTGCCGTGAATTAAAATATACACAAAAATATTTTCGGAAAATTTTCAAAAACCTCTTGAAATTCGGCTCGGTTTATGTTATTATAAAAAAAGAGAAGGGACGGCGCGTCATGAAAATACTTGGCTTGGACTACGGAGAAGCGAGAATAGGCGTTGCTGTCAGCGACGCCGGCGGTATTGTGGCGACTCCGCTTGAAACGGTCTGCGAAAAGGATAGAGAAAAGCAGCTTCAAGCCGTCGCAAGGATAGCGCAGGAAAACGGGGCGGAAAAGCTGGTTTTCGGACTGCCGAAAAGAATGGACGGAAGCATGGGCCACCGTGCGGAATATACAACGGAATTTGCCCGTGAGCTTTCGCGGCTTACGGGGCTGCCTTGCGATATGTGGGACGAAAGGCTCTCCAGCGCCGAAGCGCATCGTATGCTTGAGACGGGCGGCGTAAGCGGCAAAAACAGAAAGACCAAGGTTGATAAAATCGCGGCGGTTATAATATTGCAGGGCTACCTTGACGCCCACGGATTTTAAGGAGGTGAAGTTCGATGAGTGAAGAACCGAAGGATTTAATGGAAGAGGTTGAGGAGGATTTCGAGCTTCTTGATACGGTTGATTTTGAGGGAGAGCTGTATTTTGTGCTTGTACCGGCAACCGACGGAGACGAAATCGACGGCGAGGTCTTCATAATGAAGCGCGTCGAAGCCGAAGACGGGGAAGAAATGCTTGAAGCCGTTGAGGACGATGATATTTTTGACAGGATTTACGAAATATTTAAAGAAAAAAATAAAGACGAATTTGAATTTTTGGATTGATTTTTTATTGAATCCGTGTTATACTAATATCGTACGGTAAGGCTTGACGGAAAGCGTCTTTTCCTTGCCGGCGTCCGCGAGACGGAACAGACGGATTTTTATGCCCTGCGGTGTGCGCTTTGATGGATTTAATTTAACCAACACAAATTTAACGGGAGGCTGATGGGACTGCGGCGTGAATGCCTGCACCCTCGGGTAGTAGGAATCCCAGTAACCGTCCCGATACCACCCACCTGCTTTAGCAGGTTAAATATGCTCCATCATAAAAACGGCACTGCGGGGTTCCGCAAAAAAATGAGAG
>CAZICW010000079.1:0-3237 GCA_964537995.1 uncultured Oscillospiraceae bacterium
TATTTTTTACTGCTATTTTTAAAACGGCAAATCATCATCCGCCGTTTCAAGCGCGTTGATGGGCGCGTTCTCCGTCGGCGCGTTATCTTTGTTCACTTTCGAGCCGCAGAAGTGCGCCCTGTTGACAACTACCTCCGTCGCGTACCTCTTGCCGCCGTTGCTGTCCGTCCATGTTCTGACCTGCAAGCTCCCCTCAATCGCCATCATCTGACCCTTTGCGAAATAGTGTGTTATAAATTCCGCCGTCTGCCTCCATGCGACACAATTTATAAAATCCGCCTGTCTTTCGCCGTTCTGAGATGAATAATTGCGATCCACCGCCAAAGTGAAAGAACTCGTCATTATTCCGCTCGTTGTCTGCTTTATCTCCGGATCCTTTGTGAGCCGACCCATTAAAATTACGCTGTTCATTGTTTACCCTCTTTCTTAACCTTAACTTTGTATATCCTGCATAGCGTCTTGTCCATTTCTATGCCCTTGCTTAAATGCCATTTATCAAAAAATTCTTTGTCGCTCATTGTGTGTGCTTCGTTGTGATGCTCGCGGCATAACGGCAGCGCTTCAAGCCCTTCATGTATAATATCATGCCTGTTGTTTCCCATACCGATCCTGTCAACGTGGTGAAGCTCCGCTTTTTTTCCGCAAATGCAGCATTTTTTATTGAGAAGGCACGAATATACATAATCGTCTACGTCGTCTACCATGTCAAGCATAGATACCTTTGTCGGGATGTCGTTTCGCACGATAAACCGCGCCAAAAACGACTGAAACGCCGCCACCAAGCTCATGGGCGCATCCGACAAGCTGAATAAGCCGTCCGCCAGATCGTACATTTCGGAGGTCATAAACTCTATCTTCATAAGCTCCTTCGTCTCTGAGGGAATCTCGCCCATCCAGTCCGCTATTTCTCCGAGCATTGCGTAACATGACCGCCTTTGCTCGTCGGACAGTCTGCGGCTGTCGTTCAGCTGAACCACAACATTCTTATACTCCCGTCGTATCATCGTCCCGATATCGCCGTAGGGCGCTTCAATCAGAAGCACCCCGCGGTGTTCATCGTATCCCGTTATAACGCCCTTAACCCTGTCAAGCACTTGCGCCATTTTGCTGCGCCTCTTTCTGCTTTTGCTTTATTTTCCGCTGGCACTCACAGCAGTAAACCGCGCCGTTGAATCGGCTTTTACTGATTCCCACAATATCGCTTACCGTAAAACTCCTGCCGTCTTCGTACCGAACTGCCGTTATATTTTTCTTGCAAGACTGGCAAACGGCGGCTATTTCCTTCTCCGGCAACGCTCCCGCCGCGCTTCCCGCGTCCGTCTCGGGTACGTCATACTTGCTTGAATCCTTTTCGTAATACACATCGGCTCCGATTCCGAGCGCCTTGCACGCCACCGAAAGCGCGTCCGTATATGCTTTCTTCATTGCCTCGTCGTCGGTGTGCAGCCCGTTTCTTTCCTGCGCTATGTACATTGCGCCGCCTATACCGTATATCGGCTTGCTCCATTCTCCGCCGATTTTGACATAAAGATTGATCTCGTACACCGCCACCGCTTCGCCGCCGCTCCCGTCCTGTATATATGCGTTTGTCTTTTCCGTGTACCATCCCAATCCGCAGGGACCGAATATCTCCGTCAGTTTTTTTATCCGCCACATCGGGGCGATGTTTGTCATCCCCTTTAGCCGCCCCGCCGTAATGACCTTGCAAGCGTTTTCGGGAACGTGCCGCCCCTGATTGTATATATCCATATTCGCCATTTAAAAACCCTCCTTCTTAAAATTAGAATTTTACATCGAACTCATCCGGCTTTTTTACCGCCGACGCGCCCTCCACAACCTCGCCTGTCTCCGATATGCAGATTGACCCGTCCTCTTCAACCGATAGCCCTTTCTTCAGCTCTCCCCATGCGGCTTTTTTCTCGACCCTTACAAAATCCGAATAGCCGTTATTTTCGAGCCATGCGCAAAGGCTTTTCTCGTCCCTCTTGTATTCATATCCGCCCTGCTTCATCACAAGGCTTCCCGAGACAAGCTTATATGTGCTCTGCGTCTTTGTTTTCCTTACCGGGACCGTCTGCATATATGCCATAAGCAGCTGTTTCAAATATCCCGTGTCGCTTTCATAGTCGGATTCAATCTTCGCCCTTTTCTCCGTGAGCTCGTCTTCTTTGTATTTCACCAACTCAAGAAGCCTGTCCCTTTCCTCCTGCGCCGCTTTTATCTTTTCCAATGCCCACTCCGCTTTAGCGTCGCTGTCTATAACAAACGCCGCCTTGACGTCATTTACCTCTTGTTCCGCTGTCATCCTTCCGCCGCTCCCTTCTCATCACTTTTCATTTTCGGGCAGACAGCCGCGTAGCCGCCCGCCCTTTTGCTTAAGTTTGATACTTCCTCTACTAAAGTATAACGTATGCCGCGCTCCGCCCATCCGCCCGCCGTCATAAACACGCCGCCTCCGCCTGAAATTTCGCCGCCGCGGAAAAATCCGCATATGCAGGTCTGTCTGTGTACACTCTGCTTTTGTACGCTTCCTTCATCTCTGCCCTCCCTCTCACATAATCGGCACTTCTATGATGTCTCCCGCGTATATGTCGCTCGTCCTCATGCCGTTTTTCTTTTTCATCTCATGTATCACCGCGTTGACGTCGCCCGCTTCGGGGTTGTACTCCTTCGCGATTCCCCACAGCGTTTCTCCCGGTTCTACGCAATGTGTTTCGTACCGCTCCGCCTTCGGGCGCGCCGTCGCCGCTATCGCCGTCACAGCCGCTATTATCGCTATCACCGCCAATATTACCGCTACCTTTGCCTTCATTCCTTCTCCCCTCCGTTTTTAGTCATTTTCTTCGCGACTCCCGCCACACAGTCAATAAAATCGTCCGTGGTCACCCCGGGGGCTAACACTCCTTCTTCCTCCATCCGCAGGGCAACGCAGTACACTATATAGCTCAACTCGGCGGATATCTCCCTTACAATTCCTCCGACTTCAATGTCCGATTGTATTCCCCAATGCTTTGTTTTTACCTTTGCTTTAATCATCTTACTTCTCCTTCCGCTTTGCCTCCTGCCCCTTTGATCGCACCGATTCGGCGGCAAATCTGTACATCAGCTCGCGCAGCGTCTCCCGCCGCGCCCAAAGTTCATTAGTGTTCCTTCCGTCGACTAAGCTGTCTAAGTACGCCTTATCTGTTTCCTCGTACATCTCATGAATGACCTTTCTCAGCCGCTCATCCCTCGCAC
>CAZICW010000080.1:0-2978 GCA_964537995.1 uncultured Oscillospiraceae bacterium
GAAGTTCCGCCCGTCGAATCGTTTTCGTCGGAGGGTCTTGTTGAAGAGCTCTCGGAAGTGCTTGTTGAGCTGCTTGAAGATTTTTTGCTGCCGCTTGAGCTGCCCGAGGACGATGCGTAGCCCTCGCTCAGGACGTCTTTGCTTGAGCCTGTCTTAAGCGGATGTATTTCACAGCGCGTTTTCGGAATACTGTTCGACGCGTATGTCACGCTTGTGACGTGCGTACAGTCGGGATTTGCACGCTGTCCGCTTTCGCGGCATATCATAACGGAAACCTCGCTGCCGGGCTTCTCAAAATCCTTATATTCCAATTCCTCGTGGACGGATTTCATTACGCTTCTCCACGTCAAAGCGGCGGGGTTCGACGAAAAGCCTCCAAGGCTTTGGGGCTGATCATAGCCGAACCAGACCGCGCCCACATAATAGGGCGTCATGCCGACAAACCAGCGGTCATAGCTGTTTGTCGTGCCTGTGGTACCTGTTTTTCCGGCAATTTCCATGCCGCTGAAATTTGCCATTTTACCGCTGCCGTAGCTAACAACATCTTTCATGAGCGAAATCATATCGGCAGCCGTTTTTTCGCTCATTGCTATTTCATGCGTCGGCGCGCCGTCGAAAATGACCTCGCCGTTTGCGTCCAGCACCTTTGTGTAAAGCATGGGCTTATTGTAGAAGCCGTCGTTGACGAATGTGCAATAGGCCGCCGTAAGCTCAAGCACGCTGACGCCGTCCGTCAGTCCGCCGAGAGCCAGAGGCGCGAGATCCTTATCCGAGAAGGTTTGCCCGTTTCTTTCCTCGTAATCGACAAGGGAGGAAATATGCATACGCTCCGTTAGATATTTGAACACGTTGTCCACTCCTAAATATCGGCAGACCTTTACCGCCGGAACGTTTCTGGAATAGGCGAGCGCCGTGCGCACGGAGACGTTGCCCTTGAAGGAATTGTCCACATTTTTCGGCGACCAGCCGTTATAGGTAACGGGAGCGTCCTTAATCGTGGATGAGGTTGTTATAAGTCCGTACTCTATGGCGGGGCCGTAAACGGCTATGGGTTTTATCGTCGAGCCGGGCTGACGGAGGGTCTGCGTGGCGCGGTTTAAGGTGCGGTTTCCCTCTTTGTCGCCTCTGCCGCCCACAAGCGCCTTAACCTGACCCGTATACGGATCCATTATAACCATTGCCGATTCGGGCTGAACCTCTCCTCTGCCCTTGGGGAAGGAGCTTTCGTCGCTGTATACGGCGTCGAGCTTGTTCTGTATTTCCATATCCTGCGCAAGATATATCTTCAGTCCGCCGTTGTAGAGGACTCGGCTTGCCATTTCCTTGCTGTAGCCGTATTTTTCCATCAGATCCTCAAGCACCTGATCTATCGCCGCGTCAACATAGTAGCTTTGGTATGTAACCTCGGTCTGGGAACGCTGCGGCATGAAATTAAGCTCCTCGGAAACAGCGTCGTCGTACTGTGATTGGGTTATCATTCCCAGCTCCAGCATTTTCGCAAGCACCGTCTCCTGCTTTTGCTTATGCGCCTGCGGATGCAGATACGGATTGAGCGCCGTCGGAGACTGGGTTATTCCCGCAATGCTGGCACATTCGGCAAGCGTAAGATCGGAAACCGACTTCCCGAAGTATGTATTCGCCGCCGAGGAAACGCCGTTGCACTGCTCGCTGAGGAAAATCGTATTGAGGTAATATTCCAAAATTTCTTCCTTGCTCAGCTCCTTTTCCAGCCTATAGGCGCGGTAAAGCTCCTGAATTTTTCTTTCAAGGCGGTAATCGTCCTCGCCGGTAAGATTCTTTATAAGCTGCTGCGTTATGGTGCTGCCGCCGTATGTTTTGCGGTCGCTTCCCGTAAGAGCGTTATAGACGTAATTGACAGCCGCGCCGAAGGTTCGCTTTACGTCAAAGCCGTGGTGGGAATAAAAGCGCTCGTCCTCAATCGCGATAAACGCGTTCTGCAAATCCTCCGGTATTTTGTCGAGACTGACCCAAATACGGTTTTCTTCATCGTAAAGGCTCTCTAACTCCACAACCTCGCCGTCGGGGTCGGTGGCGTACACGAACGAGGTCAGGTTCAGCGTCATATTGCTCACGTCGATAGGCTCCACGGTTTCCATATAGCCGAACAAGGCTCCGGCAACAATACCGGCGCCTATTACGCCGACAAACAGCGCAAGCAGGAATACCGTCAATATGGTATTCCTTATTACAAGCGCAATCATCACTCCGACGCTGCGCTTTTTCTTCCTTTTCTTTGTCGCCATAAGAACTCTCCATTCCGCCGCTCCGCACCGGCATAAACGATAATAGGGCTTCTCTTATCCGCAGAGCAGGAAATGATAAGAGATTTTTCCGCGCGTTCGCGAATCGGGAACGGCAAATTTCACCCGTGCGGCATTCTGCGCGCGCGATTATTTCATATTTCAATTTATTATACACCCAAATAATTAAAAAAGTATTACAAAAAACCCGCTACGGCAAATGTAACACAAATGTTATTTTAGAATATTTTGTGGAAATTTCACAAAATATTTTTATAAAAATTATGAATGTTGAGTAAAATGCTTATTGAAATTGAGGCAAAATATTGCTATAATGTATGCGTACTCGATAAGAGTATAAAACTTTTTTCATTTTCCCTCCTTTTTAGTGGCAAACCCGTTTGCGGTTTGTCATTTTTTTGTTGTCGGAATCATGAAAACATCAAAAAAATATTTAAAAAATTTTATAATTTGTCTTGACAAGGGTATATTCGCGGTGTATAATAACACTGTTACATAACATTGTTACACGGAGGCTGTCATGGAAACAAAAACACCCGATACATTGGAAAAAATACAGCAGGCCGCCTTGGACGAATTTTCCGAGAAGGGCTTTCTCGGGGCGTCTCTGCGGCAAATCGTAAAGCACGCCGGAGTAACCACGGGAGCCTTTTACGGCTATTTTTCCAGCAAGGAGGCTCTGTTCGCCTCCATTGT
>CAZICW010000081.1:0-2894 GCA_964537995.1 uncultured Oscillospiraceae bacterium
AGTGATTGCCGCCGCGAAAGCCGCCCATATCCACAACTATATCATGCGTCTCCCTGAGGGCTACAACACCGTCATCAGTGAGGACGGGAGTAATATCAGCAAGGGGCAGAAGCAGCTGCTGACAATAGCCCGCGCCATGCTTTATAATACGGAAATGCTGATTTTGGACGAGGCAACCAGCAATGTGGACACCAATACGGAGCAGCGCGTGCAGAAGGCTATGCGCAGTCTTATGCGGGGAAAAACCTGCTTCGTTATTGCCCATCGCCTGTCCACCATACGGAACGCCGATAATATTCTTGTGGTAAACCACGGAGATGTTGTCGAGCAGGGTACTCACGAGGAACTGATGGCGCGAAGGGGATTTTACTACTCCCTATACGCCAGCCAGTTTGCCTGATTGCCTTACGCCGCCGGACTGATGAATAAAATAACATTTTCGGAACGCGCTTTTGAAGGACATCAGCAATGAGTAATATTCTTTTATAGGGGAACGTCACAATTAAACAAAAAAACGGCTCTGCCGCCGAAGCGTCAAAGCCAATAGGAATGTAGCGTAAAGCGGCTATCGCGCAATCGTGACAGCCGCTTTTTCGCGCCCTATCTGAATCCTGTCATAAAATTTGTTACTTTACCGTTTTACGCGAGGTGTTCATTGAGTTCCGTTTTTTATTGGGGCGCCGATGGCTCAGTGTCCGGAGGGTTTCTTTTCCAGCATATCCTTTTCCACAGTGAAGTCGGCATGAAGCAGAGTATAAAAAACCACGCCGAGAGGTAGCAATGTAATCCAGATTGCTTTCCCGTAAAGAAAATCACACAATACCGTCCCGACCGTGGTTCCGATGAGGAAGAACAGGAGCATCTCAAAGTGCTGTATAAGCTTTTCCCGATGAGTCTTATTGCCTGAGCCGCGGCGGCGCACCTCTGCCGCCAGACCGACCCCGATCTGGCGGATATGGTTTGTGGCAAAGGTTGTCGCCATCGGTATTCCTTCCGACTGGCGGAAGGTGTTGTATTGCATGGACGCGATAAAATTGATAATTACCTGGGAAAGCTGCACCGGAGCGGAATCGGGGATTAGTCCCAAAACAGCAACGGCAAGCATCTCAATCGCTATAAAAAGGGTATCCCATCGGATTGACAAACGGCGCTTGACCGGATTTGGAAGCAGCTCCGACACAAAAGCTCCCAGCATATACGCCGAAATCGGAATCAGGTAATAAACAGCCTGCCCCCATCTTCGCTCTCCGAGGGCCATTCCCATAAGAACTACATTTCCTGTTTGCGCGTTGCAGAACACATTCCCGCGCAGCAGATATGTAAAAGCGCCGAAAAAGCCCGCTACGGCAATCAATATATGGTATATCCATTTCCGTTCGCAGGTTAAATAATATGCCTTGCTTTTTTCTTCTGTGTTCTTCATTATACACTCTGCTTTCTTCTCTGTTCTTTACAATACTTTTACGGCTCGTATGGAAGCACCAGAGCGGCGATTATGTAAATCAATATTCCCGTTCCCCAGAAAAACGCCAATATAGCCCAGATAAGACGGACGATGGTTGAATCAATATCGAAATATTCGGCAATTCCTCCGCATACACCGCATATTTTTTTGTCATAGCTTGATTTATACAGCTTTTTCATCGAAATACCTTCTTTCGCAGATATAACTGTTTTTTCATATTATACCACCGTTATCCGTTTTATGCAAGCTAAATTTTCAGATATTCTCCAAGCTCATGAGCGAAAATTCTGGCGGCGTTAAGTGCTTCCTCGAGGGAATTTCCGTCGCTGCCAACCTCCACAATCAGGCTGCCGGTCGAAACCTGCTGATTAAAGCGGTGTGTGCGGAGATTTATCGGACGCATGATTTCAGGATATTTTTCGCTTATCCGTTTTTGCAGCTTCAGCGCAAACGACAAATTTTGCCGCCACAGCGGATGCTCCAATCCCGCCTTATCCGTTCCGATAACAAACATCAGCTGCGCCGTATTTTCCGCACCGACGGTTTTTATCTGTTCTCCGTTTTCTCCGGCAATGCTGTCGCGGTGGACGTCTATTATAACCTTTATGTCGGGATTTTCGGCGACGTACCTGTCGGCAATCTTCAATGAATTGTTGTAGCTGTCGTTATACGACGGATAATCACACAGGGTTTTGTCATGAATTACGTTAATTCCGCAGTTTATAAGCTCCTTTTCAATTTCGTCGCCTACGCGAACAACATTAAAGCTCGTGTCGGTTGTTCGGAAATCGCTTGTCGGCGAATAATTGTATTTTTCATCGGGAGTATAGGACTCACAGCCGTGAGTGTGAAGTATAAGCACAGACGCACCCTTGTTCTCGTCCGGCAAGGATAAAAGCTCTGCAATGTCAAATTCCGCATCGGCAAGGTTAGATATATAAATCCCCTCCGCCGACAATGGGGAGGTTGTTACGGTGCGCTCAAATATAATTTTCTCATCCGTTTCTTCCTCGGTTCGTTCGGGTACCGCCGTGATTTTTCCGCCATTTTCGGAAACACCGGAAGTCTTATTAGGCTCAAGATCTATTGTCATCAGCAAAGCCGCTTTCAAAAGCCGCGGATTGATAAGCTGCGTCCCGCTGAACGAAGCATTGACCGCAGCCGCGCAGCATAACGCCAGCGACAGCATGGGAATGATATAAATTTTTGAAGCCATATGGTACCTCCACATAAAAATCTTTTCAAGCCGCAATCGGCAATTTGGTATTGTCCGACGCCTTTTAAAACGGCAAATTACATCCGTGTCTCAAGAAAGCGGCGCCGCCACATAAATTATATTGAAATTCGGGGAAATATATGCCGAAAAGCTTCTATGCAACAAATTAGAAATTTTTTTATGTTTTACTTGCGTTTTTCATCAAGCTGTGAT
>CAZICW010000082.1:0-2885 GCA_964537995.1 uncultured Oscillospiraceae bacterium
GGCTCCGGCGGCACGCCGGTGGTGCGGATAACAGGACTTGAACCTGCATGAAATTGCTCTCATACGGACCTGAACCGTACGCGTCTGCCAATTCCGCCATATCCGCAAGTAGGTATATTATACATCATCTTTTTGTAAAATGCAAGCCCTTTTTTGAAATTTTATATAAATTTTCACCGCAATCATTGACTTTCTGTCCGAATTATTGTATAATTGAGCCGTATTTTATTTCCGCAAAAAAGGAAGGACCGATCATATGAACCGAGAATTTCACTCCGATAATCGAAAAAGCCTTTGCGCAAGGCTTCCCAAGGGTAGTCTTGCCGTAATGTTCAGCGGCTGCGCGCCGCGCAAAACCGCCGACGAATACTATCCCTTCTTTGCCGACAGAAGCTTTGTCTATTTCACCGGCGCGGAAAAGCCGTCGCTCATACTTCTTCTTCAAATTGATTCCGACGGCGCCAAGGAAACCATGTTCATTCTCCCGCCCGATCTCATTGCCGAGCGTTGGACCGGCTCAAGGATAAAAGCCGCCGATGTACTTGAAAAATCGGGAATAGAACACTGCCGCTACGTCGGTGAATTTTCCGATACTTTGAATCGGCTGCTCACGGGCGGCGGCTATGAAAACCTTTATCTCGACCTTGACAAGCTCACCCTCAACGAGCCCGACAATGAAGCCTACACGCTTGCCGCGCTTGTACGCGAAAAATATCCGTTCATCGGAATCCGTAATCTGCATCCGCACATAAAAGACCTTCGCACGCTGAAAAAGCCCTGCGAAATCGAAGCAATGCGCAAGGCGGAGGCCATAACCGCCGAAGGCATAACGGCAATGATGCGCGCGTCAAAAGACGGAATGTACGAATATCAATACAAGGCGGTCTGGGACTATACTCTCGCGCAAAACGGCGTGCTTTCGCCGATGTTTCCGTCAATAATCTGCGCCGGAAAAAACAACTTCTGCATACACTACTACGATTACCGCGGTCGCGCGCATGACGGCGACCTGGTTCTGAACGACGTCGGAGCCGTTTGGGACAATGTCGGTACGGACGTTTCGCGCGGCTGGCCCGTAAACGGCAGGTACAGCGAAAAGCAGCGGCTGCTTTACGAGTGCGCCTACAACACGTCGAACCGTATGTTTGACATAATCAAGCCCGGAATGCGAATGGGCGACGTTGACGCGACGATAAAAAGGCTCAACTATGAGCGCCTCAAGGAATTGGGACTGTGCAAAACCTTTGCCGACGCCGACAGATATATTTGGCACGGCGGCGCGCACCATGTAGGCTACGACACGCACGACGTCGTCAGCGCGCCGCCCGATATGCCGATTGCGCCCAATATGGTGTTCTGCGTTGACGTGGGAATTTACTGCGAGGAATGGGGTATCGGCTTCCGTCTGGAGGATAACTGCCTTGTGACCGAAAACGGCTGCGAAAATCTTTCCGCCGTGACGCCGCGCTCAATCGACGACATCGAAGCCTTGATGGGGAAAAAATAAGCCGGCGCTACTCAATAAAAGGATCGTTTTGCAGATATAAAATTTTTTCAGTATATTCTGTGAGCAATTTATAAATTCTTTCCTTTTTTCCGTATGAAATATCGTTTTCGCAGCGCAAAAAAAGCAGGCTGACCGATATGTTCAAAGCATCGGCAAGCTTTTCAACCGTTTCTATTGTCGGACTTTTCCGTCCGGCTTCTATGCCGCCCAGAAAGCTCACCGAAATGTCGGCAATCCGGGCAAGCTCCTCCTGCGTCATGAGGCTTTCATGGCGCAGGATTTTTATTTGGCGGCCAAAGGCCCTTGCGGTTCCGTTCATAATAAACCCTCCAAAAAATGATATTATTACTTTATTTTACAATATCATTTCTCGGCGGGATACAATAATAATGAAATTTTTAAAGGCTTTTGCGCAGATGCTCTATCGCGCTTTTTTCAATGCGGCTGACCTGAGCCTGACTTATGCCTATTTCTCCGGCGACCTCGGTTTGGGTTTTTCCTTTAAAAAATCGCAGCTTTATTATGCTGTTCTCTCTCTCGGGAAGTTTATCCATCGCTTCACGCAGGGAAATCTGTTCAATCCATGTTTCGTCCAGATTTTTCTCGTCGCGCACCTGATCCATGACAAAAACCGTGTCGCCGCCGTCATGATAAACTGGCTCGAACAGAGAAATCGGCTCCTGCACCGCGTCAAGCGCCATAACGACCTCCTCCTTCGGCAGCTCCAGCGCGGCGGCAATCTCGTCAACGGTCGGCTCGCGCTGATTCTCGCCCATGATTTTTTCCTTGACGCACAGCGCTTTATACGCAATGTCACGCAGAGAACGGCTGACCCGAACCGAATTGTTGTCGCGCAGATAGCGGCGGATTTCGCCGATAATCATCGGCACGGCGTAGGTTGAAAACTGTACGTTTTGACTGAGGTCAAAATTGTCAATTGCCTTTATAAGCCCTATGCAGCCCACCTGAAACAAATCGTCAACGTATTCTCCCCGATTGTTGAAGCGCCCGATTATGCTGAGTACAAGCCGAAGATTCCCCCTTATGAATTTTTCGCGGGCGGAGCCGTCGCCCGCCTTTATTTTCAAAAAAAGCTCATGCTTTTCGTCGGCAGTAAGAGTGGGAAGCTTGGAAGTGTTCACGCCGCATATTTTAACCTTGCTTGTCATCAAGCCGAAAACCTCCTCTTCGCTTTGTATTATGCGCAAGAAGAAGGTAAAATATTCTCCGGCGGATACAATAACGCCCCCGCAAGCGTAATGCCGCGGGGGTAATTGGGAATTATGCCTGCCGTAATACCGACAAAGCCCTTTTATGCGTCCGAAGGAGCGTTTTTTTCAAGCAGACGCCCATAGCTTATGTCAATGGCAAACGCTCC
>CAZICW010000083.1:0-2693 GCA_964537995.1 uncultured Oscillospiraceae bacterium
GAGTCGGGGAAATTCCCCGGCTCTTAATCAATTGAGCTGTACAGCTTGCTTTACTTCATGCCGTTTTCGACTTCGCTGATCATTTTCTTGACCATCTGACCGCCGACGCTTCCGTTTTCCTTGGAGGTTTTATCTCCGTTGTAGCCGTCCTGATTCATGTTTACGCCGACCTCTTGGGCGGCTTCCGTCTTGAACTTATCCATTGCCTGCTTGGCTTCCGGTACCATTGTTTTGTTTCTGCTCATTTTTTCTTCTCCTAAAATCAAATTTTTATGGGTTACGGTCTTATTTTGGGCAGAAACCGTGTTTCCTATTCAGGAAAATTTATCTATTTTGGTAATTGACAGCTCATAGGCGGTTCTTGTTTCGCTTTCGGTGTCGCTTATACGTTTGACATATTCCCTTGACTGGAGCCGCCCCCATATCTGCACATTTGTGCCGACCTCAAGCTTTTCGGCAAAGACAGCGTTGCGTCCCCATGCTATGGCGGGAATATAATCCGAACGGTTGAACGCGCGGTTCACCGCCACAATAAGGTCGGTTATTTCCCTGCCGAACGGGGTTTTACGGTATACGGGCGGCTTGCAGATATAGCCGTTGATAAAAATTTCGTTTGGATTTTCGTCACTTCCGAGTTCGGCAAGGTCGATTTCCTTGACAAAGACCGTCAGCACAAGATGGGTTCCGCTTTCGCTGTACTTGTTGTACGAGCGCAGCTGTCCGACAACCTTGACCTTGACTCCTTCGCGAAGCCACGGACAGATAAGCTTCTCGGAAATTGTGACGGGCAGAACGTCTTCGGCTTCGCTCAAACGCGGAACGCGCACTGATATTTTGTAAAAATCCTCGTCCATGACGCGGTGACTGAAAACAGGATCGCTCTCCGCATAGCCGATTATGGATATATTATTATTTTCCATTGTCTGCAACTCCTTTTATGTAACGTTTACAAAAACATTATATTATGCCCCCTCGCGGAATATTCCAAAGAAAAATGGAATATCCGAAGCTGAGAGCGAATATATATCAATATCGGGGTGTTTATATTGATTGTTGTTTTGCGCAAAAAGCTGATTTTGATTATCGGAGCGTTAATGCTGTCCGCAATTGCGGCATTCTGCTCCTTCAGCAGACACGATGTGCCGATTTTTTCAAAATCCAACGGAAAAACAATCGTAATCGACGCCGGACACGGCGAGCCGGACGGAGGAGCTGTCGGAGCAAACGGAACCGTCGAAAGCGTGCTTAATCTTGCCGTCGCAAAAAAGCTTAAAGGTCAGCTTGAAAAGCGCGGATTTACAATTATAATGACCCGACAGGACGAAAACGAGCTTTACACCGAAAAATCCGCTTCAATAAAAGAAAAGAAAAGAGAGGATATGAAAAAACGGGTAGAGATAATCAACGGCTCGGATGCGGATATGCTGGTAAGCATACATATGAATATATACAAGGACAGCAAATACCGCGGAGCTGAAGTGCTTTATGCGGAAAAATTTGAAAATGCGCTGCTTCTTGCGGAGCTTATTCAGGCGGAAATAAACGCCATAGACCCTGAAAATCAGACGCGTAGCGTACATAAGGCGGATTCGGGACTTTATATAATGAAAAACGCGGAAATACCGGCAGTGCTTGTGGAATGCGGATTCATATCCAATCCCGAGGAGGAAAGGCTTTTGAAGGATAAGGACTATCAAGAACGCATTGCCGCGGGAATATGTGACGGAATTACGGAATATTACCGCAGCATTGACGGAAGGGAGGATATACTTTGAAAAAAATAATTGTTGTTGACAAATACACAGCCTTGACGTGCGTACTCATTGCGGCAATTATTGCCGTAGCCGCGGGGCTTGCGGCGAACGCGCCGAACAGTGACGCGGTTGCGGTGTCGGCGGTGGAGCGTGAGCTGCCGATATACAGCGTTGAGCGAGGTGACAGGAAAATTTCCGTGACGTTCGACTGCGCGTGGGGCGCGGATGACATTGACGCGATTATATCCGCTTTATCGGAGCAAAACTGCCGTGCGACGTTTTTTGTACTCGGCACATGGGCGGAAAAATATCCCGAAGCGGTGAGAAAGCTTAGCGGCGCGGGGCATGAAATTGCGAACCACAGCTATAACCACGCCTATTACACAGCTCTTTCCGCCGAGGATATGCGCGCCGACATGGACAGGTGCGACGCGGCGATTGAAAGCATAATAGGTTCGCGACCGAAGCTGTTCCGCGCTCCGGCGGGAGATTACAACAGCGGCGTCGTATCGACGGTTCTGGAATCCGGCCGTTACTGCATACAGTGGGATGCCGACAGCCTTGACTACAGAGATCTGAGCGCCGCGCAGATGGAGGAAAGAATTATGAGTCGTGTACAAAACGGAAGCATTCTTCTGTTCCATACCGGAACCTCAAACACGGCACCGGCTCTTCCCGCAATACTCGCTCGCCTGAAAAGCGAAGGCTATGAGTTTTGTCCCGTCGGCGAACTGATTTATTATGACAGCTATATTGTGGATAATGAGGGACGGCAGCGCGCAATGTGAAGTTAATCCCGCGAAGCCTTGTTTTATGAGGCTATTATAGCATAAATTTATCAAAGCTGTCAACCGATTTCCCTTGCGGTATTTGAATTTCCAAGCACCAAAAGAAAAACCGCTCAAACATAGCGTTTAAGCGGTTTTTCTGTTTGGTGAG
>CAZICW010000084.1:0-2418 GCA_964537995.1 uncultured Oscillospiraceae bacterium
AAATATCGAATAAAAATTTTTAAATTTGCTATTGTAATTCGCTGAAAAATTTGGTATAATTATATAAAACAATCGCAAAGGATGCTGTCTATGCTTTTTGCCGAGAAAAAAATAGAGCCGATGGCTTACGGCCCGTTGGCGCTTGCCTATATCGGCGACACCGTTTTCGACCTTTTTGTGAGAACAAAAATTTTGGAAAACGGCAACCGTCACGTCACAGATATGCACAAGCAGGCGGTTCGGTATGTGAACGCTTCGGCTCAGGCGAAAATGGTACATATTCTGGAAAATGAACTGACAGAGGAAGAAACCGACGTCTTGAAGTGGGGGAGAAACGCACGGGTTAACAGCCGTCCGAGCCGAGCCACCATAGGCGAGTATCATCTGGCGACGGGGCTGGAAGCGCTTGTCGGCTTTTTGTATCTTGACGGACGGGAAGAACGCCTTTGCGAATTGCTTGAGAAAGCATACCGTAACTTTAACAAGGAGTGATATTAAGTGAACAAGGAAACAGCGGTTCATGCCTATAAGGCAAGAAAGCACGCGCTTACGGGCATATACAATGCCCAGTCGGGGCATCCGGGCGGAAGCCTTTCAATAGCCGATATTCTGTCGGTGCTTTATTTTGAGGTCATGAATGTTGATCCGAAAAATCCTCATATGCCCGACCGCGACCGTTTTGTCCTTTCAAAGGGACACTGCGCGCCCGCGCTTTACGGAATTCTTGCCGAAAGGGGCTTTTTTCCGGCGGAGGATGTCGCGACGCTTCGCTCGACAAACAGCTATATGCAGGGGCATCCCGATATGAAGGGAATCCCGGGAATCGATATGTCAACAGGTTCTCTCGGCCAGGGAATAAGCGCCGCAAACGGCATGGCGCTCGCGGGCAAGCTTGCCGGCAAGGACTACCGTGTATATACAATTCTCGGCGACGGTGAGCTTGAAGAGGGTCAGGTTTGGGAGGCGGCCATGTTCGCGGCTCATTACAAGCTTGACAATCTTACGGCGTTTATCGACAATAACGGGCTTCAGATTGACGGCAATATTGCCGACGTTATGAACTCCAATCCGATAGATAAGAAATTTGAGGCCTTCAACTGGAATGTTATAACCATTGACGCCCACGATTACGATGCGATTCTTTCCGCCGTTAACACTGCAAAGGCGACAAAGGGACGCCCCACGGTTATAATTGCCAAGAGTGTTAAGGGCAAGGGCGTTTCCTTCATGGAAAATCAGGCGGCATGGCACGGCGCGGCTCCCAATAAGGAGCAATTCGAGCAGGCAATTGCCGAGCTGGACGCGAAAATAACAGAATTGGAGGCATAAGAAATGGCAATCGGAGACAAAAAAGCAACCCGCGAAAGCTACGGCGCGGCTCTTGCGGAGTTGGGAGAAAAATACGATTTTCTTGTTATGGACGCGGATTTGTCCAAATCCACAAAAACCGATACCTTCAAGAAAAAGTTTCCCGAAAGATTTATAAATACGGGCATTGCCGAGGGCAACATGATTTCCACCGCGGCGGGCATTGCCGCCACCGGAAGAGTTGTGTTCGCGAGCTCGTTCGCGATGTTTGCCGCGGGTCGCGCTTTCGAGCAGGTGCGCAACAGTGTCGCATACCCGAAGCTGAACGTTAAAATAGGCGCGACTCACGCCGGAATTTCCGTCGGCGAGGACGGAGCCAGCCATCAGTGCCTTGAGGATATCGGCATTATGCGTACCATTCCCAATATGGTTATTATCAATCCTGCCGACCATGTTGAAGCTATGGCTGCGGTTGAAGCGGCGATTAATCATGACGGCCCCGTTTATCTGCGCTTCGGCCGTCTTGCGGTTCCGCAGATTTTCGGCGATGATTATAAGTTTGAATTGGGCAAGGGAGTTACAATTGCCGACGGCGAAGACGCGACGATAGTCGCTACCGGACTTATGGTACCCTATGCAATCGAAGCAAGAGAGCTTTTGGCAAAGCAGGGAATAGACGCCGGAGTTATTAATATTCACACAATTAAGCCCATTGACGTTGAGCTGCTCACCGAAGCCGCCAAGAAAACCGGAGCGGTCGTAACCGCGGAGGAACATAATGTTATCGGCGGTCTTGGCAGCGCGGTTGCCGAGGCGCTTTCCGAAACGTGTCCGGTGCCGATTAAACGCGTCGGAACTCAGGACGTGTTCGGTCGAAGCGGCAAGCCATACGAGCTTATGGAGCTTTACGGATTAACAGCCGAAAATATTGCCGAAAATGTTAAGCAGGCAATAGCGTTGAAAAGGTGAAAAAAAGAGTAAGAATTGCTGACGATAAATAACAGCGGCTCGATAAATTTAGACCGTACCGTAATAAACATTGCTAAGGATTTAGAGTAATTTAAATCGGAGCAACGCTCCACTTTGCTTGCAAGGAGTGGAGCTTGCGAT
>CAZICW010000085.1:0-2411 GCA_964537995.1 uncultured Oscillospiraceae bacterium
AAGTCCTTAAGCTTTGCCTCCTGCTTTTTTAATCGCACCGATTCGGCGGCAAACTCGTTTTTGTTCTCGTCTGAGGGTGTTACCTTTCCCGCCTCGTTTAAAGCCGTCAGGCGGCTCTTGGTGGCTCTTATTTGGCGTTCATAGCTTCGCTGCTTTTGGCTCGCCTCATAGTCGGTCATTGTCTTGCCGTTGTATGTGACGGTATGCTCTTTCATGTCCCTAAGCTGTTCTTCGGTGTAGTTTCTCACGCTCACGCCCTCAAAAAACGGGTGCATACCGTGATTGCAATTCCGGCCCATAAGCCCGTCGCCGCTTCCGTATCCCGTCGCATCTGCAAGCGATTCATACTCGGGATTCTTGCCGCTTCGGGAGTACACGCCGCCCTGCCATTCGGCGTGGCTCGGTCTTGCGCCGTAGTGCGCCGTTGTTTCCACCAAATCGCAGTCAAGCTCGTCGCAGCGCATTTCGCAAAGCTTTCCCGCCGTCTGGTTTACTCCTGTCAGCGCCGCCCGCCGCACGGCGACGTCAAGAGAAGCTGTCGCCCCCGAAGGATATCTCACGGTAACGCCCTTGTCGGCGGCGCTTTTGACGGCGTTTGAGATCGCCTGTTGATATGTAAACGCCCCGCTTGTTATCTGCATATGCGCCAAATCCGCCGCCTCTATGTACGCCGCTTGGCTCGTTATCGCCGTAGTCTTTGTCAGGTTCTTAGCCGTCGTAAAGGTTTTAGTCAGCGCGGCTTTCCACACCTTGTCCATAGCCCTTGTGGGTGAATCCCCCGCGTCGAATATCTCAACCTTCGCCTCGGCGAACAATTTTTCTATTTCCGTCTTGCTTTTTCCCGTGTATCGGCTCACCTTGCCGACTACCTCCGAATACAAAATCCCCGCTTGCTGCGCTCTTTCGGCTTGCCATGCGGCGGTCTCCGTTGCGTAATCGGTCTTGGCGATTCTCCGCGCGATGTCTTTAAGTATGCTTTCTTCAAGCTCCTTTTGTATTTTCATTCTGTCAAGCATATATGTCAGCTTTTCGGGAGTAAGCGCCATTATTCGTCACCTTCAAAGTCTGTCTCTTCGCCCGCTATTTCTCCGCATTTCTTTTTCGCCTCCTCGTCGCTTTCGCCCGTGTACCACGCTCTCATCTCCCACGGCGCGATTACGCCGCTTGAAACGAGCTGCATTCTCTCCGAAAATTCCGAGCCCTTGTCCTCTATGACGGAATCGTCGAACACAACCTTTATCTCAGGGACGCTTTCGCCGCACAGTAAAAGAGCCGCAGCAGCCATTTGCTTTAGCGCGTCCTCTAATATGATTTCATGCTTTTTCAAATTCTGGTACAGCTCGCTCTTGTCGCTTATTACCTCGGTCGCCGTTCTCACCGTCTGGTGTCCCGCGTCGTATTGATAGCGGTCGTTACCCAGCCCGCACTTGTCCGACAGCATACCTATACAGCGTTGAAGTCCCGTTATATGCTCCTCGATTCTGAGCTCCATGTTTATCTCATGGGGCTTGTTTTCGTCGTCGGCTCCCTTGTAGGCGTTAAATACAACGTCGTTGGGGTCAAATACGGGCTTCATGCCTCCCTTTCCGTCGTCCTGTATCTGCGCCATGCTGACCGGAATAAAGATTCTCTTTTTCCCGAGCGTAAATTCGTTCAAAAAGCTGTCGAATATCAAATCGCAGCCTTTGAGCTCATCGATTGCCCCTGCAAACACGGACGGTCCGAACGGCGAATCCGTCCGCCTCGCGTTTATGATGTTCGGCGTTATTATCTGAAACAGCGCCTTATCTCCCGGGACGCGGTACTCCTCCGCAATCTCTTGCGGAAGCGGCTGCGCGGTTCCGTTTTCGTCAAACAGCGCGTTATGTACCGTATAGCCTCCGCCGTCCCTGACGTGCGCCTGAATGTAATACAGCGTCTCTTTGCCCTTTTTCATCTGCTGCCCGAACGCGCACTCCGTTATCCTGCCGTTCTCACACGCCAGCGGATATATATACTCGGCTCTCACGCAATCGATTTTTACCTTCTCGCCGCGCACCGATTCCACAAACGCGCCGATTCCCAAAGCAAATGTCAGCTCGATAAGCCTGTTTGCCTGAACGTAGAAATTATTGTCCGCAAGGATTTTTGTAAGGACCTCCGTCTCCGCCTCGTCTTCGGCGGCGATTGACACCTTCTCGTTCAACAAAAGATTAGCCCAGTCCTCGCAAATCCGCTTCGCCATGCCGAGTGTTGCGCGCTTTTTCGTCACATGCCTTATGCCGTTGTAAACCTTGTAATTGTGCGCCTCAGGCACAAATCCCTTGTACCATGCGCCCCATGCGGCGATGTCTCCGCGTCCGCCCTCTGTGTCTATAGGCTCTAAGCCCATTTTTATTATAAGCGATGTAATGTCCATCTCGTCACCTCTG
>CAZICW010000086.1:0-2392 GCA_964537995.1 uncultured Oscillospiraceae bacterium
TTATCTCAATTTATCTTTGTCAATTTTGCGTAAAGCCCAAGAAGGTTTTTTTCTCCAACTCCGCTGAAATTAATTTTGTAGTGAACATCGTTGCCTACGCTTTCCGCCGAAAGAATAACTCCTTCGCCGAATTTGGCATGGCGCACAACGTCGCCCGCTTTGAGAGTGAGATCGCCCTTCGGCAAGGGCTTTTCCTCGCCGACAACCGTAGCTACGGGAACATAGACGTGCTTACTTCTTATATTCAGCGTCGGAAGCTGTTCTCTGAGCTGCTCGCGGCGTGCCGTAAGCTCATCTTTTGCGTCCTTCATTTCGTAAAGCTCCTTCGGAATTTCCGACAGGAAGCGTGAAAGCTTGTATGTTGAGGTTTTACCGAATATCATTCTGCTGTGCGAGCCTGTGAGATACAGCTTGCGGCGCGCACGCGTTATCGCGACATAGCAAAGGCGGCGTTCCTCCTGTATTTCCTCCGGATCATATATAGCCTTAACGCTCGGGAAAATTCCGTCGTCAAAGCCGCAGACGAATACATAGGGAAATTCCAGTCCCTTTGCGGCGTGCATTGTCATCATTACAACAGCGTCCAGATCTTCGTCGTAATTATCCACGTCGCTGACAAGTACAAGATTGTCCATATAGTCGTCAAACGAGGGATTCTCGACGGTTTCGGCATAGTGCTTGGCTCCGCTTATAAGCTCGCCTATATTTTCCATGCGTTCAACGCCCTTTTCGTCCTTTTCGAGCAAAAGGGCATAGCCGCTTTCCTCATAAACACTGTTGACAAGCTCGTCAAGCGCAAGCTCGTCAATCTGAGAACGCAGCTTCTGTATTATATTGTAAAAATCCGACACTCCGTCCTTAAATTCTTCAAGATGGTTTTCTATTGCTCTGTACAGGCTCACACCCTCGCGAGTTGCCGCCGAAAAAATTGCGTCAAGCGTAACCTTGCCGATTTTTCGCGACGGAACATTGATTATGCGCCGCAAGCTTATGTCGTCGTCGGGATTTTTAATCAAACGCAGATATGCAATCATATCGCGTATTTCCTTACGGTCATAGAAACGAAGCCCCGAAAGCACGCGGTACGGTATTGCCGAGCGCATGAATACGTCCTCTATTATCTTTGAGGACGACTTTGCGCGGAAAAGCACAGCTATATCGCTGTATTTACAGCCGCCGTCAACAAGAGACTTTATCGTGCCCGCTATATAATCGGCTTCGTCAAAGTCGTTGTTTGCGCGATAAACCGTAAGCGGCTCGCCTGTTCCCTTATCCGTCCAGAGGCTTTTTTCCTTGCGACCGTTGTTGTTTTTTATAACATTGTTCGCCGCGTCCAAAATATTCTGAGTGGAGCGGTAATTTTGCTCCAGCCGTATGGTTTTTGCGTCGGGAAATTGCTTCTCAAATTCGAGAATATTTGTCACATCGGCTCCGCGGAAACGATATATGCTCTGGTCGTCGTCGCCGACAACACATATATTGCGGTGTTTCCTTGACAGAAGCAAAATAAGCTCATTCTGGGCAAAATTTGTATCCTGATATTCGTCAACAAGAATATATTTGAATTTGTTTTGATAAAATTCCAGTACGTCGGGAGCTTCATTAAACAGCCTTACCGTAAGCATTATAAGGTCGTCAAAGTCAAGGTCGTTGGCGTTTTGGAGCTTACGCCGGTAAAGGCTGTATATCCTTCCTATCTGAGAAAGGCGGTATTCCGAGCCGTATTTTTCGGAATATTCCTCGGGTGTGAGCAGCGCATCCTTTGCGGCGGAAATTTCATTCATAACGGTGCGCGGCGGAAATTCATCATCGGTGAAGCGAAGCTCCTTTATACATTCCTTGACGAGAGCCTTCTGATCATCGGCGTCAATTATATTGAAATTTTTCCCGTAGCCGAGCCGATCTATGTCACGCCGAAGAATACGGACGCAGGCGGAATGGAAGGTGCGGATCCACATATCGTCCGCCGCCCGACCGATAAGCTCCTCCACTCTTTGCGCCATTTCATTTGCCGCTTTATTTGTGAAGGTTATGGCAAGAATGTTCCACGGCGCCGTGCCGCAATCCTCAATCATATGAGCAATGCGGTAAGTAAGCACCCGCGTTTTTCCGCTTCCCGCTCCGGCAAGCACAAGCAAAGGCCCTTCGGTGTATTCCGCGGCTTCGCGCTGAGGAGCATTAAGTTGATTTAACAATTCATTCATTTTTTACACACACTGCCGAAAAACGGTCATGCATTTCCTTTCTGTATAATTTTCAACGGCCGAAAAACCGCCAAATGGGGGAACCCAAGCGGTTCCCCCATATACAAGCTTCCGCTGTCGGTGGTAATTGCAGTTTATAACCTAAGCGCAGATGTCCCCCGCCTCTAAGGCGGCGGGGTCCACTTCAG
>CAZICW010000087.1:0-2250 GCA_964537995.1 uncultured Oscillospiraceae bacterium
GCGGATTCTTCCTCGGTCGGCTCGTCCGCGGCGGATTCTTCTTCAGTTGTTACGTTTATCGCGCCGTCCTGCTCCTCCGATTCCTCGGATTCCCCGGATTCCTCCGTTAAGCCCGAATCGAGTTCATCCTCCTCTTCGCCGGAAGCCTCCAAAGGTGCTTCCTCATCATCGGCCGAAATTTCCGTTTCGGCCTCGCCGTCATACGTTTCCGACAGGGGGTACATATATTCGCTCTGCAATTCCGCGTCATAGTATTCGCCCTTTAAGGCGTCGGAATTGACTTCGAGAGTTATCGCGGGAAGTATTAAAATATACGTCGTCACAAAAACAACTATCGCAGCCAAAAGGCTGACAACGCGTCTGCGCCGGCGTCGTCGGTGTTCCGACAGGAGAAAAACGGCAGCTTTCTCCAATTGTTTATTCTTTATACTATCGCCCCCCCCCCCAACAAATTTTTGATGAGGGATTGCTTCATTTTTGCGGCTTCATTGCCGCGAAGCTATATCATAAACCGATTTTTCCGAAATTTTTCAAAGGCCATACGGAAAAAACCAGCTTACCAACTATTTGATCCTTTGAAACGCAGCCTATTGCCGAGTTTCGGGAGTCCAGGGAATTTTCTCTGTGATCGCCCATCATGAAATATCTTTCGTCGGGCACCTTATACGGCAGGGTTATATTGCAGTCGCCGAGAGACTTTTCGGAAAGATAAGGCTCGTCAAGCGGCTCGCCGTTGAGGGTCACATTACCGTCCTCGTCAATATCCACGACGTCGCCCGACATGGCGACGACGCGCTTTACGAGAAGTTTATTGTTATAGTAAAAGGCTATGATGTCGCCGCGGTTGATATGCGGACTTTTTATCGAAACGACAATGTCTCCCTCGGAAAGCGTGGGGCTCATCGACGTTCCGTAAATCTGAAGCACCGGCAGCAGCAGCGTTGCCACCAATACCGCCATTGCCGCGACCACAACAAGCGTAAATACCGTGCTTCGGAAAACACTCTGGTATCTCGCTTTATACATTTCGCGCTTAAGCTCCGCCTTAAGCTGGGGAAGCTCGGGAAGCTCGGCGCGGGTGGGTTTCTTTTTCATTTCATACGTTCCCTTCGCCGCTAAGCTCTTTGACGTTTTCAAGATACTGCTTCGCGGCGGCGTCGGCAGCCTCGAAAACATTGTTTATCATAATGGCGGCCTCGGCAAGCGTTCCCGCTTTTTTAACGGCTATGTCGCGCCGTTCGAGGCGCGCGTTCGCTTCGTCAAGCTGTTCGCGGAGCTTTTCGTTTTCTTCCATTTGGGATATGAGAAGCTCCAGAAGTTCGGCGCGGCTGAGCTTGCGCATTTCCTTATCGGTCATAGTTACACCTCCGGCGAAAAACGCATGAGATTTAATACTTTTAACTGAATTATTATATCATATTATTCTCTAAATGTCAATATTAAATATCAATAATACACCGTAATATTTCATTGCTTTTTTTGTGAAATTTTCAAGCCCTTTCGCAGCGCACCGCTATACGGCTCTTTCCGCCGTATGTGCAAGTAAAAAGCGTGAGCGGATATTCCCCGTTTTTCATGGCGTCGATATCCGTCGGCATGATTGTCTCAAGTCCGGCGACGCTGTAGCGGAAAACATTGCCGTCAACATCGGTAAAAACGACCTCGTCTCCGACAGAAAGGTATTTAATCGGGCCGAAATGAGATTTGTAATTGTGGGCGGCTATGATAAAATTGTCCGTATACGGCGAGCCGTCATAGCGGCAGGGAGCCGTTCTTAACGCCGGATAGCTCCATTCGCTTATTACGGGAAGCTCAATCGCGCGCGACGGAATTTCAATCACGCCGATATATTCCCTTCCATCGACGGTTTGGGTCGGCATTTCCATATTGGGGTTAAGTATATAATCGGGAATTTCAACCTCATCGTAGCGCACGGCTTCCAAATCTTCCGGCGGGAGAGGGGCGTCGGCGGGAATAACGGCGTCAAGCTCCTTTGCGGCGGCGGAGGCAAGCCTTGCGGCTCTTTGCTCGTCGTATATGTTAAAAACGGCGAGGACGAGAGCCGCCGCCAAAAGCAGCAATCCGACCGTCATCAAAATTCTTCCTTTTTTAATTTTCATTGTCTTCACCTCTGCGCCGCGCAAGCCCTAATACGAAGGACAATGTTCCCGCCGCGGCAAGTATGGGCACGGGCCACCACGGTCTGCCTGTCTGAGGCAGCTTCTGAGTTTCGGTTGAATTTTCGGGATT
>CAZICW010000088.1:0-2239 GCA_964537995.1 uncultured Oscillospiraceae bacterium
TCCAGCATTTCTTCAAAGGTCTGCATTATTATTTTTTCCGTATAGTTTGCCATATCTTAACTCCCCCTTTAGGAATGACGCACGCCGATTCCGCGCGACCTCCGCTCCCCGTATGCGGCCTATAAGCATATAAGCCGTTTTCATGGCGTCCGAGGCGGCTCAGATCGCTGCTTCGGTTAATTTATCAATGAAAATACCGTAACCACTATGCCCAACGCGACCAGTATTACGCCGGTCACACGGTTCAGTGTTTTGGGTTTTGCCCTGTTCGCAATTACCGCCGCAATCCGCGCCCATATAAATGTAAATACGATACATAGCGCAAGAACGGAAATATCCGGAGCTCCGGCCATGGAAAAATGCGAAATCGCTCCGGTCAATGCCGTAAACGTCATAATAAAGACACTGGTACCGACCGCTGTTTTTAATTCATATCCAAGAACGCAGGTCAGAATCAGGAGCATCATCATTCCTCCGCCGGCTCCGACAAAACCGCAGATAAATCCGATAATCATTCCGCTCAGCAGGGACTGCGCAATTCGTTTTTTGGCGGGGACCTTCTCCATTGCTTCTTTTGTTGTCATGACCGGCTTGACGATGAATTTAATTCCTATAAGGAATGTCATAAAAACAGAAAAGTTACCCATGGTCGCAGACGGAACCAAACCGGAAACGTAGCTTCCCACCACAGTGAACACCAGTACGCTTGCCATCATGACAAGACCGTTTTTTACATCAAGATTCTTGTTTCTGCCATATGTATAAGCGGATACCGCGCTTGCGAGAACATCGGAGGACAGCGCAATTCCGACCGCCATATACGGATCCGCATTGAGGAACGTTACAAGCATCGGTGTAATCACGGCCGCAGCGCTCATTCCCGCGAAGCCCGTGCCGAGACCTGCCCCCATTCCCGCAAAAAAGGTCACAATTATCTTTAAAAGCACGCTCATAACATACCTCTCAGAAAATTTTAAACAGCACCGCCGTTATACGATTTTAAGCTTTTTTACAAAGCCGCGGTAAAGGAAAACCGAAATGATTAATGTTATCGCGTCCGCTACGATTTGCGTCCAAGCAACGCCGTACATTCCGAAAACGGCGTTCATCAAAAAGAGTACGGGTATGTTGAATATTCCTTCTCTGCAAAGGGTCACAAGCAGGGACTTCCCGCCGTCTCCCATCGCCTGAAACGTATAGCATATCTTTTTGTTGTAGAACAGTATCGGCGTGACCAAGAATCCGATCCGTACAAAATTCGCGGCCAGCCTGACGGTTTCCGGTTCGTCAATAAACACTCCGGCAATCTGATTGGCAAAAAGCTCAAAGACGACAAGGCAGATCAGGTTAAAGACAAGCCCCGCGTTTTTGGCGCATCTGATGGCGTCCGTCATGCGCTTATTGTTGCCGGCGGCGTAATTATAGGCAACCAGCGGAATTAATCCTTGACATAAGCCGACGCTTACGTTCAGCGGGAACATTTCAAGCTTCTTGAAAATTCCGTTGGCGGCCACCGCCGTGTCGCTGTAGGCAGAGTACAAGCCGTTTGTAATCATGATTGTGATACTGACAAGAAAGCTGCTGGCTGCGGACGGAAGACCGGTCGTCAGGATTTTACCCAGCCGCCTCGCGCCGCGAACGGCATTGCGCGGCGAAAATGAGAGAACCGACTTTTTCCGCAGACGGAAGAACACCGCCGCGCAGTAAATCACGGCAATTATGTTGGAAATCATCGTGGCAAGGGCCGCTCCGGCGACCTCGTTTCCCTCGGGCAGGATGACGAACATAAAGAGCGGGTCAAGCACGATGTTCAAAACGCCGCCCATTCCGACGCCGAAGCCTGCCTGCTTTGCGTATCCGGCGTTGCGTAAAAGGTGAGACATCGCCATGCACATGGTCGCGGGAATGCCCCCGATTACAATCGCGAACAGCGTGTATGACGCCGCGTAGTCAATTGTGTTCTCCGTCGCGCCCACCAAGCTTAGCAGCGGCTTTCTCAGAGTGAAGCACAGCAAGGCGTAAATTCCGGAAATGATAATTGTGCCGTACATACTGACAGCGCAAACTTCCTTCGCGCCCCGCTCGTTTTTTTGCCCCAGCATCTGGGACATAATGCTTCCTCCGCCGATGCCGAACAGATTTGCCCATGCGGTCAGCAAAAAGAACAGAACGCTTGCCACCGATACGGCGGCAACCTTGAGCGGATCGTTCGTCTGTCCCACAAAAAAGGTATCCGCCA
>CAZICW010000089.1:0-2119 GCA_964537995.1 uncultured Oscillospiraceae bacterium
TATTTTTCTGTTGCAAAATATTATTCGCTGTGATAAAATAAATCAGGACAAGGAGCTGTTATAAATGTTCAGAAAAATTTTCATCGCCGCGTTCGCGCTTACTTTGCTCGTTTCCGCAGCGGGATGCGGAGACAAGGATAAGGACGAGCTGCCTTATTCCTATGAAAACAAGGAAAATTCGGAGCTGATACCGATTGACGGCGTGGAGGAGCACGGCTATATCGACGACTCCGACGATGACGGACTTCCCTCCGAGGACGAGCTCGGAGAGTATGAGGAAATACTGATGAACGGCGATATACTTGACGACGGCGTAACGGTTGCGGGCTGGGTCGTGAGAATAAGCATAAAGGATATAACGGTAAATACATACAATGTGCTGACAACATACGTTCTTGAGAGCAATGCCAAAAACGCCGCCGACCATATAAAGCCCGGCGACGCGGTGCTTCTCTCCTATACGGAGGACGACGAGGGTACCAAGACCGCCTACGAGCTTGGGCGCGTCCGCGTAGAGGACGAGCCTCTCACAAAGGAAGAAATCGACGCAAATTACGCCGCGCTTCAGGAACAGGAAGCCGCCGAAAGCGGCGAAAACGGCGACGAGTAAAATTTATCGGACAAAATAAAATGAAACCGCGGCAAATGCCGCGGTTTCGTTTTATTTTTGATTACAGCTTGTTATACAGTTCAATATACTTATCCGCGCTTGCGTTCCACGAAAAATCCTTTTCCATGGCGCGCTTTTGCATATCCGTCCACGCGCCGCGGTTAAGGGCAAAGGTTAGATAGGCGTTTTCAATGCGGTTAAGCATTTCATGGGCGTTATAATTACGGAAGCTGTAGCCCGTACCGGTGTTCTCATACTCGTTGTAGGGTTCAACGGTATCCTTAAGTCCGCCGGTTTCGCGCACTATCGGCAGCGTGCCGTAGCGCATGGAAATCATCTGGCTCAGACCGCACGGCTCAAACAGCGACGGCATAAGGAAAGCGTCGCAGGCGGCGTATATTTTGTGAGAAAGGGCATTGTCGAACTTGATTTGCGCACTGACGCGCCCGCTGTATTTCCACTCAAAGAAGCGCAAGCAATCCTCGTAGCGCTGCTCGCCCGTGCCAAGGAACACAAGCTGTATGTTCGGGTTGGAAAGAATGGAGTCAAGCACACATTCCACCAGATCCATACCCTTCTGAGCTGTCAGGCGCGTAACCATACCGATAATGAATTTATCCGGATTTTCCTCAAAGTGAAGGTCGTGCTGAAGAGCGCGCTTATTCACGTTCTTTCCCTCAATACGGTTGTCAATGCCGTAGTTATAGTAAATAAATTTGTCGGTTTCCGGATTCCAGTCGTCATAGCTTATTCCGTTCAGAATACCGCAAAGACTGCCGCTGCGGGCGTTAAGCAGACCGTTGAGCCGTTCGCCGAAATAGTCGGTCTTTATCTCCTCGGCATAGGTCGGACTGACCGTTGTTATATAGTCGGCATAAACAAGTCCGCCCTTGAGGAAGCTGGCGTCCTTATAAAATTCCAGCTTGTCGGGGGTAAAATAATCTCGGCTCAGCTCGCACACATCCGCAATGGTTTTCTTGTCGTACACGCCCTGAAATTTCAGGTTGTGTATGGTCATTACAGACTTCATGGCCGTATATCGCCCGTCATAGCCGTAATGGGCGCGGAGCAGCACCGGAACCATGCCCGCCTGCCAGTCGTTGCAGTGGATTATGTCGGGGAAGAAATCCACAACCTGAAGAATCGCAAGCACAGCTTTGTCAAAAAAGGCAAAGCGTTCGATGTCCTCGTAAATTTCACCGTAAATCGTCCGGCTGCCGAAATAAAATTCATTGTCTATGAAATAATATGTCACACCGTCGTACTGAAGCTCAAAAATTCCGCAATACTGGCTGCGCCAATTCATTTTTATATAAATATGATCGATATAGCGCATCTGTTCCCTGTATTTCTGCGGAATCGCGCCGAACTTCGGCAAAACAACCCTCGCGTCGCAGCCCTTTTGATTGAGTACCTTCGGGAGCGCGCCCACAACATCGCCCAAGCCTCCGGTTTTCACAAAGGGAACACATTCACTGCTTACAAACAGAATTTTTTTCATAAAAATCT
>CAZICW010000090.1:0-2071 GCA_964537995.1 uncultured Oscillospiraceae bacterium
TCCGGAAAGTGTAGAACACCTATGCTCAAAAACCTGCGAGTATGCGGAATGCTGGAAGGCAAAGGCGGACGAGCTTTGGAAGGCCGAGGTCGAGGAAAATCCGGAGCGCGGCGGAATTGCCGACCGTGAACGGGAGCAGGTTTATCGGAAGGCGTAAAAAGGATTTTTCCCACCCAAGAAATCAAAAGGAGGAAGGAACACATCATGGGACGAGAAACCGTCAACCTTCTCGTGACACTGGATGAGAACTATCTGGAGCAGCTGAATGTTATGCTTTTCTCTTTGGTTCGCCGCAACCCCGATTGCGACTTTGCCGTTTACCTCCTCCACTCGGATATTTCCGGCAGCGCCCTGCTGCCCGCAAAGCGGGTTTTGAGCGGTCATGGGCGGCTGTTTCCCATAAAGGTTAAGAACCTGAAGCTGGAGCAGGCGCCGACCACGGCGAGGTATCCCAAGGAAATTTATTACCGCATTTTTGCCGCTCGCTATTTGCCGGACTTGCTTGACCGCGTACTTTACCTTGATCCGGACGTGATCGTTAACGGCTCGATACTTCCCCTTTATCATATACCGATGGACGGGTACTTTTTTGCCGCGGCCACTCATATTCAGCCGTTTTTGCAAAAGGTTAACGCGGTTCGCCTCGGTATGGATAACGAGGAAACATATATCAATTCGGGTATCATGCTGATGAATTTGTCCCTTTTGCGGAAAGAGCAAAATGAAGAAGATGTATTCCGCTTTATTGAAAAATACAAAAATCGCTTTATACTGCCGGATCAGGATATCATCAGCGGGCTGTACGGAAGCAGAATCTGCCTGATTAACGCTTTTCGGTACAATATGACCGAGCGGCTGTTCCAAATGCACACTCTGCTTGAAAAAGAGCTGACATTGGACTGGGTCAGGAAAAATGCCGTAATTATACACTACTGCGGACGCAATAAGCCGTGGAAGGAAAATTATCATGGGCAATTGGACGTCTTCTATAAGGAAGCGGCTGAAGCGTCGGAGCGTGAGATAAAAAATGGGAAGACATAATTATGCCGGACTGTCGGAGCCATACAAAAAGGCGAGCCTTGAAATTAAGACTCGCCTTTAAATAATTTTGGTGGAGCCGAGGGGAGTTGAACCCCTGTCCGAAAACGCATCTGCCCGGGCATCTCCGAGCGCAGTCAACAAATTAACATTCCCTCCGGCGGACGGCTATTGACGGCCTTCCGATTTCAGTAGCTTCATTTGTCATGTATGGCGCAAAGCTTAACCATATCACGTTCACCGCTGAGTGACGCCCTTATCCCGACCGCGGTACTTCGGGCAAGGACGGCGAGCCTTAGTTAGGCCGCGTAAGCTAATTTATTATTGTTAGCGTTTAAATTTAATTTGGGCTGTTTAATGCGGCGCCCGCCGCAGCTCGCTTCCCAAGCTTCAACATCCCCGTCGAAGCCGTTACGACCCCACATACATTTATATTATATACAAAATAAGTTGAAATTACAATAGAAAAACTCTAACAATTCTGTTACAAAAGCCGTCTTTTATTGTGTTTGATGACAAAAATGATACGCTTTGCCTATTTTTCCCGCAAGCGTTCCTTCAATGCGCGTTCGATTTCGCGTCCGGCGTCGCGCTTGGCCGCAGCTTCGCGCTTATCATAAAGCTTTTTGCCGCGCGCGACGGCTATTTTCAGCTTTACAAGAGAGCCCTTCAAATACACGCTCAGAGGCACAAGCGTCACGCCGTTGCGCTTTACATTGCCGTAAAGACGGAGAATTTCGTTCTTATGCAGCAGCAGCCGCTTCGGGCGCAGAGGGTCTTTGTTGAAAATATTTCCCTGCTCATAGGGCGAAATGTGCATTCCGTTAACGATCATCTCGCCTCCGACGATTTCGCAGTAGCTCTCCTTAAGGCTGACCTTGCCCTGACGAATGGATTTTACCTCAGTGCCGCACAGCTCTATGCCCGCTTCAAGCTCTTCTTCGATGATGAAATCGTGAAACGCTTTTTTGTTTTGCGCCAATATCTTTATTCCGCTTTGAGCTGCCATTGCCGTCGTCTCTCCTTTGCTTAC
>CAZICW010000091.1:0-1853 GCA_964537995.1 uncultured Oscillospiraceae bacterium
GGGAACAGAAGCACATCCCTGATTGCGGGGGAATCGGTCAGCAGCATACACATTCTATCAATGCCGAAGCCTATTCCGCCCGTTGGAGGCATACCTATTTCCAGCGCTCTCATGAAGTCCTCATCGGTGGTATTGGCTTCCTCGTTGCCCTGAGCAAGCTGCTCCTCCTGTGCCTTAAAACGTTCTCTTTGGTCAATCGGGTCATTAAGCTCGGAATACGCGTTCGCCATTTCCCAGCCGTTCATAAAAAATTCAAAGCGCTCAACATAATCAGGATTCTCAGGCTTTTTCTTCGTAAGCGGTGAAATTTCAACGGGATGATCCATGACAAATGTGGGCTGAACCAAATGTTTCTCGGCATACTCCTCAAAAAACAGATTCAGAATATCGCCCTTTTTATGGCGCTCCTCAAATTCCACGTTGTGCTTCTTTGCGGCCTCTCGCGCTTTTTCCAGTGTGTGTATCTCGTTAAAGTCCACGCCCGAATACTTCTTAACGGCGTCAACCATGGTAATACGCTCAAACGGCTTTTCCAAATCCATCTCTGTGCCGTTGTAGACAATTTTTGTTGTACCGAGTACGGTTTGAGCAACATAACGGTAAAGATTTTCTGTCAGCTCCATCATGCCGTGATAGTCGGTGTAAGCCTGATACAGCTCCATCAATGTAAACTCCGGATTGTGACGGGTGTCAATTCCCTCGTTTCTGAATACGCGCCCGATCTCGTATACCTTGTCAAATCCGCCCACTATCAGACGCTTTAAGTAAAGCTCCAGCGAAATGCGAAGCTTGAAATTTTCGTCAAGGGCGTTAAAGTGAGTCTCAAAGGGACGGGCAGCCGCGCCGCCCGCATTTGAAACAAGCATGGGAGTTTCAACCTCCAAGAAGCCCTGACCGTTCAGATAGGAACGGATTGCCGAAATGATTTTGGAGCGTTTTATAAATGTATCCTTAACCTCCGCGTTCATGATAAGATCCACATATCTTTGACGGTAGCGAAGGTCGGGGTCGCTGAGTCCGTGAAATTTTTCCGGAAGCGGTAAAAGGGACTTGGAAAGAAGAGTTATTTCGCTTACGCGGATGGAAATTTCACCGGTCTGAGTGGTAAATACCTCGCCCCGCGCGCCGATGATGTCCCCGATATCCAGCTTCTTGAAGCGGTTATATTCCTCCTCGCCGAGTATATCTCTCTTTACGAAAAGCTGAATCTGCCCGTCCATGTCGGAAATATGGGCGAAGCCCACCTTCCCCATTCCGCGCTTGGACATTATTCTGCCCGCTACGCACACAATTTCCCCGTTAAGGCGGGAAATTTTCGCCGTTACCTGTTTTTCGCCCTCACGGGTTTCTATAACTCTTTCTTCCGTGGCGCAGCCTTCGACAATATCGCCCGATGTATGGGTGCGGTTGAATTTTGTTATGCAAAACGGGTTGCGTCCGTCGGCGCAAAGCTCGGCAAGCTTTTCGCGCCGAACCTTGAGAAGCTGTTTCATATCAGGCTCGTTCAGCTCGTTTGCGGGGCGGTTTTCTTCTGCCATCTGTAGTCAGTCCTTTCGTTAATACGCTTGTAAATATCTAAATCGAAGCGGCTCCCGCCAGGCTTGCTTGAAGCGGAGCTTGCGAACGATTGCGGTCTGCGGCCGTTTTTCGGCGTTTCGCCTAAAGTTGCCGCTCCCGCAGACAACGGCAAATGCTGCCTTATCATCCTTACGGGAAGCGTTGTCACATAGATTATATCTCATTCAGGCGGGTTTTTCAAGAGCTTTTTTGAATTTTTTGCATTTTGAGCGAAAGAGAGAAGGCTCCCAATTCGGCAAAAATAATATATGTTGACTTTTATGCGTCAATATGAT
>CAZICW010000092.1:0-1784 GCA_964537995.1 uncultured Oscillospiraceae bacterium
TGAAGTGGACCCCGCCGCCTTAGAGGCGGGGGACATCTGCGCTTAGGTTATAAAACCTTAAAAAAGCTATTGACAAACCTCGGAAGCTGTGATATAATTACTTTATTGAAAAACTGATTGAAGGCTTCCGCGCGGGAAGCTTTGCTTAACCGGCGGGGTTAGCCCAATCTAACCGATGGAGGGAATTTGACAATGAGCGTGGTAATTATCGGCGGACATGACAGGATGCACTGCCAGTACAAACAAATATGCGGCAAATTCGGCTGTAAATGCAAGGTTTTCACGCAATGCCCGGGGAATCTGAAAAGCCAGATAGGAAAGCCCAACCTGATAATTTTGTTTACAAATACGGTCGCGCACAAAATGGTTGCCATAGCCGCGGAGCAGGCGGAAAAGAATAACGTGGCGATCGAACGCTGTCACAGCTCCGGAGCCTGCGCGCTGAAAAATATTCTTGAAAACCACTTCGGCGCCGCGGCGGAGTGAATTTTTCCTTGACAATTTCGGAAAACGGCGCTATAATGGTTTTATCGGGGACGGCACCCATAACAAAAAACAGCGAAGCCAAAACGAAGGGGAGGACACCCATGACAAAAAACATTGCGGTTTTGGATGAAAACGGGAACAAAACAGGCGAAACCTACCCGAAAAGGGCAAAGGGTCTTGTCAAAAGCGGAAGAGCCGAGTATGTTGACGAGGCCGCAATCCGCCTTGTCGCTCCGTCTTCCGTGAAAAACGAAAGGACGGGTATAAAAATGAATAATACGGATAATATAAATGCAAATGATATTGTGCGCAAATTAGAGAATTTGCTTGCCGAACTGGACAGGCAAACCGCGGCGGCATATTCCACGCTGGAAAAAGCGGAAAATGACGTCAAGACAGCCATGGTCGGGAATATTGCTCAGGCGTATGCCGAAGACGTGGGAAAGGCGATAGACTTTTATAAGGCTCTTTTAATCGGCAAGGTTGACGGCGCTGCCGACGCTCCGCCGGTAGCAGCTCCCGATTTTGCCGAAAAAGAGTAAGCGTTTGCTTCCGGTTCGATTTTTCTTCAACAAAGACTGCCGCCCCAAAAAAGGGGCGGTGTTTTTCCCATTTTAAAACAAATTCATTAAAAAAAAGATGTATTACAACATTTATTTTGATTCGGAAAACACTTATAATGGATGATGAGGAATATTGTTGCGGCGGCTGAACGGCGATATGTTTTCGGTCGGAATTTCTGCGGATATTCCCAAATCTGCATAAAGGAGGATAAACGCCATGCAAGAAGAAAGCACGGTTTTCGGTCGAGTAATCAAAAAAGCAAGAACATCGGCGGGATTTACAAGGGAAGTGTTCTCTGAGAGAATCGGTAAGTCGCCGAGATACATAGCTGCAATCGAAAATGAAGGACAAACTCCCAGCTATGAGACTCTCTGTTCAATAATCACTAACCTTGGTATTGACGCCAACATAATCTTCTATCCCGACGCGGAAAACAATAATACCGAGCTTGACCGTATAATTCGTCAGCTTAAGCTCTGCGACGAACATCAGCTCTCGATTATTTCTGCCGCATTGGATGCAATGCTTAATTAATTATGCGGAAAAACGAAGAAAGCTGCTGTATTCGGGAGTCGCGTTTAGGATTTTTCAAGCCCGAAAAAATATCGGCATAGTTGATACGGTATGTGTCGGCTGTGCCGATTTTGCTTTTCGTTTATACAATGCAAAATATCCTTGAGCGGAAGTTTTCGGCTTTGACGTTGAATTCGAAAACGACACAATTAAGCTTACGG